>DAOQXO010000006.1:0-47097 GCA_035342635.1 Steroidobacteraceae bacterium
CGAGCGTGTGCACGGTGACGTAGCGCTCCTCCGCGGGGAGCGCGCGCTGGTCGAAGCCTACGCTCGCGCGCAGGGCCTGTGGCGCACGAACGGCATGCGTGAAGCCGAGTATTCGGACGTGCTCGAACTGGACCTCGCGAGCGTCGAGCCGAGCCTCGCCGGCCCCAAGCGCCCGCAGGATCGCGTGCCGCTGCGCAGCGCGCAGGCCGCCTACCGCACGGCGCTGAAGCCGATGGCCGAGGAGCGGGCCAGGAAGTCCGGCGCGACGGGCGGCGCGCAGGTCACGCTCGATGGCAGGAGCTTCGAGTTGAGCGACGGTGCCGTGCTGATCGCGGCGATCACGAGCTGCACCAACACCTCGAACCCCTACGTGATGATCGGCGCAGGCCTGCTCGCGCGCAATGCGGCGCGGCGCGGACTCACCGCCAAGCCCTGGGTCAAGACGAGCCTCGCGCCCGGTTCACGTGTCGTCACCGACTACCTGCGCAAGGCCGAGCTGCTCGACGATCTTGCCAGCGCGGGCTTCTATCTCGTCGGCTACGGCTGCACCACCTGTATCGGCAACTCCGGGCCGCTGCGACCGGAGATTTCGGCGGCCGTGGCGGCCGGCGACATCGTCGCGACGTCAGTGCTGTCGGGCAACCGCAACTTCGAGGGGCGCGTGCATCCGGAAGTGAAGATGAACTTCCTGGCCTCCCCGCCGCTGGTGGTCGCCTACGCACTTGCCGGCACGCTCGACATCGACCTCACCACCGATGCGCTCGGCAACGATGCCGACGGCAAGCCGGTCTACCTGAAGGATATCTGGCCGGCCGATCATGAAGTGGCCGACACCGTTCAGCGCGCGATCGATTCGGGCATGTTCCGCAAGAGCTATGAGGGCGTCTTCGCGGGCGACGAGCATTGGTCGAGCATCAAGGTCCCGGCGGGCAAGATCTACAAGTGGGATGACAGGTCCACTTACGTCAAGAATCCGCCCTACTTCGACGGCATGACCATGCAGCCCGAGGCGGTCAGCGACATCAAGGGCGCGCGCGTTCTGGCGCTGCTCGGCGACTCGGTCACGACCGACCACATATCGCCGGCCGGCAATATCGCCAAGTCGAGCCCGGCTGCCCGCTACCTCACCGAGCAGGGCGTGGAGCAGAAGGACTTCAACTCCTACGGTTCCCGCCGCGGCAACCACGAAGTGATGATGCGCGGCACCTTCGCCAACATCCGCCTGCGCAACCTGCTGGCCCCGGGCACCGAGGGCGGCGTCACCGTGCATCTGCCGTCGGGCGAGCAATCGAGCATCTACGACGCCGCCATGCGTTACAGGACGGAGCGCACGCCGCTCGTGGTGCTCGCGGGCAAGGAATACGGCACCGGCTCCTCGCGCGACTGGGCCGCGAAAGGCACGATGCTGCTTGGCGTGAAGGCCGTGATCGCCGAGAGCTTCGAGCGCATCCACCGTTCGAACCTGATCGGCATGGGCGTGTTGCCGCTGCAGTTCCCCGCGGGCGAGAGCGCCGCGAGCCTGGGGCTCACTGGCCGTGAAGTCATCGACATCGTGGGGGTCGCGGACGAGACCTCGAAGACGGTGAAAGTGGTGGCCACGCCGCTCGACGGCGGCAAGCCGATCACCTTCGAGGCGCGCGTGCGCATCGATACGCCGAAGGAACGCGACTACTATCGGCACGGCGGCATCCTGCAGTACGTACTGCGACAGCTCGCCGGAGCGAGCCGCGCCGCCGCCTGATGAGCACCGTCGGGCGTGTGGTCGCGGTCTTCGATCTCGACGGCACGATCACACGCCGCGACACGCTCTTTCCGTATGTCTGGCGCTACCTCGCGCGACGCCCATGGCGTCTCGCGAGGCTGCTCGCCGTCGTACCCGCTCTCCTCGCCTACCTGTTCGCCGGACGCGATCGCGGCCGGCTGAAGGCGGCGCTCCTGCGGCACACGCTGCGCGGGGAGACGCGCGCGGCGATCGAGGCCTGGAATGCAGCCTACCTGCCGCGAGTGATCGCGCGTGACCTGCTGCCGGGTGCCGTCGCCGCGCTCGCCCGCGAGCGCCAGCGCGGCGCTACGCTGGTGCTGATGTCGGCGAGCGTCGACCTGTACGTGCCGGCGCTGGGCAAACTCCTCGGCTTCGATCACGTGGTCTGCACCGGAGTGCGCTGGGAGGATGGCGTGCTCGACGGTGCGCTCGCGACGCCCAACCGGCGAGGCGAGGAGAAGGCCCGCTGCCTCGAGCGCCTGCGTGCCGATCTCGCCCCGGTGGCGAGCATCACGGCCTATGGCAATGGCAGCTCGGACCTTCCCCATATGCGCCTCGCTGAACGGGGCGTGCTGGTGAACGGTCCGCGCCGCGCGCGGGCCGAGGCGGCCGTGCTTGGCATCGAATGTGTGGACTGGCGGGGAACATGATTCGCGCCACGCACTCCAAATGCACAGGCGCCCTCCTTCGGATCGGCCCGCAAGTAATGCTAAAACGCATTAGCAATATCACGTAACAAATTGATATTTAAATATCATCAACCGCCACCCTCGGAGATCACGCCGCCCGGGGTCTACCTCGACCGGCGTCGCTGGATCGCCGCGGCCACCGCCAGCCTCGCCTTCGCAGGCGCGGGCGATGCGGCCGAAGCGCCACCGCTCGCGAAGCTCGCCGCGAAACGCAACGCCCGCTACTCGGTGGCTGAAACGACCACCGCCTACGAGGACATCACTTCGTACAACAATTTCTACGAGTTCGGCACCGGCAAGGGCGATCCGCAGCGCAATGCCGCGACTCTGCGCACGCGGCCGTGGAGCGTGACGATCGCGGGCGAAGCCGAAACGCGCGGAAGCTTCACGCTCGAGGACATCCTGAAGCCGCACGCACTCGAGGAGCGCGTCTACCGCCTGCGCTGTGTCGAGCGATGGTCGATGGTGATTCCGTGGGTCGGCTTTCCGCTCGGCGATCTGCTGCGCCGGTTCAAGCCCACCGCCGACGCGAAGTTCGTCGCCTTCAGGACGCTGCACGATCCGCGGCAGATGCCCGGCCAGAGTGCCGGCTGGCTCGAGTGGCCCTATGTCGAGGGCCTGCGTATCGATGAGGCGATGCACCCGCTCGCGCTGCTCGCCGTCGGCCTCTATGGCCGGGTGCTGCCGAACCAGAACGGTGCGCCGCTGCGGCTCGTGGTGCCGTGGAAATATGGCTTCAAGAGCATCAAGTCGATCGTCGGCATCACCTTCACCCGAACCATGCCGCCGACGAGCTGGAACATCGCGGCTCCCCGCGAGTACGGCTTCTACGCGAACGTGAATCCGGCGGTCGCCCATCCGCGCTGGAGCCAGGCGACCGAGCGCCGCATCGGCGCGGGCCTCTTCGATGCGACACGCCCCACAGAGCCGTTCAATGGCTACGCCGCGGAAGTTGCCGGACTCTACCGTGGCATGGACCTGCGGCGCCTGTTCTGAGCCGGGCCACGATGCGCGTCGAGCAGCGTTACCGCTATGTCTGGAAACCGCTCGTGTTCATCGCCGCGCTGCTGCCGGCACTGTCCATGCTTGCCGGCGTGTTCGGCATCGCAGGCCAGCGCCTCGGCGCCGATCCGGTCGAGGAACTGCTGCTCACCTGCGGCAAGACCGCACTCAACCTGCTGCTGCTGACGCTCGCGGTGACGCCGCTCGCGAGAATCGCGCACCGGCCGCAGCTGATACGCCTGCGGCGGATGCTGGGGCTGTTCGCGTTCGCGTACGCGGCGCTGCATTTCGCCGTCTACCTTGCGCTCGATCGCGCCTTCGACGCCTCGATGGTCGTCGAGGACATCACCAGGCGCCCGTACATCACGATCGGGTTCACCGCCCTGCTGCTGCTGCTGCCGCTCGCCGCAACTTCCACGCAGCGCATGATGCGCAGGCTCGGCCGGCGCTGGCAGCACCTGCACCGGCTCGTCTACCTGATCGCGATCCTGGGGGTGTGGCACTACTACTGGCAGGTGAAGCGGGACGTGACCGAGCCGCTCGTGTACGCGGGTATCCTGGCCGTGCTGCTCGGCTGGCGGGTGTGGCAACGGCGCGGCGCGCGGGTGCGCGCGGCGGCTACATCGACGTACGGATCTGCCACAGCTCCGGGAAGAACTTGAGCTCCAGCGCCTTGGCGAGATAGGACACGCCGCCCGTGCCGCCCGTGCCGGGCTTGTAGCCGATGATGCGCTCGACGGTCTTCATGTGCTGGAAGCGCCAGGTCTGGAACTTGTAGTCCACGTCGATCAGGCACTCGGCGAACTCATACAGATCCCAGTCCTTCTCGGCATTGTGATAGACACCGAGCCACGCGCCGGCCACCTGCTTGCTCGCGCGGTATGGTTGCCTGAAGTCGCGCACCACGTAGTCGTCCGGTACACCATAGCCGCGGCGTGACAGCAGCCGCAGCGCCTCGTCGTACAGCGAGGGTGCCTCGAGGGCGCGCTCGAGCCGCGCATGGGCCTGCGGGTCGCGACGGAAGGTGGCCAGGTAGTCCGCGTTCTTGTTGCCGAGCTGGAACTCGAGCAGCCGGTACTGGACCGACTGGAAGCCCGATGCGCGCCCGAGCGAGTTGCGAAACGCCGAGTAGTCGGCCGGGGTCATGGTCGAGAGCACGTCCCAGACGGCCAGCAGCTGCCCCTGGATGCGCGAAATACGCGCGAACATCTTGAATGACGGGTCGAGGTCGTCCCTGCGCACGCAGGCAAGCACGCCGGCGAGTTCGTGCAGCATCAGCTTGATCCACAATTCGGAAGTCTGGTGCACGGTGATGAACAGCAGCTCGTCGTGCTCGCGTGAATTGGGGTGCTGCGCATCGAGCAGCTTGTCGAGCGCCAGGTAGCCGCCGTAGGACTGCGAGACGGCGAGGTCCACGTGCACGTGTTCGTCGGAGAGATCGACACGCTCGCTCGGCGCGAACGGGCAACCAGGCGCGCCTTCACTCGACATCGTTGAACATCCAGTCGGGCACACGTCGCCAGCCACCGAGCAGCTCGCGATCGAGCTCGCGCCAGTCCGGCTCGTGCGTGGCGACGAGGCGCCAGAAGCGGGAGGAATGGTTCATGTGGCGGGTGTGGGCGAGCTCGTGCAGCAGCAGGTAGCGGACGACGGCCGGGCGCTGGAAGGCCAGGCTGGCGTTCAGGCTGATCGTGCCACGACTCGAGCAGCTGCCCCAACGGGTGCGCTGACGGCGTACCGACATCCGGCCAAAGCTGAAGCCGCCCTCTCTCGCCAGCGATACGAGCCAGGGCCGCAGCCTGGTCGTGGCCTGTGCCACCACCCAGGTGCGCAGCTGGTGGCGCAGTGTCTCCCCGGACAGCACCCCGTGGATCTCCAGTCGGCCCTCGCCCGCCGGCAGCAGGCGGCCGCGGCCGTTGCCCCCGACGGCCTGCACGGTCCAGTGCTCGCCGAACGCGGCAAGCGTGACGGTCTGCGGCGGGAACGATGCCGACGGCGGCAATTCGCGCCGCGCTCGCTCGCGCCGCGACTCCACCCACTGGCGATGGCGCTGCAGGAAGTCGCGCACGGCCTGCGCGGACGTGCGCGGCGGCACCACGACCTCGACGCGACCGGTGTGGAAGACCCGCACCGTCAGGCGGCGCGCACGGCGGCTGACGCGCAGCGTCCACGCGGAGGCAACCTCGCGCGAATCGAACAGCGACAGCTGGGAAGTGGCAGTTTCGGGCATGGTGTCCTGGGGACCGGCGCTGCCATGATATCAGCCGATCGGCTAGCATGAACGAGTGTCGCCACTCCTCGAAGTCCGCAATCTCACCAAACTCTATCCGCGGGTGACCGCCGTCGATGGCGTGTCGTTCAGCGTCGAAGAGGGCGCGTGCTTCGGCCTGCTCGGCCCGAACGGTGCGGGCAAGACCACCACCATCGAAATCATCGAAGGCATCCTGCCGCCGTCGGCGGGCGAAGTGCTGTATCGCGGCGAGCCGCTCGGCCGGCGTTTCCGTGCCGAAGCAGGCATCCTGTTCCAGAAGACCGCATTGCAGGACTTCCTGACCGTCCGCCAGACGCTCACCCTCTTCCGCGGGCTCTATACGCAGGGCTACGACATCGACGAACTGCTCGAGCTGTGCTCGCTGCAGAAACTGGCCGATCGCGACCACCGCAAACTCTCCGGCGGCCAGCAGCAGCGCCTGCTGCTTGCGGTGGCGCTGGTCAACGATCCGGCGATCCTGTTCCTCGACGAGCCGACCACGGGTTTCGACCCGCAGGCGCGGCGCAATTTCTGGCGGCTGATCGAATCGGTGAAGGCGCGGCGGCGCACGATCATTCTCACGACGCACTACATGGACGAGGCGCAGCGGCTCTGCGACGAGATCGCAATCATGGATCGCGGCCGCATCATCGCCCAAGGTGCGCCGCGCGAGCTCGTGTCCAGCCATTTCGCCGACGTGCTGATCGAGTTGCCGCGGGCCGATTTCACGCCCGCTGCGCGCGCGTTGCCGTTGCGCGTGATCGAGGGCACCGAGCGGGTCGAGATCACGACCGATGACATCGACCAGACGCTCAAGGCACTGATGGCGGTCCATGTGCCGCTGCGCAACCTGCGCATACGCCCGCCCAACCTCGAGGATCTGTTCCTCGAGCTGACCGGCAAGGAACTGCGGCCGTGATCCGGCGCCTGCTCGCGGTCTGGCATGCGCGCAACCTCGAGTTCCTGCGTGATCGCGGCTCGCTCATCTTCACGCTGCTGCTGCCGCTCGCGCTCGTGCTCGGCATGAGCTTTGTATTCGGCGGGCCCGAGCGCGCCCTGTTCAAGGTCGCGGTGCTGACGGATGACCTCGGCAGTATCGAGCATCCGTTCATGATCGAGCGCTACGTCGATTTCATAGCGAGCGACGATGCCGCGGCGGCGGTGCGCAAGGTCGCGCGGCACCAGATCGACCTGCTGCTCGACACCGCAGCGGACGGCTCCCGCTACTGGGTCAATCCGGATTCTCCCAAGGGCTATATCGTCGAGCGCATGCTGCTGCAGGCCGATCCGGCTGCCAAGCGCCAGCCCGTGAGTGGCGACGCCGTGCGCTACGTGGATTGGCTGCTGCCCGGAATCCTCGGCATGAACATCATGTTCAGCTGTCTGTTCGGCGTCGGCTACGTGGTACTGCGCTACCGCAAGAACGGCTTCCTGAAGCGCCTGCACGCGACGCCGATCACGGCCTTCGAGTTTCTCGCCGCCCAGGTGCTGTCGCGCCTCGGACTGATCCTCGTCGTGACGGTCATCCTGTTCGTCGGCACGAGCTACCTGATCGGCCTGCGTTCGGTTGGCAACCCGGCATTGCTGCTGCTGATCGCGACGCTCGGCTCTCTGTCGCTGATCGCGCTGGGCCTGACGATCGCGGCGCGCTTCTCGAGCGACGAACTGGTCGGCGGCCTGCTCAACACCCTCACCTGGCCGATGATGCTGCTCTCCGGAGTGTGGTTTTCGCTCGAGGGCTCGCCGGAATGGGTGCGCGCCATCGCCAAGGTCTTTCCGTTGACGCACATGCTCGATGCCGCGCGGGCGGTGATGCTCGATGGTGCGGGCCTCGCGCAGGTGGCGCCGCAGCTCGGCTATCTCGCGATCACCACGCTCGTATTCCTCGCCTTCGGCGCGTGGTCGTTCCGCTGGCGCACCGACTGACCGGGGTCGCCGCATGCGTTTCTACAGCGACAACAACGCGACGGTCTGTCCCGAACTGCTGGCCGCGATCCACGAGGCCAATTCCGCACCGACCCGCGGCTACGGGGATGATCGCTGGACCCAGGCGCTGGATGAGGCCTTCGGGCGCTTCTTCGGTACCGCCGTCAAGGTGTTCCCGGTCACGACCGGCACCGCGGCGAATGCGCTGGCACTCGCCACGACCGTGCCCCCCTATGGTGCCGTTTACGCGCACGACGAGGCGCACGTGGTGCGCGATGAATGCGGCGCGCCGGAGTTCTTCAGTGGTGGCCTGCGGCTCGTGTCACTGCAGGGCGGGGGCGCCATGCTCGATGCCGCGACGCTCGAGCGCGCGCTCGACGCCATGCCGCCGTCGGTGCACACGGTGCAGCCAGCCGCCGTGACGATCACGCAGGCGACCGAGCTGGGGCGCGTCTACCAGCCCGCGGCCATCGCCGCGCTCGCGGCCCTGGCACATGCGCGCGGACTGCACGTGCACATGGATGGTGCGCGCATCGCCAATGCGCTCGCGACGCTGGGCTGCAGCCCCGCCGCGGTGACCTGGCAGGCCGGCGTCGACGTGCTGTCCTTCGGCGCGACCAAGAACGGCGGCCTGGCTGCCGAGGCGGTCGTGTTCTTCCGCCCCGACCTCGTGCGCGATTTCGAGTTGCGGCGCAAGCGTGCCGGGCACCTGCTGTCCAAGTCCCGGTATGTCTCGGCGCAATTGCTGGCCTATGTGTCGACGGATGTCTGGCGCCGCAACGCCGAGCGCGCCAACTCCGCCGCGCGCCGGATCGGCGCGGCCTGCACATACGGCCTGCTCGAGCCGGTCGAGGCCAACGAGGTCTTCGTGCGCATTGGCGAGCCCGCCAAGGCCACGCTGCGCGCGCGGGGATTCGAGTTCTATGACTGGGGTGCCGCGCAGTCGGGCGAGGCGCGTTTCGTCGCCTCCTGGGATCAGGATCCCCGCGAGGTCGATGCCCTGTGCCGCGCGCTCGCGGAACTGCAGAATTCCGGGGGCGCGATCAGTCCGCCGTAATCGTCGCGAGCAGCCGGCGCGCCAGCGCGAAGTCCGGCGCAAGCAGCAACGCCCGCTCGAGCTCACTGCGCGCGCCCACGGCATCCCCCCGCTCGAGATCGATGCGGCCGAGGTGTGCATAGGCTTCGGCAGCGCCCCACGACGGGATGGGCGCGACACGCTGGCGTTCGGCCTCGAACGCCTCGACCGCGGCCTGAAGTTTGCCGTGGGCAGTGCCGGCATCCTTGTCGGCGAGCGCCTCGAGCAGAAGCACGCGCGGATTGCGCGGCGCAAGCATGTGGGCACGCGCGAACAGCGTATTGCTGCGCGGTGTCAGCAGCGGTGCCTTCCAGGGCTTCAGCGTGGCGAGCAGGGACTGGCAGGCGGCCTGCAGGGCCAGGCCGTCGGCAAAGTCGCGCTGCGCGCCATTGGCCGCATCGAGGTGATCGACACAGGCCTCGGCCGCGCGCTTGGCGGCATCCCTGTCGCGGTCGATGCTGAGCAGCAGCACACGATACTCGCCGAGGCCCAGGTAGTAATCGGTGAGCGCATCGGTGCTCGTTCGATTCGCAGGCGACGCGAGCGTGCTGCGCAGCGAGCGCACATCCTCGGTGAAGTACGCGAACTGGATGCGCCCCTCGAGATCGGCCCAGTCCGCGGCGAGGGCGGCGGCCGGCGCGAACGTGGCGCACAGGAGCAGCTTGGCAGCGCGTCGGATCATGGCCATGCAGTTAGAATTCGTCGAATCGTGAACCAAGATAACACAGCGCCCCCTGCCCTGATCGACATCGGGGCGAACCTGACACACGACAGTTTCGACATGGACCGCGATGCGGTGATCGCGCGCGCACGTGCCGTCGGCGTCGTGCAGCAGATCGTGACCGGCGCGAGCGTCGCAGGCAGCGCCGCCGCCATCGGACTTGCGCGTGCGCATGCCGGCGAGCTGTTCGCGACCGCCGGCGTGCATCCCCATCACGCCGCGGAACTCGACGAGCCGGCCTTCGGGCGCCTCGCGCAGCTGGCCGCGGCACCTGAGGTCGTGGCCGTCGGCGAATGCGGCCTCGATTACTTCCGCGATTACTCACCGCGCGATGCCCAGCGCCGCGCCTTCGCGCGCCAGCTCGAGCTCGCCGCGCTGGTGCGCAAGCCGGTGTTCCTGCACCAGCGCGACGCGCATGGCGACTTCACGGCGATCCTGCGTGAGCACCGCGACGTGCTGGTCGGTGGCGTCGCGCACTGCTTCACCGCCGGGGCCGATGAGCTCGGCGACTACCTCGATTTGGGCCTCGCGATCGGCATGACCGGCTGGATCTGCGATGAGCGCCGCGGCCAGCATCTCGTGCCGCTCATGGCGCGGATACCCGCCGGGAGGCTGATGCTCGAGACGGACGCGCCCTACCTTCTGCCGCGCGACCTCGCGCCAAAACCCGCGTCACGCCGCAATGAGCCCATGTACCTGCCGCACGTCGCCGCGGCCGTGGCGCGGGCGCGGGAGGAATCCGTCGCCGCGCTCGCTGCGCACACGACGCGCGCCGCGCGACAGCTGTTCGGCCTGCCCGAGGCGATCAGATCGGGCGGGGTTTGACCAGCGTGCTCGGCGCACTGCCCGATCGCACCGCTTCCCAGCCCTCGCGGAACTGCACCAGCACTTCCTGGAACATGCCGCGATCGGCCGGTGGGAATTCGGCGCGCAGGGTGTCCACCGGCATCGTCCACTTGGGCAGCCCCTTGGGGAAGCGCGCGCGACGCGTGAACACCACCCGCCCCTCGACGGGCACCTGGCCGCTCAATGCCTTGACCGCGGCGACACGATCGTAGAGCGGCCCTTGCGGATTCGGGAACGTGTGGCGCATCGCGCCGTTCATTACCGTCCAGTCGGTCATCTGGTCGCCACCGAAGATATTGCCGCTCACGTCGCGCAGGTCGACGACCAGGATGCCGCGCGGCGTCAGCACCAGGAAGTCGATGTGATAGGTGCTGCCGTTGCCGTCGGGTACCAGCACGTCCTGCAGGTGCTCGAATCCGGTCGAGGTGATGGCATTGACGAGTCGCCGGCGCGCACGCCGCGTCCGCCACGAGCGCCAGCCCCACGAGCCGAGCAAGCCGAGCGCAACACCGCTCAGAACGAGGCCGACGAGCACGGGCGTCGCGGGCAGGTCCCTCATGACGTGCTCCCCGGGCCGGCATCGTCGCCGATGAGTGCCGCGCGCAGCGCATCGAGCTGCGGCTCGAGCGGCCGGCTCGACGCAGGACGCTGGTAGAGGCGCGCGAGGGAATCGGGCACGGGCACCGGACGGCCGATCAATGGCGCGACGATTTCGCTGAACTTCGCCGGGTGTGCTGTCGCGACGATGATCCACGGGCCGCGCGCCTTGCGCTCCGCCGGCATGCGCGCCATCACCTCGGCGGCGGTCGCCGTGTGCGGGCACCAGATCATGCCGTAGGCGGCGTGGTCCGCACTGATGCGATGGCGAATCGCGCCGTCGTCGACCACGTGCGCCGACACCGCTCGCTGCAGGTCGGGCAGCGCAGGGAACAGTGCCAGCAGCCTTTCCATGTTGCTCGGATCGCCAACGTCCATCGCGGAGGCCAGCGTAGCGATACTGCGCCGGGGTTGCCAGGGTTTGCCGTCCAGATAGTCGGGTACCGTGCGATTGGCGTTGTGGGCGAGCACGATCTCGCCGATCGGCAGGCCGACGTGGCGCGCCCAGATGCAGGCCAGGGCATTGCCGAGGTTGCCGCTCGGAATGACGAACGATGGCTTCACGCCCTGCTCGCGCCATACGGCGAGCGCGGTCGCCGCGTGGTAGGCGGCCTGCGGCAGCAGGCGGCCGAGATTGATGCTGTTGGCCGATGACAGATCGAACCGTTCGCGCAGTTGCGGGTCGACGAAGGCCGCCTTGACGAGCCGCTGGCAGTCATCGAAGCTGCCGCGCACGGCGAAGGCCTGCACGTTGTCGCCCCAGCAGGTGAGCTGCTGCTGCTGCAGCGGCGAAACGAGCCCGTGCGGGAACAGCACGCCGACGCGTATGCCCGCCCGCCCGTGGAATGCCGCGGCCACGGCGCCGCCGGTGTCGCCGGAGGTGGCGACGAGTATCTCGAGCGGGCGTGCGCCGGGCGGGCGCAGGCGGGTGAGGCAGGCCGCCAGGAACTGCGCGCCGAAGTCCTTGAATGCCGCCGTAGGCCCATGAAACAGCTCGAGGACCGAATAGCCCGCGCCGTGGCCCACCGGCACGAGGGGCGCCGGAATGTCGCAGGCCTCGGCGGTAATGGTGGCGAGCTGATCAGCCAGCGGGTCGCCCGCCGCAAACGGCGCGATCAGCGTGCGCGCAACCTCCGCGAGCGAGGTGCAGCCCGCGAAGTCTTCGACGGCAAACTGCGGCCACGTGGCCGGTACGTAGAGGCCTCCGTCGGGAGCCAGGCCCGCGAGCAACGCTTCCGAGAAGGTGACTGCGGGGCTGCCGCCCCGCGTGCTGATGTACAACATGTCGCTCAATCCGCCACGATCCGTGCGCCGCGGGGCTCGATCCCGGTGACCCAATGGTCGGTCTGCGTGCCGCGTGCCGCGAAACTTTCCACCATGGCCGAGCGCACCGCTTCGGCCGAATCGGCCGTGCTCCAGGCAAACATGGTAGGTCCGGCGCCGGAGATCGAACAGCCGAGCGCCCCGGCGGACATCGCCGACTCGCGCACCTCCCGGAAACCCGGGATCAGCGACTGCCGCTGTGGCTCGATGATCACGTCCTCGAACGATGCACGTATCAGGTCGAGATCGTCCGTGTAGCAACCCGATATGAAGCCGGCCAGGTTCGCGGTCTGCCACACGAAGTCCGACATCTTGACGTTCTTGCTGAGCATCGCCCGCGCCTCGCGCGTGCCGAGGACCATATGCGGATGGACGATGATGGCACGCACGGCCGCGGGCACCGGGATCTGCTTGACCCGCGGCTGGTCGATACCGACCGTGAGCACGAGGCCACCGAACAGCGACGGCGCGATGTTGTCGACGTGCATCGATCCGCTCGCGACCGCCTCGCCCTGCATCGCGAACCGCAGCAGGTCGATGGGCGGCAGCGGCGCATCGAGCAGCGCATTGGCCGCCACCACTGCACCCACCGCCGAGGCCGCCGAGCCGCCGAGGCCCGAACCGAGCGGGATACCTTTGTGGATGACCATCTCGTAGCCCGTATCGGGCGAGACCGCCTCCCGCAGCGCGAGCAGCGCCCGGCCCGCGGTGTTGCCCGTGGCCTCGAGCGGCAGGTTCTCCACCACGCCGGTGATGGCCGTGATCGTCACCCCAGGGCGCGCACTGCGCCTCACGGTGACACGATCGCCGAGCGCATCGACGCTGAAGCCGAGGATGTCGAAGCCGATCGCCACGTTGCCGACCGATGCCGGCGCGAAAGCCGTCGCCTCATTGCGCGTCACAGCCGCGCTCCCAGGTAGGCCGCGAGGCGCAGCAGGTCGGCGAAGACGCCGCCCGCCGTCACCTCGGGTCCGGCGCCCGGACCCTGCACGATCAGCGGATTGGCGCTGTATCGCGCGGTCGCAAAGCGCACGATGTTGTCGGTGAGCGCGATGTTGGCGAAGGCATGGTTCGCATCCACCTCGACGACGCCGACGCTCGCTTCGCCCGCCGCGGTGATGCGTCCGACATAGCGCAACACCTTGCCGCGCGCCCGCGCCGCCTGGTAGCGCTCCTGCATGGCGGCATCCGACTGCGACAGGCGTTGCAGGAACGCCTCGATCGTGCCCTGCTCGAGCCCGGCCGGCACGAGACTCTCGACCTGCACGTCACGCAGTTCGAGGTCGAGGCCGATCTCGCGGCCGAGGATGATCAGTTTGCGCGCGACATCGGTGCCCGACAGGTCGTCGCGCGGATCCGGTTCGGTGTAGCCGCGCTGCTTCGCGTCGGCGACGATGCGCGAAAACGGCACGGAGCCATCGTACACATTGAACAGGTAGGCGAGCGTGCCGGAGAAGATGCCCTCGATGGCGTGCACGGTATCGCCGGTGTCGCGCAGATCACGCAGCGTCTGGATCACAGGCAGGCCGGCGCCGACCGTGGCCTCGTAGAGATAGTGCGCGCCGCTCGCGCGCCGAACCGCCTGCAGCTTGCGGTAGTACGCCAGCTCGCCGCTGTTCGCCTTCTTGTTGGGTGTGACGATATGGATGCCCGCCTCGAGCCACGCGGCATAGTGCGCCGCCACTTCGGCGCTCGCGCTGCAATCGATGATCACCGCGTGCGGCAGGTGGTCGACGTCGATGTTCTCGACGAAGCGCGCGAGATCGGCGGGCGTGGTGCTCGCCTCTAGCGCCTCGCGCCAGCGAGGCAGCGCAATGCTGCCATCGGCCAGCGCCATCCTGCGCGAGGCGAGGATGCCGCGCACGCGCAGGTCGAGCTGCAAGCCGCGCAGGCGTTGTTCCTGGGCAGCGAGCTGGTCGAGCAGCACGCGCCCCACCGTTCCGGGGCCGATCACCCCGATCGAGAGCGTGTGCGGCGAGAGATAGAACCCGGCATGCACGGCGCGCAATGCCCGCGTCGTGTCCTTGCCGTTGACGACCACCGAGATGTTGCGTTCCGACGCGCCCTGCGCGATGGCCCGCACGTTGACGCTGCTCGTGCCGAGCGCATTGAACACCTTCGCCGACACGCCGGGCATGCCGGCCATGCCATCGCCGACCGCCGCGAGGATCGCGAGGTCGCGATCGATGTCGACGCTCTGGATCTGTCCGTCGGCGAGTTCGCGCGCGAAGGCCTCGCGCACGGCCCGCATGGCCGCGTCGGCCTGCGCCTCGGGGACCGCGCAGCAGATCGAATGCTCCGAACTGCCCTGCGAGATCAGGATCACGGAGATGTCGGCCTCGCGCAATGCGCCGAACAGCCGATGCGCCGTGCCGGGGACGCCGATCATGCCCGCACCCTCGACATTCACCAGCGCCACCTGCTCGATGCTCGTGATGCCCTTGACCGGCATGCTGGAACGCGGCTCCGCGCAGATCAGCGTCCCGGGCCGGTCCGGCGCGAAGGTATTGCGGATCCGGATCGGTATGTGCTGGCCGACGGCCGGCGCCATGGTCTGCGGGTGGATGACCTTGGCGCCGAAGTACGCAAGTTCCATCGCCTCGCTGTAGGACAGCGAGTCGATCACGCGCGCATCGGGCACGCGGCGCGGGTCGGCCGACAGTACGCCGTCGACATCGGTCCAGATGACGATCTCGCCCGCATCGAGCAGCGCGCCGAAGATCGAGGCGGAGAAGTCGCTCCCGTTGCGGCCGAGGGTCGTCTGCACGCCGTTGCGGTCCGAGGCGATGAAGCCAGTGATCACGAGCGTGCGCGGACCCGGGCCCCCGGCCAGTTCGGCGAGGCGCGCACGCGACTCGCCCCACTGTACGGCCGGCCCCAGGGGGCCCCATTCGACGATCAGTACCGTGCGGGCATCGACCCAATCGATCGCGCCCTTGCGCTGACCGCGGTGCGCCAGGTATTCGCGAAACAGCCGCGTCGACCACAGCTCACCGTAGCCGACGATCAGGTCGCGCACCGCGCCGGATGCCGACCGGGTCAGGCGCACGGTATTGAGTATGCCCTCGAGATCGTGGCAATCGCGGTCGAAGGCGGCGAGCCACAGGCGGGCGCCCGTCTCGCCGAGTGTCGCGGTCGCGATGCCGGCATGCCGGGCGCGCAGCTGGTCGAGTTCGCGCCGCACGCCGTCCTGCTGACGCTCGGCGATCTGCACCAGCTGGTAGAGCGCATCGGTCACACCGCGACAGGCGGAGAGCACGATGCCGAGTCGCTCATCGGGCGATGCCTCGATGATCTTCGCGACGCGTTCGAAGCAGGCCGCATCGGCGACACTCGAACCGCCAAACTTGTGGACACGCCAGGCGGTCCGATCGGAACCGGTCATTGATTCTCTCGAGAGGGGGGCAAAAACCTCGGAATGCTAATGCCTGCATGCCATTGGACGCAATATAATGATCGGATACGTGGAACATGAACTGCATCGCCTCCTGCCGTTCTATGCCAGTTCGCGTGCCGCCGCCGAGCCCCTTGCGCTCGCGCTGGTGCTGCGCACGGCGGGTTCGACCTATCGCAAGCCCGGGGCGTGGATGCTCATTGCCCGGGACGGCCGCTGCGCCGGCCTGCTCTCCGGAGGCTGTCTCGAGGGCGACCTGCGCGAACACGCCGTGCGCGTCATTGAAAGCGGAGTAGCCGTGATCGTCAGCTACGACATGCGCGGTCCCGATGATGAACTGTGGGGGCTCGGCACCGGCTGCGAAGGCGCAATGGACATCCTGCTGATGCGAGTCAGTGAGGTGGAACACTGGCAGCCGCTCGATGCGCTCGCTCGTGCACAGCAGCGGGGCACAGCCTGCGAGTTCGGCGTCGTGATCTCCGCTACGCCCGGCGGGTTGCCGCTCGGTGCGATCGAGCTTTCGCCCGTCGGTTCGACCGATGTCTTCATCGTGCGGATCGATCCGCCTCCGCATCTGCTGCTGCTGGGCGGCGGGCCGGATGCGCTGCCCGTCGCCGAACTCGCGAGCTTCCTCGGCTGGCGGGTGACCGTCGTCGATCACCGCCCCGCCTACACGCAACCGGAACGCTTTCCCGCAGGCACGCGCGTGATCACCGCGCGCGCAGGGGAATTCGCGGCACAGTGCGACGTCGCGGGCTTCGATGCTGCCGTGGTCATGAGCCACCACCTCGACTCCGATCGTGCATGGCTGCTGGAACTTGCGGCGACCTCGATCGGCTATGTCGGGCTGCTCGGTCCGCCGCCGCGGCGCGCACGGCTGTTGCGCGAACTGGGCGCCAGTGCGGCGCCCTTGCAGGGACGCCTGCGCGCACCGGTCGGGCTCGACCTCGGTGCGCGCTCGCCCACGACGATCGCGCTCGCCATCGTCGCCGAGATCCAGGCGCACCTCGCCGGCACCAGCGCCGGCCCACTGTCGCACTGATGGAGGCGCTGCCGGCTTTCGCACTTGCACTGGCTGGCACGGGACTGGTCGCCGGCCTGATCGCCGGCCTGCTTGGTGTCGGCGGCGGCATCGTCATCGTGCCGGTACTCGACGCCGTGTTGATCGGCGCAGGTGTCGCGCCCGAATGGAGCATGAACGTCGCCGTCGCCACGTCGCTCGCGACGATCGTCCCCACCTCCATCGCGTCGGCTCGCGCGCACCACGCACGTGGCGCGGTCAACTGGCCGCTCGCGCGCCGCTGGGGCGGCCCTATCGTCGCCGGTGCGTTCGTCGGCGGCCTGCTCGCTGCGCGCGCATCGAGCGCAGGGCTCGCAGCGCTTTTCGGCATCGTCGCCGCTGTGGTGGCGACCAGAATGTTCCTGCCGTTCGACCACCTGCGGCTCGCCCCCTCGCCGCCACGCGGCCTGCCCGGCGCAGCCACCGGTACCGGCATCGGTGCGCTATCGGCCATGCTCGGCATCGGCGGCGGCACGCTGGCCGTGCCGGCATTGACCCTGGCCGGCGAACCGATCCATCGCGCCGTGGCGACCGCCGCATTCTTCGGGTTGCTGGTCAGCGGGCCCGGCACCCTCGCCTACCTGCTCGCATTGCCCGCCGCCGAACTCCCGCCCGGCACCGTCGGCCTCGTGAATCTCCCTGGTGTCGCGCTGATTGCGCTGGCCACGATCGTCACGGTGCCGCTCGGCGCACGCATCGCGCACGCACTGGGCCCGCGAGCGCTCTCGATGGCTTTCGGGGCCTTTCTGCTGATGGTCGCCGCGCGCATGCTGTGGCGGGTTATTGTCGTCTGACTGCCCGCCGCCCGACAGGCGGACGCGCACCAGGCGCTGACAATTCTTTACAGCGGCGCGCATATCGTCCCGCATTGTCTTTTGCTAACGTTTCCGTAACGGGATTTCGCGAGACGACCATGTACATCAACTTCTGGTATCCGGTCATCCGTACCGTCGATCTCGGTACGACTCCGCAGCGGATTCGTATCCTCGCCCACAATTTCGTCGTGTTTCGCGACGCGGCCGGCAAGCCCGCGGTGCTTTCCGACACCTGCGTACACCGCGGCGGCTCGCTGTCGGGCGGCAAGTGCAAGGAGGACGGCACCGTGCAGTGCCCGTACCACGGCTGGCGCTTCGACCGTGACGGCAAGTGCACCCGCATTCCCTCGCTCGGCATCAATGCGAAGATTCCACCGCGCGCGCGCGTCGACGCCTACCCGGTCGAGGAGCGCTACGGCATCGTATTCGCCTTCCTCGGCGACCTGCCCGCTGCCGAGCGGCCGCCGATCATGCCGATCTTCGAGGCCGACGACCCTGCCTGGCGTTCGACCGTGGTCATGTTCGAAGTCCCGTTTCACTACGAACGGTCGATCGAGAACGGGCTCGATCCCGCGCACAACGAATACGTGCACTCGACACACGGCTTCCAGGGTGAGCGCGAAAGCGAGTACCGCGTCAACGAACTCGTGCCCGAGCAGAACAACCCCTGGGGTTTCGGCTTCATGCACACCTACGATGCGCCGCCACTGCGCAAGTCGGTGATGCGTCTGGCACGCACCAAGGGCGGGAAGATGCAGGCCGGCTCGGGCACCTACGGCCCGAACCAGATGTGGACCTACATCCACATGACCGAAACGAAGGCGATGCACCAGTACCTGTTCGAGGCGCCGATCGACGAGACGCACACGCGCGTCTTCCTGGTCAATAACCGCAACATCGTGTTTTACCGCAGTGGCCTGCGCGCGAAGCTCAACAGCTGGTTCGACAAGAAGGTCACCGAACGCAATATGTTCGTCGCCGGCGAGGACATCGTGGTCGTGCGCGAAGTGCAGCCGAGGCTGACACCACCGTCGACGGCACGGGAGCTGATGATGCCCGCCGACAAGGTGATCGCGCAGTATCGCGACAAGCTTGAGGAATTCGAGAAAAAGGGCTGGCGCCTCGACATGCAGCGAATCAAGCGGGACTACGAGCGCGGCGACGTGATCTACGCGATTCCGTCACCGGGGCGGCGCGAATCGAAGGGCTGGGTGCTCGAAGCGGTGCCGCTGATACCGGCATCGCCCGCACCGGGACAGATGGCCCAACGCGCGACCGGCTGACCGGCAACCGACCCGCCCGGCGGGCCGCGTGGGCTGCTACAGTCCACGTATGGATGAACTCGCGATACTGCGCGGCCAGATTGCGACCGAGCGCCGCCACCTCATTGCCGTGAAGGGCGCATGCCGCGCCGCCCTGCCAGCCGCGCGCCAGACGACTGGTGCCGACGAGTTCGCCCGGATCGCCGGCGACTACCTGCAGCATATCGGGCGCCGCATGCTCGCGCAGGACCATGCACATGTCGTGCTGCTGCGGCCACGGCTCGCTGCCGGCGATGTGGCGAGCCACCGGTTGCTCGACGAACTCGAGGCGACACTCGGACAGCTGCGCACCGCACTGCAGGCGCTCGAAACCGGGACCGATCGCATCGCGGGCCTGTTCGATTACCTGGATTTCATCGATAGCGTCATGGCGAAGCGGCGCCACGCCCTCGAGCCGCTGCTGGCCGCGCACTACTCGATCGAGGACTGGCGCGCGGCCGCGTTCGTCGACGCCGACAGCATCCTCGAGGAGCGCGAGCGCTATGCGGCCTGCCGGGCGGCCGCGCCGGCCGGTGCGTTCGCGCCCGAGGGGGAGACCTGAACATGGACATGCCCGGCGGCGAGTTGCCCAGCCTGCACGCCATCGTGCTCGCCGCGGGGGCTTCGACGCGGTTCGGTTCACCGAAGCAGCTCGTGCGCATCGACGGTCGGCCACTGTTGCACGCGGTGGTTACACGTGCGGTCGAGGTGGCGGGGCATTCGGTCACTGTCGTGCTGGGCGCTCACGCCGGCGAGCTCACGGCCCTGCTGCGTCATACGCCTGCATCGATCGTGGTCAACCGCGATTGGGAGGAAGGCATCGCCAGTTCGATCCGCGCCGGGATGGCGCAGTTGCCGGGCGCGGCCGACGGCGTGCTGCTGATGCTCGCGGACCAGGCAAGCGTCACCGCCGACGACCTTCGCCGTCTCGCCGGCGCGTGGCGGCGCCAGCCGGATTCGATCCTCGCGGCGCAATACAGCGGTGTCACCGGCGTGCCGGCCATCTTTCCGCGCTGGGCTTTCCGCGACCTCGCGCAGCTGCGCGGCGATCGCGGCGCGCAGTTGCTGCTGCAGCGCTACGCCGATCGCGTGGCGCGCCTGCGCATGGTCTCGGCCGCCATCGACATCGATCGACCGGAGGATCTGCTGGCCGTTGAAACGGGCATCGACCGACGCCCGCCGCCGCCGCAGTAGCACATGCAGGAGTTCATCGACTCCAACCTGGTGCAGCCGCTGACCGGCATCCCTTACGCTGCCGTGGCCGTCGGTCTGCTGGTGCTTGCGCTCGTCGCCTGGCTGGCCAACTGGGTGACGCGACGCGTGCTGCTCGCCGTGGTCGGGCGCGCGGCCAGGGCGTCGACGAGCAAGTGGGACGACGCGATCATGGGGCGTCGTGTGCTGGCGCGCCTCGCCAACGTGGTGCCGGCATTGATTGTGCTCGGCGGCATCGGGATGGTGCCGGGCGTGCCGGACTGGCTGGATCTGGTGGTGCGCAACGTCGCCCTTGCCTACGTCGCGCTGAGCGTCGCGATGGCCATCGGCAATCTGCTCAATGCGCTCAACGACCTCTACGAGCAGACCAGCCGCCATGCGACACGGCGCCCGATCAAGGGCTACCTGCAACTGGTGAAGATCGTAGTCTACATCATTGCCGGCGTGGTGATCATCGCCTCGTTGATCGGCAGGTCGCCGCTGGTGCTGCTGACCGGCCTCGGCGCGATGACGGCGGTGCTGATGCTCGTCTTCAAGGACACCCTGCTGTCGCTGGTGGCCAGCATGCAGCTGTCGAGCAACGACATGCTGCGCGTGGGCGACTGGATCGAGATGCCGAGCCAGAATGCGGACGGCGACGTGATCGACATCAGCCTGCACACGGTGAAGGTGCAGAACTGGGACAAGACGATCAGCACCATCCCTACCTGGAAGCTGATCAGCGAGAGCTATCGCAACTGGCGCGGCATGAGTGAATCCGGCGGGCGGCGCATCAAGCGCGCGCTGCTGATCGACCAGAGCTCGGTGCGCTTCCTCGAACCCGAGGAGCGCCGGCACCTGCGCCGGATCGCGCTGATAGACGAGTACCTGGACAAGCAACAGGCGGAACTCGACGCCTACAATGCCGGGCTGGCCGCGGCCGGCAAGGATCCGGTGAACAACCGGCGCGCGACCAACCTCGGTACGTTCCGCGCCTACATCACCGCTTATCTGCGATCGCATCCGCGCGTGGCACAGAACATGACGCTGATCGTGCGCCAGCTCAATCCCACGCCGACCGGCCTGCCGCTGGAGGTGTACTGCTTCTCGGCTGATGTGCGCTGGGCGGAGTACGAAAACCTCGCCGGCGACATCTTCGACCATCTGCTTGCCGTGTTGCCTGAATTCGGCTTGCGCCTCTACCAGGCTCCCGGCGGTGCCGACGTGGCCGCGGCGCTAGCCCGGCTGGGCGGCGGCGCGGACTCGTCGCCCCAGGCGACGCTCACGCCGCAGGTGCATCCGCCAGCGACAGCAGCCGCTCGCCATCCCGGACACGCTGCCCCGCCTGCACGTTGACTTCGACGATACGCCCGGCGCCACCGGCGCGCAGCGTGTGCTCCATTTTCATCGCCTCGAGCACGACCAGCGGGTCGCCGCGTGCAACCACCTTCCCTGCGGTCACCAGCACATCGAGCACGGTGCCCGGCATCGGCGCGAGCACCTCGCCGCCGGTCGGCCCGGACTCCGCTGGCGCACCGCGCGCGACCCTCGCAAAGCGGAAATGCTCGCCGTCGAGCCAGACGCCGATCTCTTCGCCCGACAGATCGATCGAATCGGACCCAGCCGGCTCGCTGCCGGCTGTCGCAATGAGCGTCGAATTCGCACCCGGCACGGAGATGTCGGCCAGGCGTATGCTGACAGCACGCTCGCCCTGCACGCGCCAGCCGTCGCGCGCGGCCCAGGGATCCTGCGTCGTCTCGCTCGTCGGCGCGAGCAGCGCCGCGGCGGCCATGCGCGCGGCGCGTTCGCGCTGCGCCGTGGCATCGGGCAGGAGGCTCTCGCCGCGCCCGTCGATCAGACCAGTCGTCATGAGTCCGGCGCGAAACTCGGGATTGCGCGCCAGTGCAACGAGCGCCGCGAGATTGGTCGTGACGCCTTCGACGCGCGTGGCGAGCAGCGCGGCCTCGAGCCGGCCGAACGCGGCCTCGCGCGACTCGCCATGCACGATCAGCTTGGCGAGCAGCGCGTCGTAATCGGTGACCACGCGGTCGCCCTCCTCGACCGCTGCGTCGATGCGCACATCGCCGTCGGGCCAGCGCAGCACCTCGATACGCCCGCCCGCAGGCAGGTAGCCGTGGCGCGGGTCCTCGGCGTAGAGCCGTGCCTCGAAGGCATGTCCGCGCGGTTCGCGCGTCAATTCGGGCAGGGCTTCGCCGGCCGCGATGCGCAACTGCCACTCCACGAGATCGATGCCGAGCACGGCTTCGGTGACCGGATGCTCGACCTGCAGGCGCGTGTTCATCTCGAGGAACCAGCCGTCCTCGCCCGCCACGATGAACTCGACCGTGCCCGCGTTCACGTATCCCACCGCCTGCGCAGCCTTGACCGCGGCGGCGTGCAGACGCGCCCGCAGGTCCGGCGTCAGCCCGGGTGCAGGGCACTCTTCGATGACCTTCTGGTAGCGGCGCTGCAGCGAGCAGTCGCGCTCGAACAAGTGGATGCATCCACCGTGCGTGTCGGCGATCACCTGCACTTCCACGTGCCGTGGCGACTCGACATAGCGTTCGAGCAGCACCCGGTCGTCGCCGAACGAGCGTGCCGCCTCGCCGCGCGCGGCGGACAGCGCCGCGGGCAGCTCCGCGGCAGTGCGCACCACACGCATGCCCTTGCCGCCACCGCCGGCGATCGCCTTGACGAGCAGCGGGAAGCCGACGCGTGCAGCCTCGCGCGCGAGCGTCGCATCGGTCTGGTCCTTGCCCTGCCAGCCCGGCACCACCGGCACGCCCGCGGCCTGCATCAGCGCCTTGGCTTCGTCCTTGCGTCCCATGGCGCGCATGGCCGCCGCGCCGGGACCGACGAACACGATGCCGGCGTCGGCACAGGCCTCGACGAACTCCGCGTTCTGCGACAGGAAGCCGTAACCCGGATGGATGGCATCGGCGCCTGCCTGTCGGGCCGCGGCGATCACGGCGGCGATATCGAGGTAGCTCGCGCGCGCGGGTGCGGGCCCGACGCGCACGGCGACATCGGCCGTGCGCACATGAAGCGCGTCGACGTCGGCGTCCGAGTAGATCGCCACGGTACGCATGCCGAGCCGGCGCGCCGTGCGCACGATGCGACAGGCGATTTCGCCGCGATTGGCGATCAGGAGCGTGCGCAGCGGCCGCGTCTTGCGGCTAGTCATCGGCGGCAAACAGTTCGCGGCCAATCAGCATGCGGCGGATCTCGCTCGTCCCGGCGCCGATTTCGTAGAGCTTGGCATCGCGCAGCAGGCGGCCAGCCGGATAGTCGTTGATGTAGCCGTTGCCGCCGAGGGCCTGGATCGTCTCGAGCGCGCATTGCGTCGCGCGCTCGCTCGCATAGAGGATGCAGCCGGCGGCGTCGTAGCGCGTGGTGCGGCCCTGGTCGCAGGCGCGCGCGACGCTGTACACATAGGCGCGACAGGCGTTGAGCGTGGTGTAGAGGTCGGCGATCTTGCCCTGCATCATCTGGAACTGGCCGATCGGCTGGCCGAACTGCTTGCGTTCGCGCACATAGGGCAGCACGGTGTCGAGGCAGGCCTGCATGATGCCGAGCGGCCCGCCCGCGAGTACCACCCGCTCGTAGTCGAGGCCGCTCATCAGCACCTCGACGCCGCGGCCCTCCTCGTGCAGCAGGTTTGCGAGCGGCACCCGGCAGCCCTCGAACACGAGTTCGGAAGTGTCGGAGCCGCGCATACCGAGCTTGTCGAGCTTCTGCGCGGCGTGGAATCCCGGCATGCCGCGCTCGACGATGAAGGCCGTGATACCGCTGGTGCCGCGCGTTCCGGGCAGCCGCGCGTAGACCACGACGACATCGGCCTCGGGACCGTTCGTGATCCACATCTTGCGGCCATCGAGCACATAGTGATCGCCGGCGCGTGTGGCGGTAAGTCGCATGCTGACGACGTCCGAACCCGATTCGGGCTCGCTCATCGCGAGCGCGCCAACGTGCTCGCCCGAAAGCAGCTTCGGCAGGTAACGGCGCTTCTGTTCGGTGCTGCCCCAGCGGCGCAGCTGGTTCACGCAGAGATTGGAATGCGCGCCATAGGACAGGCCTACGGATGCCGAAGCGCGACTCACCTCTTCCATGGCGATGACGTGGTCGAGGTAACCGAGGCCGCTGCCGCCATCCTCGATCGACACCGTGACACCATGCAGGCCGAGTTCGCCGAACTCCGGCCACAGGTCGCGCGGGAACCTGTTGTCCCGGTCGATCTGCTGCGCCCGCGGGGCGATGCGCTCCCTGGCAAAGTGCCGCACCGTCTCGCGCAGCAGTTCGGCGCTCTCGCCGAGATCGAAGTCGAAGTCCGCCAAGATCCCTCTCTCATCCGTCCCATGGATCCGAAATTCGGTGGCGAAGTGTACACCGCTGCATGCACCGTGGCATGCATCGGGCGGCGTGCCGGATTATTGTTGTGTCGGGGCGAGTGCACTCAGATGCCCATGGCGTCACGCCGCGCCGGCGAGTGCATGTGGACAAGCACACGCGCATGCAGCGCCACGCCGCGCTGCGCACGGCAGCCCTGCCCGAAGGTGTCGGGATCGCGCGCGCCCAGAACCGGGGTGATCATCGAGGCGGTCAGCGGAAACAGCAGCGTGCGACAGATGCTGACGCGCAGGCCAAGCTGGTTCGCCTCGACGATGGTCTGGCGCGATGCGGCGCCGACGCGCACCTGCTCCTGCGGCCACACGTTCGGGATCTCGACCCGCCCGTCCACCATTTCGCCGAAATCCGCGAATGACGCCGCGACCGGGCTCCAGATCTCGATGCGCGTGCGATCAGGGCGCAGCACGTCGGCGTAGCTTCGCGCCAGTGCTTCGCTGTCGCCATGCACGGCGTACAGGGGCGAGAGTCCGCGCGCCAATGTCCGCTGCATCACGCCGCGGTCGCCATGCTCGACCGCACCGGCGCGCGCCGCCATGAGCGAGGCCACACCCAGCGTGTGCCGGGTGACGGCGAGCAGCGCGAGGTCGAGCGTGCCGAACACCAGCGGCAGGAGCACGACGATGGCGATCAGCAGGAATTCGGCGGTTGCCGAACCGCGCGAGGCGCGATCAGGGCCGGGGCGGAGCATCATCGAGGCGGTCCCCCGGCCGGATGGACAGCCGCCGGCACATGCCGCGTGGCATCTCCCAGGCGACGAACGCCCGGCCGCAGACGGCGGCCCGCCAGGGTTGCAGTTCGTGCACGCAGCGCAGGACGCGCCCCTCGCGATTGGTGAACACGACGTCGATCGGGTCATGCAGCCCGACGGTATGCACGCCCGCGCAGGGCGCGATCTTGACGATGGCATGTGCCTGCATCGGCCGGCGCAGCGTGACGCCGCGCGCCCGCTCGAGAAAGGTCTCGCAGGCGAACACACGTGCTGCGAGCAGCCGGCCGTTGTGCAGGAGTCGGCGTTCGCGCATGTCTCCTCCTAGCTCCACTGCATCAGGCGGTGCGCGATCGGAAAGCCGATCACCAGGAAGGCGCAGGGAAAGATGCAGAGGATCAGTGGCGCGAGCATCTTCACCGGGCTTTCCATGGCCATGCGCTCGGCACGCGCGAAGCGCTCCTCGGTACGCTGGTCCACCTGTGCGCGAAGCGTGGCGGCAATGCCGGCGCCGCTCGCGTCGCCGTGCACGATGACCGCGACCATGGCATCGAGTCCGGCATGCCGGTAGCGCGCGGCCAGTTCGGCCAGGGCATCGGTGCGCGCACGGCCGGCGTGGATCGCCCGCAGCGCCTCGGCGAGTCCCCGTGGGAGCGCACCCGACCCGCCGGACTGCACGCCGATGCGTAGCGCCACGCCCAGGGAGCAGCCGGCTTCGACGGCGAGCGTGACGAGTTCGAGCAGGCGAGGAAGGTCGCGATCGATGCCGCGCTCGAGACGCGCGCGGCGATCGCGCAGCCACAGCGTGGGCCAGCTCGCCGCGGCAATCGCAGCGAGGACCAGCACGCCGATCCGACCACCGCCGAGCCATGCCGCGGGCACCACCGCCGCGGACATCACCAGGTGCAGCGCGCACCATTCCGCGACGGACACCGTATCGTCGAGGTCAGACGCCCGCAGACGAGCCTGCAGGTTCTGAACGAGGGCCGGGGGCAACAGCGGCCCGATCAGCCGTGCCGGACCTGCCGCCATCGGCAGGGCCGCACGCAGCCACACGGGCAGGCCTGTGCAGTCGCGCGGCGGGCGCACTCGCGCGCCCAATGTTCCGCGTACGCAGGCCAGTACTGCGCAGGCCGCCGCGACACCCGCGGCGAGCGCGCTGGCGAGCATGGCCGGATCCCACGACGTGCTCATGCGTCGATCGCCACAATGCGGCGGATGAGCAGCCATCCGGTCAGATCCAGGACCAGGATGCAGCCGAGCACCATCCAGCCCGACGCGGTCGCGAACAGCGGCCGCATCGACGCCTCATCGAGTACGAACATGGCGAGCATCAGCGCGAACGGCAATGCGGTGACGATGATGGCCTGCAGCCGGCCCTGCGCAGTCAGCGAGCGCAGTTTGGCCTCGACGGCCTGCTTGCGGCGCAGGCTGCCCGCCAGCCGATCGAGCGTGCCGCCCAGCCCGCCTCCGACCTGCAGTGCGAGCGAAACCGAGGTCACCAGCAGGCGCACCGGCTCGAGCGGCATGCGCGCGGCCATTTCCTGCAATGCATCCTCGAGCCTCACGCCGAGCCGGTGGCGGCGCATGACCAGCGCGAGCTCGTGGCCGAGAGGTGCCGGAACGCGTTGCGCCAGCTGATCGAGTCCCTGCGCCAGCGCTGCGCCCGCCCGCACCCCACCCGCCAGCATCGTGATCATGTCGGGCAGCTGCGCGCCGATGCGCTGCAGGTAACGCCGGCGCCACCACCAGTGCAGGCAGCGCGGTGCGGCAAGCGCGATCGCCGCTGCGAGCAGTGCCGACAGCACCGATCGGAACACCGCCGCCACGATGAGTGCGCCGGCAGCACCGGCCAGTGCACTCAAACGCAGCAGCCGGTCAGGCTCGATGAATATGAACAGGTCGGCGAGTGCGCCGGCCGGCCGCTCGATGCCCTGGTCGCGCAGCAGCGAGGCCGCCGAACGCGTGAGCTGATGGGTGCCGATCACGGCGCCGGCCGCAGCGATGGCACAGAGGGCAAGCGCCATGTAGATCACGGTTGGCGCCCGCCACCAGTGCCGGTGACTGTGGTATCGCGGCGAAAGATGGAGTAGTCGAGCACCGCACCGCCCTCGCGCAAGGTGTCATAGAAGGCCGGCACCTGGCCGGCCGCCTCGAACCGTCCCGCGCCCCCGGAGCCGGAGCGCAGGTGATGGAACAGTTCCTGCGTCGCGATGACACCGGCATCGATGCCCGTGACTTCGACGATGTGGGTCACACGGCGTGCGCCGCAGGGGAAGCGCGCCACGTGCACGATCAGGTCGACCGCGGCGGCGATCTGTTCGCGCACCGCCTGCAACGGCAGTTCGACTCCCGCCATCAGCACCATCACCTCGAGGCGCGACAGCAGGTCGCGGGGACCATTGGCATGGGCCGTCGTCAGGCTGCCATCGTGCCCGGTGTTCATCGCCTGCAGCATGTCGAGCGCCTCGCCGCCGCGGCATTCGCCGACGACGATGCGATCGGGACGCATGCGCAGCGCATTGCGCACGAGGTCGCGGATCGTGATCTCGCCGCGACCCTCGAGATTGGCGGTACGCGCCTCGAGCGCCACCAGATTGTCGTGGGCGAGACGCAGCTCGGCGGCATCCTCGATCGTGATGATGCGCTCGCCCTCCGGGATCAGCGCCGAGAGCACGTTCAGCAGCGTGGTCTTGCCCGATCCGGTGCCGCCCGAGACGATGATGTTGCGCCGGTGGCGCACGCATTCGGCGAGGAACTGCACCATGGGCCGGCTGATCGCGCCGAGGTCGACCAGGTCGTCCATGGTCAGCCTCCGGCGCGAGAACTTGCGTATCGTCAGCGCGGCGCCGCACAGCGACAGCGGCGGGAGCACGACGTTGACGCGCGAGCCGTCGGCGAGTCGCGCGTCGACGAGTGGTGAAGCCTCGTCGACCCGCCTGCCGACGCGCGACACCACGCGATCGATCGCGGCCCGCAGCGCCTGTTCGCTCGTGAAGCGCGTGGTCGTCGATTGCAGCTGCCCGCCGCGCTCGACGAACACGCGGCCGGAGCCGTTGACCATGATCTCCGACACGCTGTCGTCTGCGAGCAGGCTCTCGAGCGGTCCGAGGCCGATGGCCTCGTCAACGACGAAGCGCACGAGTGCGCGCGTGTCGAGGTCTCGTGGCAGGCTCATCCGTCCGATGATCCCGGCAAGGCGTTCGCTCGCGAGCGCGCGCAGCTCCGCTTCGGGCATCTGCACGATGTCGCGCCGGCGCAGATCGAGTGCCGCCAGCAGTTCGCGATGCAGCGTGCGGGCGAGTTCGGGCAGCGGTACCGCAGGGACGGCGGCAGCAGGATTCACGGCTGCGGCCTCCCGGGCTGTGGTGCGGGCCTCGGCGGCGACGGTGGCGCCAGTGCATCGATGCGATCCTGCAGCCGCTCGGCGGTCGCGTGGGGACGCTCTGCCGGCGCGCCGCGTGCCGCCTCTCCGGATACGATCCGCGGGGTAATAAAGATCGCGAGCTCGGAGTCAAGGCTGCGCCGGGTACGCGAACGAAACGCGCCGCCGACGACCGGCAGGTTGCCGAGGCCCGGCACTTGCCGGCGCTCGCGCGAGAAGCTGCGATTGACGAGGCCGGCGATGACGAGGGTCTCCCCTTCGCGCAGGTTCACTTCGGTGGCGGACTGACGCTTGATGAAGCCCGGCACGCCGAGCACGCGCTGCGCCTCGTCCACCTGGCTCACTTCGGTGTCGATGCGCGCATAGATGCTGCCATCGGGCTCGGCCACGGGCTTCACGTCGAGGATGACGCCATACTCCTTGTATTCGACATCGGCGCCGCCCTGCGGATCGAACACGGGAATGGGCAGCTCGCCACCCGACACGAAACGCGCACTGCCACCGCTGCGGCAACTCAGCATCGGTTCGGCGACGATGACGGCATCCCCCTGCTGCTCGAGCAGGCGGATGCGCGAATCGATGGTGGTAATCCAGCCGAGATGAACCTTGGGCGGCCACACGCGCTCCGGCAGCGCCGCACCCTGCAACGCGTCGAGTTCCGGTGCGGGGGGAACTGCGCGGAACAGGTCGTTGGTGACGAGGTCGGCGATCAGCCCCGAATTGGGTCCGTTAATGTCGTCGCGCCAGCGCACGCCGACATCACGCAGCGCTCCGACGCGGACTTCGACGATGCGTACGTCGAAGTGGATCATGCTCTCCCAGGCCACCTTGCCGACGAAGTTGAGCACCACACCGGGGTACAGCGTGGCGATCGCCGCGGCCCTGTCCTGCGCACGGGCTCCGGTGGCGAGGCCCTCGAGCACGATGCGATGGCCGATCGGGCGTGCCGCGATGCCCTCGACGCCGACCAGCAGTTCGCGCACGACGCGCAGTGTGGCGTGCATGTCGGTTTCGGCCACATCGATCGTGATCCGGTGTTGTGAGCCGTCGGCCAGCCACAGCTGCAGAACCGTGCGCCCCGCGCTCTCGCCGAGCAGCAACAGCTCGCCGCCCTGCAGGCTGGTCACCGAGACGATCGCACCGTTGCCGACCGCAACGCGTGTCGGGGACACATCGAGCACGCGACTGTCGCCAATGAACAGGTCGATGTGCGCGGGAATTTCGGCTGCCGCAGTACCGATGGGCGGCGCCTGCGCGATGAGCAGCAACGCCAGGCGCCAGTGCGCGGCCGGGCGCCTCATGGCGCGGCCTCCCCGGCCGGCGCGAACCGCGTCTGGACCGCCCGCGCTGCGGCGCCACCGACGATGATCTGGATGCCGCGTGCGGGCCGCACCACTGGCGCGCCGCCGGCGATCGCACTGACATCGACCACGCGCAGTGCTGCCGCCGATTCCGCCGTGACACCTCGCAACAGTACGGTGACCTCGCCGGTGCGCTGCGCGAGCACGATGCGCTGGGCGTCGATCGGCGTGACCTCGAGCGTGACGGTCGCGTAGTCGCTGTCGATGCCACCCTGTCGAGCGCTGCCCGGGGACTGCCGGGTGCTGCGCCCGGTGGCGAGCACCGTGACGCCCTCGAGCAACGGTTGCACGATCGCGCGGCGCGCCGTGGCGGCTCCCGGGTCGGGTGTGTAGAGAAGGTCGATCACGTTGCCGGGCGCGAGCATGCCCGAGAAGCCGTTGATCTCGTCCACCGCGAGGGTGATGGCTCTGCGGTCTGCTCCCACGAGCGATGCGAGCCGGGGCCACTCGTCCGGTTGCAGGGCGCCTGGCACAAGGGCGTCGCCCGGCGCGAGCGCATGCAGTGTTACGCGACCGACCAGCTCGCCGGCCGCTTCCGGGCCTCGCGCAGTACTCGGTGCGAACCGCACGGGCACCTGGCGGACGGCGAGATCCTCATGGCGCACGACATGGCCGACCGGCAGGTCTGCCGCTGCGACGATCACCGGGCGCAGGGCATAGCGTTGCGCGAGTCCGGCCTCGGCACTCGCGATACGCCCGCTGACATGGCGGGTCGCCAGCATTGACGCACCAACGCCCGCCACGATGGCGATGACCCACGGCAGCCATCGTGACCGGGCCTGCAGCGTGTCGTTCAGGACCATGTGGCGTACTCCACGGCGAGCAATGCCGCGCGCCATGCCTGCCAGAAGTGGCGGACTGCGCCCTCGAGTTGTTCGACGAGCGACAGGTCCGCTGCCAACGGCAGGCACAGGGCTGCAACCAGGGCGGTCAGGACGACCGTGTACTCGACGAGCGCCTGACCGCGGAGCGCGCTCATGGCCGCGGGGCCACGTGGCCCATGACGATGCGGGTGCTGCGCCCGCCCCCGCGCACCTCGATGCCGAGAGTTTCCTCACCGCGCATGAACCAGCGTGCGAGCGGGCCACGGTTCCCGGCGCAGTCCGAGGCGCCCAGCACGCGCCAGCCGCTGTCGAGGGCACGCGCGCAGAGTTGCGCGAGGGCGCGCGCACGACCGCCGGGAATCGAGACGAGGTACTGGCTCGCTTTCGCGCCCGTCTCCCGGAAATGAATGGCGCGCAGCACTGATCCGCCGGCCGGCAGCGACAGGGGCAGCTGCACGGGAGCGGCGAGCGGCGAGCGCAGATCGAGCCGCGCAAGAATCAGCTCGCTGCCCCCGCGGCCGTCGGCACGCGCCTGCAGCGTCTCGCGAATCGCGCCCGAAGTGCGACTCGCGATGCGCCATGCTCCGGCCGACGGGTTCGGCACGATCCCCGGCGCGGATGCGGCCCAGGCAGCCAGCGCCTCCTCGGGTACGAGACTGGAATGGTAGCGCTCGATCTGCAGCGGGACCCGATCGACGATCACCGCATCACGGTCTATGAATGTGGCCCCCGGGAGGGCGAGCGCCGCGATCCACAGCCTCAGCATCGGACCCACTCCACGCGGCGCGTCGCCGGACGCGGCACCAGGCGGTCGGGCGGTACGATCTCCGGCGCCACTTCACCCGGGCAGAACTCGCGCAGGCGCGGTTCGAACAGGGCCAGCAACGGCCGCAGCGACTCGACGATGGCGGTGACCGGCGTGAGGACCCGCAACGGCGTAAGACCCCGCACACGCCTCGCCACCTGATCGGGGCCGTCGGCCGCCCAGTCGCCCCCGATCACGCTGGCATGCGCCGTGAGCACGTAAGGCCGTGGCACATGCGGCAGCCTCAGATCATCGAGCGCGATGCTCACGGTGGCCACCGCGGGTCCGCGCGCCTGCAGGTCGAACGACCCGGGCGCGAGCGGCGCCGATACCGACACTGCGCGCAATGCCAGATCGCTCGCCCGGCCCGCGGGGCCGTCCAGGGCCGGGGTGTGCACGGCAATCGATGCCGCCGACGGCGCGGCGAGCCAGTGGCGTCCGGATGCCGGGTCCTGCCACAGACCCGGATAGGCATTCCATCCGTCGGAATGCGCCAGTGCCGCCGCGGCGACCGGTCCTGGCGCGGCATCGATGAGGTAGCCGCGCGCGCGCAGGACCGATGTGGAGGCCACGCCGGATGCGAGCGCGTGGTCGAAAGCGACATAGCGCGCCGCCGACTGCGCGGCCATGGCAATGTCCTGCAATCCGGCCACTGCCAGAATGCCGAGCCACAGCGGGAGCAGCGCCAGCAGCACGACCAGCATCTCGGTGATGGCCTGGCCCCGCAGGCGAGTCACGGCAGCGGCAGCCATGGCGCGGGCGCGAGGCGTGCGTGCCAATAGGGCGAATAGAGACTCGCGAGTTCGCGCCGGCGGTCGAGCCGTGCCACGGGCCGCGCGTGGAACACGCGCGCCGAAGCCAGTGCATTCATCGCCTGCGGGTTCGCGCCGGCCATGGGCACGGGGGCCGTCAGCTCGAGATCGAGCCGCAAGTCGATGGTGTCGGCCGAACCCGGCCGCGCCACATCACGCATCGCGGGTAGGCCACGCGACAGGCGCGAACTGCGCATGCTGCGTGCCGCCGTGCGCGAGGTGCGTCCGTTGACCCGGTAGCTGTTGCCGTGGATGCCGCGTGCGCTGCTGCGCGCGCCCTGCTCCGCGGCGCCCCAGCCGATCGAGAAGGATTCATCCCAGCCGAACAGGTCACGGCGATGCAGCGCAAAGCTGTCCAGGGCGCGCCAGGTGTCGAAGCCGAGCAGATCGGTGCCACCTCGCTTCTCCAGCCTCACGATGACGAGCGAGGCGAGGGTCGCGCCGCGATCGACGGTGAAGCGGTCGAGCGAACGCACGGTGATGTCCTTCTGCCGCCCGCGGGACGAGCCGGAATAGCTGCGCGTGAGTGCGCCCCAGCGCGCGGCGTGGGCCGCAAGCAGCGCCTCGCCCCGGGTACTGGGTGCGGCGCCCGGGAAATTGTCGGCCGCGGTGCTGCGCACCAGCGCGAGTGCCACCGGCGCCGCGGCCAGATGCAGTGATTCGGCGGCCAGTGCGAACTCGGCCGTGAACATGGCGAGCGCGCCCTCGCCCGACAGCAGCAGCGGCTGGGCGGCGCGGTTGGCGCCCGACATCAGGCTGCGCAGCGCGCGCGTGGCCTGGGCGAGCCACGGCACGAAACGCGTGACGCGATCGACCCGATCGACCGTACGGGTCATGTGCTCGAGCCACGAGCGCAGGCTCACCGACTGCGCAAGCGCTGCCTGGTTCGCCACGATCGCGCGGTTCATGTAGCCCTCGAAATTGAGCACCCGCGCCTGGAAGACGGCGCCCGACATCGCCGCGGCGTCCGCGGCGTCGATGAGGCGCCGCTTCTGCGCGGCGAGCCGGCCGCTGTCATGCACGAGCAGCGCCGCGGCCACCAGGCACGCGAGCAGCGCCAGAACGAACACCACCGCATGGCCCTGCTCCCGTGGCATGGTCTACTGCTCGAAGTCCTGCAGGGTCTTCTGCGATTGCCCTTCGGTATTGGAGCGCTGCTGCGCCTGGTTGACGGCCCCGCGCGCACCGCCGGAATTGGCGCCGGCCAGGGCAGAGGCCGCCACCGAGGTCTGACCGCGAACGATGTCGCCAAATGCCGTGTAGACGCCGATCGCGGCCACCGCGATGAGCGCAACGATGATGATGTATTCGGTCATGCCCTGACCGCGTGAATGCTGCCTGCTTGCCATGACACTCTCCTCCGCCGTGCGTTTCATGTGTCGTGTGTGCATTCAACGACCACGGGCGGAGGAAGACACGCGGGGAATCGGTGCTCTTTACGGCGATATGCCGGTACTCGATACTGGGCGGATGCGCCACTTTCTCCTCTCGCTGCCGCTCCTCGCACTGGCTCCCCTCGCCCACGCCGACTCGCCACCGGTCATCGCGCCCGAAGCCGCGCAACTCATCGCGGAACTGGGCATCCAGGCGGATGCAAAGCCGGTGCGCGATTACGCCGGGTGGCGCCCGCTCGACCGCATCGTCGTGCACGGCAGTCTGCGCGATGCGGCTGCCTACCTCGCGCCGGTGGCTCCGGGGGTGGAAATCATCGTGGCGAAATCGGCCGCGGAGGCACTCTCCGCCGCGCCCCGCGCCGACGCGCTGCTCGGCTTCTGCGACGCGGAGATTCTCGCGGCCGCCACGAAAGTGCGCTGGGTGCAGACCCTCTTTGCAGGCGTCGAGGCTTGCGTCACGCTGCCGCAGCTTGCGGATCGCGGCATCATCGTCACCAACATGCAGCGCGTGATGGGACCGGCGATGTCGGAGCACGCCATCGCAATGCTGCTGGCGCTGTCGCGCCACCTCGATACTTACATCGTGCGCGGCACCGAGGGGCGCTGGGATCGCTCGTCGGCCCCCGGCGCACCGGTACAGGTCGTCGCAGGCAAGACGCTGCTGGTCGTGGGGTTGGGCGGCATCGGTACCGAAGTCGCGCGGCGGGCCCACGCACTCGGCATGCGCGTCATCGCCACGCGGGCTTCCGGCCGGCCCGGACCCGACTTCGTCGAACAGGTCGGCAAGCCTGGCGACCTGCATGCCCTCGCCGCGCAGGCCGACGCCGTGATCTCCGCGCTGCCCCTCACAGACGAGACGCGCGGGATGTTCGATGCCGCGTTCTTTGCCGCGCTGAAGCCCGGCGCCTACTTCATCAACCTCGGCCGCGGCCAGAGTGTCATCACGAAGGACCTGATCGCGGCACTGGAATCAGGGCGCCTCGCCGGCGTCGGACTCGACGTGACTGATCCCGAGCCGCTGCCGGCCGATCATCCGCTCTGGCGCATGCCGCGAGTGATCATCACGCCGCACATGGCCGCGAGCTCGGACACCGAAGCCGGCACGCGTGCCCTGATCGTGCGCGAGAACCTGCGTCGTTGGCAGGCCGGCGAGCCGCTGCTGTCGGTCGTGGATATCGAGCGCGGTTACTGAGCGTGGAGCAGGTTACGGTTTTTGGCGGCAGCCTCGAGTACGAGTGCAGCGGCAAACGCGATCGGCCCGCACTCCTGCTGCTGCACGCGCTCGGCAGCTCGCTCGCGATGTGGGACGCACAGGCGGACCACCTCGCCGATGATTTTTTCGTCGTGCGATACTCGATGCGCGGGCACGGTGGCTCGACGATCGACGGCTTCCAGGAACTCGATATCGATGCGCTCGCACGCGATGCCTGCGCCATCCTCGATGCGCTCGGCATCGAACGCGCCCACTGGTGCGGCCTTTCGATCGGTGGCATGGCGGCGATGTGGGCCGCCCAGCACCATGCGGCGTGCGTGGACCGGCTCGTGCTCGCGAATACCGCCGCGTACCTGCCGCCGGCCACACTGTGGGCCGAGCGCGCGGCACTGGCGCAGGCGCAGGGTGTCGCCGCGCTCGCCGACGCGACCATGGAGCGCTGGTTCACCGCCGACTTTCGCGCCCGGGAAGCGCAGGAGGTAGCGCGGATCCGCGGCATTTTCACCGCGACCGACCCCGTCGGCTATGCGTCGGCCTGTTGCGCGATCCGCGACATGGACCAACGCGCAGGGCTTGCCGCGATTCGTGCACCGACGCTCGTGATCTGCGGCACGCAGGATTCGGGCACCACGCCGGCGCTCGCTGCAGAACTGGCCGCCGCGATCGCGAACGCCAGGCTCGTGGAGTTGCCAGCAGCCCACCTTTCCAATATCGAAGCCGAGGACGCCTTCAATGCCGCGCTGAGAGCGCAGTTGTCCGGCGTCAGCTGACAGGCTCGGCAATGTCCGCGCCGGGATAGTAGTCGGGCTCCGGGGGCAGGCTGCCCTCGGGTACGATCGGCAAGGACAATGTCACCTCGAGGCCTCCACCCGGCCGGTTCATGGCGGCCGCCGTGCCCCGGTGCAGGCGCATTACGCGGGCAACGATCGCGAGACCCAGGCCCGTTCCGTCGGGCTCGAGGCCCCTCGAATCGTCCACGCGATAGAACGGTTCGAATACTTTTTCGAGCGCATCCTGTGGTACGCCCGGTCCCCGGTCCTGCACCAGGATGCAGGCCATGTCCGCGCGCCGCTGCACCCGCACATCAATGCGGGCACCCTCGGGCGTGTAGCGGATGGCGTTGCGCAGCACGTTCTGCATGGCGCTCGCGAGGATCGCGGGGTTCGCATACACGCGCAGCGGGTCGTGGCCCGCATCCTGCAGCTCGATCACGCAGCCGCGTTCCGTCGCCTCGAGTTGCGCATCCTCTATGCATTCCTCGATGAATGGTGCGAGCTCCAGCAGCTGGAAACGTGGCGGTCTCGCCATGGCGTCGAGCCTTGCCAGGCCGAGGATCGACTCGATCATGTGGTCGAGCAGGTCGGCCTGCTGCTGGATGCGCGCCAAGTCCACCGTGAAGCGATCACCGGGATCCTTCCTGCGCAGTAACTCGAGCGCCACGTTCAGCCGCGCGAGCGGCGTGCGCAGCTCGTGGGACATGTCGCGCACGAGTTGTTCGCGCGCCTTGAGCAGGTGCTCGAGACGCCGCGCCATGGCCGTGAAATCGCGGGCGAGCGCGCCGAGCTCATCACCACGCCCGAGCACCCGCGCGCCGATCTGCGGGGCCTCGAGACCCTTGGCGAACGAGCGTGTGGCGCGAGCCAGCTCGCGTATCGGCCGGCTGAAGCCGCGGGCGAGGATACTCGCGACGATGCCGCCCGACAGGGTGGCGAGCGCCAGCAGCAGGAGCGGCAGCTGGCGCAACCCTGCGCGCGACCACCACGCTGGCTCCCGCTCGACGAGATAGACCGCGTAGCGCTCGCCGTCCGGCAGTCGCAGTTGCGGGACCCATCGCGCCGGCTGCAGCGAAGGCGAGTTCGCGCCCTCCTCGTCGGCCAGCAGCCCTGGCGTGCGGATTCTCAGGCTGGGGGGCACCTCGCGGCCGAGCAGGTCCACGCCACTCGGGTCGACCACGAGCACGCGTCGCTCGTCACCCGAAGCTTCATCGGCCTGCAACCAGGCGCGCAATGCCGCCATTCCGCCGCGATCGACTGACGCGGCTGCGGCCGCGGCCGCGCGTGCGGTGTCTTCGCCGGCGAGGCGCCCGAGACGCTGGCTGACCATCAGGAAGCTCGCTGCGGTGCCGATGGCCAGCATCAGCAGCGTAGCGACGCCGACCGTCAGGAATATGCGCCCGTACACGCCCTTCATGGCGGATCACCCGGGTCGAGCGCATAGCCTGCGCCACGCACACCGCGCAGGGTCGGTGCACCCTCGCCGAGCTTGCGCCGCAGGTTCGCCACATGCGTATCGATGCTGCGGTCGAAGGCTTCGAGGGGTCTGCCGAGCGCGCGTTCGCACAACTGCCCACGGCTCACCACCTGGCCCGCCGAGCGCATCAGGACTTCGAGCACGCGAGCCTCAGCGCCGGTCAACGTGACCTGGCGCGTGCCGACCATGGCACGACCACGCGCCACGTCGAGTTCCAGCGGGCCGGTCCGCAGGACACGCTCGGTCGACCCGGCCGAGCTGGTGGCCGGGCGGCGCAGGATCGCGCGGATGCGGGCGATCAGTTCGCGCGGATGAAAGGGCTTGGCGAGGTAATCGTCGGCGCCCACTTCGAGACCGACGATGCGATCCACCGCATCGCCGCGCGCCGTCAGCATCAGGACCGGTACGGCGCTGGTGCGGCGCAGCGTGCGCAGTACGTCGAAGCCGTTCATGCCGGGCAGCATGACGTCGAGCACGGCGAGATCGACACGTTCGCGCGCGAGGTGAGCCAGTGCCGCCGGCCCCGTGTGGACGCTCGCAACCTCGAAGTGCTCGCCCACGAGCAACTCCTCGAGCATGGCGCACAAGTCGCGATCGTCGTCGATGAGCAGCAGCCGGGCCGTCATGCAGGCAGTTTAGACGCTCACCGGACGCGTCACATCCCGCCGGCGACCTTTGCACTTCTTTGCACAGCTTTGCCTGGCCCGCACGTTGCGGAGAAGTCTCGCCGCTATTCTGCGCGCAACCCCCTCACTGGAGTCATGCCATGAAGAATCTCGCCCTCATCGCCCTCGCCGCCCTTGCGACGATGGGCATCGTCAACCCTGCCGGTGCCAACGACCGGCGCGTCGGCGACGTGATCCACAGCGACGCCCGCTTCTCGACTTTCGCGCGTGCCATCGACGCGGCCGGCCTGCAGGATCTCATCCGCAGCACGCAACCCGTCACGGTCTTCGCGCCGACCGACGCGGCCTTCGCGAAGCTGCCCGCCGGCACACTCGAGCGTCTGCTCGCCCCCGAAAACCGCGCGGAACTGGCCGCGCTGCTCAAGCGACATGTGGTCTCCGGCAACCTTGACCAGTACGCCTTGAAGCGCCAGCGCGAAATCGCCACGGTCGGCGGCGACAGGCTCGCGGTGGATCTCGTCGCGGGCAAGCTGCGCATCGCCGAGGCGCGCGTTACCGGCAGGCAGGCCGTGGCCACGAACGGCACCGTACAGCCGATCGATGCCGTGCTGGCGGCAGGGCCCGGGCAGCCGGACTAGCCCCGGGCTGGCGAGCGCTGCGCATCCGGCGTGCCGTCGTGAGACAGCGCGCGCGTGATGCGCGGCGCGAGCCACTGCTCGAGGTCGTCGATCAGGGTGAACAGCGCCGGCACGATCACGAGCGTGAGGGCCGTCGAGGTGATCAGCCCGCCGATGACCGCGATCGCCATCGGCGCGCGGAATGCGGAGCCCTCGCTCAGGTTCAGCGCGACCGGCAGCATGCCGGCCACCATCGCGACGGTGGTCATGACGATCGGCCTGGCGCGCTTGTGACCTGATTCCATCAGTGCCGTGACCCGGTCCTTGCCGGCGCGTATCTCCTCGATCGCGAAGTCGACCAGCAGGATCGAGTTCTTCGCGACGATGCCCATCAGCATCAGCACACCGATCACCGCCGGCAGGGAGAACGACTTGCCTGTCAGGATCAGCGCGAGCGCCGCGCCGCCGACCGACAGCGGCAGAGCCGAGAGGATCGTGATCGGCTGGAACACGCGCGCAAACAGCAGCACCAGCACCGCGAACACCATCATCACGCCGGCGGCGATCGCCAGCATGAAGTTCGAGAACAGCTCGTTCATCATTTCTGCGTCGCCCTTCTCGATCAGGCGTACGCCCTGCGGCATATTGGCCAGCGTGGGCAGCGCCATCAGCTTTTTCATGGCCACGCTCGGCTCGACGTTGCGGTCGGCCTCCACCGCCACGCGACGGCTCTGGTTGTAACGGCGCACCGTGCTCGGCCCCTGGCCGAAGCTGATGTCGGCGACGGCCTTCAGCGGCACCACGCCACCGTTGGCGGTCGGGACCGGCAGGTTCTGGATTGCGCCGAGGTCGCCGCGCGCTGACTCCACCAGGCTGACGCGGATCGGCACCTGGCGATCCGCCAGCGAGAATTTGGCGGTGTTCTGCGTCAGATCGCCGAGCGTCGCGATGCGCACGGTCTGGCCGATGCTCGCCACGGTGACGCCGAGATCCGCGGCAAGATCGAGTCGCGGCCGGATGACGATTTCGGGGCGCGGCAGGTCGCCGTTGATGCGCGGGTCGCGCAGTTCGGGCAGCGTGCGCATCTCCTCGACGATCTTCTCCGCGGTAGCCTGCACGAGGTCGGAGTCCTCGCCGGTGATGTACAGCGTGATATCGCGGCTCCCGCCGTGCTGGCTCTGGAAGCTGACACGCGCATCGGGGATCTCGCGCAGCCTGCTGATCATCTCGCGTTCCCATTCGACCTGGGACAGTTCGCGCTCACCCGGCTCGACGAGGTTGATGTACAGGGTGGCGATGCGCACGGCGCCTGCATCGTCGGAACCGATCGACTCGACCACGTCGACGACTTCCGGCCGCTGCTGGACGATCTCCCGTGCGCGGGCCGACACGGCTGCGGTCTGCTCGAGCTGCACCCCGGGCGGCAGCTCGACATTCAGCGTCGACGACGACATGTCGCTCGCCGGGATGAACGACTGCGGCACCGAAGCCAGCGCCAGTATCGACAGCACGAAGAACACTCCTCCGGCGGCGATCGTCTTCCAGCGATTGTCGACGCAGCGGCGCAGCAGCCGCAGGTACCAGGCCATGATCGGCCCGTCGCCATGCGTCACCTTGCCGTGGCTCTTCAGCGTGTAGGCGGCGATCAGCGGCGTGATCAGGCGCGCAACCAGCAGCGACATGAACACGGCCACGGCGACAGTGAGGCCAAACTGCTTGAAGAACTGCCCGGTGATGCCGCCCATGAAGCTGACGGGCAGGAACACCGCGATGATCGTCGCGGAGGTCGCGACGACCGCGAGCCCGATCTCGTCGGCCGCGTCGAGCGCGGCCTGCCAGGCGCTCTTGCCGCTGCGCATGTGCCGCACGATGTTCTCGATTTCGACGATCGCATCGTCGACCAGCACGCCGGCGACCAGCGACAGCGCGAGCAGGCTGATCTGGTTGAGCGTGAATCCCATCCACTGCATGAAGAAGAAGGTCGGGATCGCGGACAGCGGAATCGCGAGCGCCGAGATCGCGGTTGCCCGCCAGTCGCGCAGGAACAGGAACACGACCAGCACGGCGAGCAGCGAACCCTCGATCAGCGCGTGGATCGCCGAGTTGTAGGTTTCCTCGGTGAACCTGACGGTCGTGAATACCTGCTTGACTTCGACACGCGGGTACTCCTGCTTGAGCTTCGCTATCTCCTTCTCGACCAGCTCGAGCACGGTCACGTCCGAGCTGCCCTTCGACTTGAAGATGCCGAAGGTGGTGGCGTCGCGGCCGTTGAAGCGTGCGATCGAGCGGATCTCCGCCACGCCGTCGTGCACGTCGGCGATGTCCTTGAGCTGCACGACCGGCCCGTTCGGCACGTAGATGCGCGTGGCTGCGAGATCGATGGCGGACTTCGCGCCGCCGAGCACGCGGATCGCCTGCTCGCCGCCGCCGACCTGCGCCCGGCCGCCCGGAGCGTCGAGGTTCAACTGGCGCAGCTGCTGGTTCACCTCCACGGCGGTGATGCCGAGAGCCTGCATGCGCGCCGGATCCAGCTCGACCCGGATCTCGCGATCGACGCCGCCACCACGGGTCACGCGGGCGATGCCGGTTACGCCGAGCATGCGCTTGGTGATCGTGTTATCGACGAACCACGACAGCTCCTGCGGCGTCATGTCGGTGGTGCTGACCGCATAGTAGGCGATCGCCCCGCCGTCGATGTCCTCGCGCTGCACGACGGGCTCCTCGATGCCCTCGGGCAGCTCGCTGCGCACCTTGGCCACCGCATCCCGCACGTCGTTGACCGCGCGGTCGACGGGCGTGCCGATGTTGAACTCGACGAACGTGAGGCTCATGCCCTCCAGCGCGCGCGAGGTGATCTCGCGCACGTTGCCGATGCTCGCGACCGCGCCGTCGATCTTCTGCATCACCTGCGACTCGATCTCGGTGGGCGAGGCGCCGGGCTGCGATACCGTGATCTGCACCAGCGGATACGCGATGTCCGGGTTCAGGTTGATCGGCAGGCGCGCGAACGCCGCGATACCGAGGAAGGTGAGCACGGTGAACAGCACGAGCGGCAGCGTAGGGTGCCGGATCGCCCAGGCCGAAATGTTCTTCATGTGGCTGTCCTGACCTTTTCGCCCTCGCGCAGGAAGGCGCCCGCCGTCACCACGATCTGCTCGCCACCCTCGAGTCCCGCGCCGATCACCACGCCGGCCGCGGTGGTATCGACTACGCTCACGTCGCGGCGCACGACCGTCTCGTCCGGCCCGACGACATACACGTAATTGCCCTTGCGGTCGGCCAGCACGGCCGTCTGCGGGACCAGCGCCCGCGAGGCATCCGAGACCAGTACCTCGCCCCGTGCGAACGCGCCCGGCCGCAGGTTCGGATCGGGATCGAGCGCGATGCGCACTTCGCCGAGCCGGCTCACGGGATCGATCATGGCGCCGAGCAGGCGCACGGTGCCATGGAACGGGGTCTCGAGGCCGGAGATACGCACGGTAGCGCTCTGGCCGACCGCCAGCTGCACCAGGTCCTGTTCGGCGACCTTGCCGCGCAGCTCCACCGCCCCGTCCTGCGCGAGCAGGAACAGCGGCGGGCTGCCCGCCGTTACGATCTGACCGACCTCGGCATCGCGCGAAAGCACGACGCCATCGAGCGGGGCGCGCATGTCGGCACGCGCCAGGCGCGCGCGCATTTCGCGCAGCTGTGCCTCGACGACCCCCACCTGCGCGGTGGCGGTGGCGAGTCGCGAGCTGCGCTGCTGGATCACTTCCCTCGACAGCGCACCGGATGCCGCCACGCCCTGGGCGCGGTCCCAGTCGGCCTGCGCAAGATCGGCCTCGGCCTTGGCCTGCACGAGCGCCGCCTCGAGACGCGCGACCTGCGGGGCGAGCACGGAGGTGTCGAGCACGACCAGCCGCTGGCCCTTTTTCACCTTGTCGCCTACATCGACCAGCACGGCGACGATGCGACCGCCCTCGCCGTCTATGCCGAGGGGCAATTCATTACGCGCGCTGATCGTGCCGTTGATCGAAACGACGCTCGCCACCGGTCCGATCTTGGGTGGCGCCACGGTCACGATCGGTGGCAGCTCTTCGATTTGCATGGCGCCTGAATCCGCCACGCGCATTCCGATGAGCGCGATGATGAGGCCGACGGCGGCGATACCACCGCCGACGATCAGGGTCTTGCTGGATATGCTGGATGGCACGGTGTCTCTCTGGCGCGAGCGAGGTGCGAGTTTACGCCGTTCGACCTGTTGCGTTCGCGTCGGTTCCACGTGACGCCCGGCAGGTTTGGTGGGCCGTGCAGGTCTCGAACCTGCGACCAATTCCTTAAAAGGGAACTGCTCTACCAACTGAGCTAACGGCCCCCGGCGGGGTGCGCATCATAACGGTATAGCGTTGGATCGGCGACACCTGCCGCCTCGAAACCCGCCCGTCGCAGGCGGCACGCGTCGCAGCGTCCGCAGGCCAACCCTCCGGGGTCCGCCTGGTAACAGGACACCGTCAGGCCGTAGTCGACGCCCAGCTTCGTGCCAGTGCGGATGATCTGCGCCTTGCTCATCTCCTGCAGGGGGGCGCGGATATGCACCGCCCGCCCCTCGACACCGGCGCGGGTAGCCAGTTGCGCAACGCGATCGAACGCGGCGATGAATTCGGGCCGGCAATCCGGGTAGCCGGAGTAATCGACGGCATTGACGCCGATCACGATTTCGTTGGCCTCGAGCACCTCGGCCCACGCCAGCGCCAGCGCCAGCATGATCGTGTTGCGTGCCGGCACATAGGTGACCGGGATGCCCGCGGCCGGGGACTCCGGCACCTCGATCGTGGCGTCGGTCAGTGCCGATCCGCCGATGCCGCCGAGGTCGACCCGCATGACCCGGTGTTCGACTGCGCCGAGGCGGGCGGCGACTCGCCCGGCCGCAGCCAGTTCGGCGGCGTGCCGCTGGCCATAGTCGACCGACAGGGCATGGCAGGGGGTCCCGGTACTGCGCACGATGGCGAGCGCAGTCGCCGAGTCGAGCCCGCCGGACAGCAGCACGACCGCCTTGTGGCTAGCGTCCCGGCTCATCGCCCCACAGCACCTTGTGCAACTGGACCTGGAAGCGCACCGGTGCGCGGTCCGCGAGTATCCACTCGGCCAGTTCGCGCGCCGGCATCTGGCCGTAGCTCGGCGAGAACAGCACGGTGCATCGCGCAGCGAGCCCGTGCTCGGCGACGCGCGCCCTGCTCCATTCATAATCGTCGCGGTTCGTGATCACGAACTTCACGAGATCGCGCGCCGTGAGCAGCGCGTAATCGCCGACGCGGTTGCGGTGCATCTCCCCGGAACCCGGCGTCTTGATGTCGACCACGCGCTGCACGCGCGCATCGACGCCGTCGATCGGCATGGCGCCGCTCGTCTCGAGCGACACGTCGAAGCCCGCGTCACACAGTTGTGTGAGCAGTGCCGGACAGTTGCGCTGGGCGAGCGGCTCACCGCCCGTCACGCAGACATGGCGCACACCATGGGCCGTAACCCCGGCGAGCACCGCGTCCAGCGTCCACCACTCGCCACCGTGGAATGCGTAGGCGGTATCGCAGTACACGCAGCGCAGCGGGCAGCCCGTCAGGCGCACGAACACGGTGGGAAACCCGACCGTGGCAGCCTCGCCCTGCACCGACAGGAAAATCTCGGTGATCTTGACCCGCGCCTCCGGCGCTGCGGTCACCGCTGCTCGGCGATGATTCGCTGGATGCGATCCTGCGCGAGCCTCGCCGCCTCGGTGTCCGGGTAGCGCGCGGTGAGTCGACCAAGGGTCTGCCGCGCGTCTCCCAGGCGCTTGAGTTCGTACTGCGAGTAGCCGAGCTTGAGCAGGGCACCCGGCGCCTTGCCGGAATCGGGCCAGCGCTCGGCCACGGCTTCGAACGCGACCGCCGCGTTCTCGAAATCGCGCGTAACGTAACAGGCCTCTCCGAGCCAGTACTGCGAGTTGGGCGCGAGATCGCCGGTGGGCGCCGCCTCGAGCAGAGCGCGAAAGCCCGTAATGGCATCGGCGTATCGGGCGTCCTTGAGCGCCGCAAAAGCCGCGTCGTACGCCGCCTGCTGGTCCGCGGCCGAGGGTGGCTCACCCGCCGCCGCCGGGGCAGCCGCAACCGTCGACGACGCCGCGGCGCCGGAGCCCTCGCGCGGCGGCTCGGGCACGCCCGATTCGAGCGCGGAAAGACGCCGGTCCAGGTCGTTGTACAGGTCGCGCTGCTGCTGCTTTGCACCCTCCACCGCGTTCTCCTGCACCTCACTCCTGCCCTGCAGTTCGCGGGAATGAGCCTCGAGAGCTTCGACGCGCTGCGAAAGTTCGACCAGGCTCTGGTTCGCAATGATGCGCTCGACTTTCGCGACCCGCGCGTCGAGATCGGCAAGGCGGACCTGCACCGGGTCCTCTTCGGCGGGAGTCAGGCTGCACCCGCCGAGCACGATCGACGCCATCAGCGTGCCTGCGAGTGGAAGTCTCGGATGTCGCATGCGGGCTCCGCTCAGTTCAGGTAGACGATTTCGACGCGGCGGTTCTGTGCCCAGGCCACCTCGTCGCTGCCGGCGGAGGCGGGCCGCTCCTCGCCATAGCTGACGGTCGACACCTGGGTTTCGGCGACTCCCTGCAGCAGGAACGCGCGTCGCACGGACTGCGAGCGCCGCTCGCCGAGGCCGATGTTGTACTCGCGCGTGCCCCGCTCGTCGGTGTGGCCTTCGAGGCGCACCTTCGCACCCGGATTGCCGGCGAGGTAGCGTGCGTGCGCATTGACGATCGCGGTATCCTGCGCGTTGAGCTCGGTGCGATCGAACTCGAAATAGACGATGCGCTTGCTGAGCAGCTCGCCTTGCGGACCCGCGCTCGCCGTGTCGTCGCCGAGCGGTGCGGTCGTGACCGCCCCGTCACCGACGCCCTGACCCACCGCCGCCTCGGTACCCGCGCCCTGCGCTGTGTCCGTGGCCGGCTTCTCCGCGCCCTTCTTCGAGGCGCAGCCCCCGACCGCGAGAGCGCCCGCGGCCAGCAATACCCAGATCAGATTTCGCATTGCATCGCTACCTTTGCTGTCAGTCATGGCCGCCATGGGCCCCACACGGGTTCTCGGACCTCGCCGCGATCCGCCTTCAGCCGCTGTGTCGTCTGCCCATCGATCGCGATGGTCGCGAGGGTTCCCTGTCCGCGTTCACGGCCCGCATAGATGAGCATCGCCCCATTCGGGGCGAAGCTCGGCGATTCGTCGAGCGGCCCCTTCGAGAGGGTTCGCACGACTCCGGTCGCAAGGTCCTGCACGGCCACCCGATAGGCACCGCCCGCGAGGGTCACCATCGCCAGCTGTTTGCCGTCCGGCGACAGTCGCCCGCGTGCATTGTAGCTCCCCGTAAAGGTCACGCGCTTCGCCGTCGCGTTGGCGAGCACGTCGGCGCGATAGATCTGCGGGCTGCCCGCCCGGTCCGACGTGAAATAGAGAGTGCGTCCGTCAGGGCTGAACACCGCCTCGGTATCGATCGCGGAGTCGCTGGTGATGCGTGTGAGCGCACCGCTTTCGAGCTCGAGGACATGAATGTCGAGATTGCCGGTACTGCCTGACAAGGTCACCGCGAGGCGCTTGCCATCGGGCGAGAACGCCGGCGAGCCGTTGATGCCGGCACGCGCAATCACGCGCCTGCGCTCGCCGGTCGACACGCGCTGCATCCAGATCGCCGAGCTGCGCGATTCGAACGACACGTAAGCGAGCCATTCGCCGTCCGGCGACCACGCCGGCGACATCAGCGGCAGCGGCGACTCGACGACGGTGCGCGCCGCCTCGCCGTCGGCGTCCGCCACGATCAGGCTGTAGGTCTGCCTTGGCGGCTGACCGCTCACCGCCACATAGGCGATGCGGGTCGCGAATGCGCCCGGTACACCGAGCACTTTTTCGTAGATCAGGTCACTCACCCGGTGGGCGGCCTCGCGCTGCCGGCCGGCCGGGGCGACGAAGCGCTGGCCGGCGATGCGCTGGCCGTTGACGAGATTCACGAGTTCGACCTCGATCTGCGCGGCGCCGCCCTCACCCGGCAGTACGCGGCCGACGACGATGTAGTCGTTGCGACTCGTGCGCCAGTCCGGCACCACGATGTCGGCCGCCCTCGACGGCGTCTCGATCATGTCGCGGCGGGCCATCGCGCGGAACCGGCCACTGCCCTCGAGGTCGCGCTGCACGATCTCCGCGACGTCGATCCCGCCGTCGCCGGGCACCGACCGGGCAAACGGAACGATGGCGATCGGGATCGGGTCGGTCACCCCGGAGGTGATCTCGATGCGCAGCTGTGCATGGGCGGCCGTCGCCGCGAGTGCGCCGACCAGCATGCACAGGATGAACAGGAACCGGGCGGGAAGTCTGGCGTCAGTCATTGGGCTTGAATACCACGACGAGGTTGCGTTCGAACAGGGACGGATCCGGCGGCGCCGGCAGCGGCGAGGCGCTCATCACGGCGATCTCGATCGACTGCCGCACGGCGGCATCGCCATTGCAGGCGAGGATGCGCACGGCGACCACCTCGCCACCCGGCACCTGCGTGACCTGCACCTCGCACTCGATGCCCGGCTGCGCAGTGGGCGGACGGCGCCACTCGCTTTCGATTTTTGCACGAATCAGGTCGCGCCAGTGCGCGCCGGCGCCGCTCGCACGCGCCGCACGCAGTCTTTCTTCGGCCGCAATCGACCGCCTGAGTTCCGCTTCGCGCTCGGCACGCCGGCGCGCCTCTTCGGCCTTGCG
>DAOQXO010000007.1:0-46927 GCA_035342635.1 Steroidobacteraceae bacterium
CGAGCGGCCACCAGACATGACGGCGCAGGAACGGCGCGTTCACCCGCGTCCGGTTCATCCAGCGGAGCGCGTGCTCGGGCGGTTGGACATGAGCCGAGTATGCCGCAGGCGCGCACGCCTTGCCGGCACCGATTGATCGATCCTGCCCGCGCCGTCCAACATCAATTGGCCGGAGGATGCCTTGAGCAACCAGGTCGAAGTGTCAGTCGTCGTCCCGGTGTGCGACGAGGTCGAGAACGTCGAGCCACTGGCCGGCGAGATCGCCACGGCGCTCGCCGGCCGCGACTACGAGATCATCTTCGTGGACGATGGCAGCAGCGACGGCACGGGCGAGCGTGTGCTGCGGCTCGCCGCGGCGGGTGTCGCGCCGCTGCGCCTGCTGCGCCATTCACGCCGCGCCGGCCAGAGCGCGGCACTGTGCACCGGCGTACGCCGGGCGCGCGGCAGGCGCATCGTGACACTCGACGGCGACGGGCAGAACGACCCGGTGGATATCCCGCGGCTGCTCGCGACGCATGAGCGGGCGGGCAACGATCGCCCGCTGCTCGTGATCGGCCACCGTCAGAGCCGGCGGGATACGGCCTGGCGGCGCCTGCAATCGCGCATCGCGAATGTCGTGCGGTCACGGCTGCTCGGCGACGGCACTCCCGACACCGGCTGTGGCCTCAAGGCCTTGGACCGCGCACTGTTCCTCGATCTGCCCCGGTTCGACCACATGCACCGCTTCCTGCCGGCCCTCGTGCGACACGCCGGCGGTGAGGTCGTGTCGGTGCCGGTCGGGCACCGCGAGCGCCGGCACGGGCGCTCGAAGTACGGCATGCTGAACCGGCTGTGGGTCGGCATCGTCGATCTGTATGGCGTGATGTGGCTCGCGCACCGTACCTGGGCCCGCCTCGAGGTGCGGGAGCTCACCGGGGAACCGCGATGACCCATGAGACCGTCTGGATCGTGATCGGCTTCGTCGCGCAGGCCCTGTTCTCGGCGCGCTTCTTCGTGCAGTGGATCGCGAGCGAGCGTCGCGGGCGCAGCATCGTGCCGCACGCCTTCTGGTACTTCAGCGTCGCGGGAGGCGCGTTGCTGCTCGCCTACGCGATCCACCGGCGCGACCCGGTATTCATCGTCGGCCAGGGCGCGGGCCTGATCGTCTACGTTCGCAACCTGCAGTTGCTGCGTGCGGCGCGCTGAGGACCTGCAGCACTACGCGTGGCTGGCGCTCGCGCTGCTCGCGCTGCTCGCGACCGGCCTCGGCATACGTGATCCGTGGCCGGCCGATGAGCCCCGCTTCGCGCTGATCGCGCGCGACATGGTCGCGAGCGGCGACTGGCTGTTCCCGCGCGTCGGTGGCGAGCTCTATCCGGACAAGCCACCGCTCTACCTGTGGATGATCGCCCTCGGCCTGTCGCTGACGGGCTCGCTGCGCATCGCCTTCCTGCTGCCCTCGCTGCTGGCCGCCTGCGCCACCGTAGCTCTCGTGTACGATCTTGCGCGACGGCTCGCCGGGCGCGAGGCTGCGCTGGCCGCGGCGTTCACGCTCGCCTGCACGCTGCAATTCGTGCTCCAGGGGCGCGCGGCGCAGATCGATGCGACGGTCGCGTTCCTGATCACGCTCGGATGCTACGGACTCACGCGCCACATGCTGCTCGGACCCGCGTGGGGCTGGTACTTCGCCGGCGGCTTCGCCGCGGGGCTCGGCGTGATCACGAAGGGTGTCGGCTTCCTGCCGTTGCTGCTCTTGATTCCGTACGCCATATTGCGGCGCCGGCGCTGGCAAGGTCTCGCGCCGTCAGCCGCCGGCGGCTGGCGCTGGGCGCTCGCGCCGCTCGGCCTGCTCGCCGCGATCGCGCTGTGGCTCGTGCCGATGGTCTGGGCGGTGGCCCGGCACGGGACGCCCGAATTCGCCGCCTATCGCGACGAGATCCTCTTTCACCAGACCCTGACGCGTTACGGGGCGTCGTGGCACCACGTGAAAGCTTGGTACTACTACCTCGTCGAGGTCATACCGGCGCTGTGGTTGCCCTGGTCGATACTCGCGTTCTGGCTGGTACCCGGGTGGCGCGCCGCCTGGCGTGCGCGCGACGCGCGCATCTGGCTGCCGCTGTCGTGGGTCGCGCTCGTGCTGCTGTTCTTCACGCTGAGCCCCGGGAAGCGCGGCGTTTACCTGCTGCCGGCGTTGCCGGGCCTCGCGCTCGCTGCCGCGCCCTTGCTGCCGGCAGTGCTCGCGCGCCGTGGCGTCGCCGTCGCGAGCCTCGCGCTGTCCGGTGTGCTGCTCGTCGCCGTCGCCGGCATCGCGATCGCCGTGGCGCTCGATCTGCCGCAGGCGCACACGCTGCTGTCAGCGGAGAACCTGCCACCCGATCTGCCGATGTACGTGCCCGCCTTCGCCTGCGCGGCTGCGTGGCTCCTCGCATGGCGCCGCCCCCTCCTGGGCTGGCCGCTCGTGCTCGCCGCGCTGGCCGCCTCGTTCTCCTGGGCGATCGCGCCGGCGATCGACCCGATCCGCTCCGGTCGTGCATTCATGCAGCACGTGCTCGCCCAGGTGCCGCCGGATCGTGAACTCGGCCTGGTCGCCTATAAGGAGCAGTTCCTGTTGCACCTCGATCGTCCGATCGTCAACTTCGGACACCGCCGCTGGCGCGAGGACGGCGCGGAGGAGGCAGACGCCGCGCGCTGGCTCGCTGCCGCGCCGGGCCGGGTGCTGCTCGTGCCGGATGCGCTGCTCGCACCGTGCTTCACCACCGCGACCGCGCACGGCGCACGCACCAGTGCGGGCGAGCGCTGGTCGCTCGTCACGGGCTCGCCGGCACCGGACTGTGTCGCGCGCGGCGATGCCTCGCGCGCGATTCGCTACGCGCCGCCGTAACCTCTCAGGGCAGGATCCACTTCACCCCGATGAGGCCGTAGCGCGGCAGCCAGGTCGAGCGTTCGCCCTCGAGGCTCGCCGCGTCGCCGGGCACGGCGAGGTGGTACTCGGTACAGCAGTAGTTGTCGTTATTGGCGAGATTGCTGATCTCGGCGAACACCTGCAGCGTGCCGACCGGCAGCGGCCGCTGCCAGCTCGCCCGCAGGTCGAGCGATAAGTAATCCGGCCAGGTGCCCGCGTTGCGCGGAGAGAGCACGAGCTGCGCCTCGCCCTCGGGCGAGACTTCGACCCGCAGGTCATTGCGACGCCAGCCGCTGTGCCAGAAGAGGCTTCCCGACAGTTGCCACGGGTCCCGTGTCCAGGTGAGGCCGGCGACAGCCGCATGCCGCTGGTCCCAGCTGCGCAGCGCGCGCGAATCGTCGAAGTGATCGGTCACTTCCGACCAGCTGTAACCGAGCGACGCCGACCATGGCCCGCGCGGCTCCCAATACCACGACAACTCCGCGCCGTAGGCGCGTGACGAGCGCGGCGCGACAGGCACGCGATCGACCTCGATCTCGGGCAACAGCGTCACGGGATCGAGAATGTTCTCGTGGACCGGCCGCACGTGGCTCATGCGCTTGTCGAACACTTCGGCCCTGATGCGCTGGTCCTTCGCGAGGCGATGCTCGAGCGCCACGACGGCCTGGGTCGCGGTCTGCACGGCGTGGAACTGCGGATCACCGTCGGTCACCTGCAGTTCGTCCGGCCGCTCGGGCTGCGACAGATGGCCGAAGGACACTCGCAGCGCACTGCCCTCCCGCGGCCGATACTCGATACCGACTCGCGGCGACCACTGCGAATCATCGAAGCCCGGCCGGTAATCCTGCCTGTCCCAGCGCACGCCCAGGTCGACGTCGAGCCGTGGCGACAGGCCGATCAGCGCCGAGGCATAGGCCGCGTAAGACTGGCCGCCGGCCACGAGCGTGAGATCGTGACTCAGCGCATCCGGCCGCCCGAGCGCGGCGGCGAGCAGCGGATCGAACACGGCATTGGCCGCATACTCGTAAGAGGTGTCGTGATCCATCAGCTCGCCGCCGAGCGTATACCGCACGCGTCCGTGGCGACCGCCGAGTTCGAGGCGGGCCGTGTTCGCATCCATGAAGCGCCGGTCCTCGAGCGCCCCCGTGGCGCTGCCCGCACGATCGACCGTGCCGACACGCCTCGTGTGCCGCTCGGTGCGCGAGACGAGGCCGCGCAGTTCGAGGTCATCGTCGATGCGCCAGGTACCGCGCAGCCAGCCAGTGCCGTCCCGGTAGCGCGCCCGCGCGCGCTCGGTGTCGTCCGAGGCGTTCGCCGTCAGTCCGTCGTCCAGCACGAGCCAGCCCGCCGCGACGCTGCTGCCGCCATCGAACCGCCACGCGAGGCGCACCAGCAGGTCGAGGAATTCGGGCTCGCCGGTGCGCTCCTCGGCGAGCTTCATGATCTGGTCGATCGTGCTCTTGCGCACGGCGACGAGCCATTCGAGCGGCGCTGCCTCGAGCCGGCCCTGCGACAGCGCGTGCGCGTACAGCAGGCTCGCGCCGATCTCATGGTGGTTCTCGTCGTTCCACGCGCGCGGCGCGATGTCGAGTACGCCGGAGAGCCGCCCGCCGAAGCGCGCCGGATGCACTCCGCTCCAGAAATCCAGCCTGCCGACGGTCGCCGGATCGAGGATGCCAAGCAGGCCCTGGAAATCCTTGAAGTGGAACGGCTCGAACAGCGGCACGCCGTCGAACCAGACGCCCAGTTCGTCCGCGCGCCCGCCGCGCACGTAGGCACGCGCCGACAGACCGTTGGTCGCCGTGCCCGGCAGCAGGCGCGTGACCCGAAGCGCATCCGCGTCGACGCCGGGCCGCGCCGCCAGATCCTCACCCGTGATTTCGACCGGCGCGAATTCGGACTGCTGATCGATGCGGTAGCGGCTGGCGAGAATGCTCACTTCGATGAGCGGTGCGGCGGCATCGCCGACCGGCGCACCGCCCCGCCCCGCGACGCTGCCGCCCGCCGTCGCGTCGCCGGCGGCGGCGCGCACGACGACGTAAACGCCTGGCTGCACCGGCTCGAGCGCGAGGCCATGCTGGGCGAGCAGTTCGCGCGCCATCTCGACAGATGGGCCCGGGCGCGGCACCGCACGCACGCGCAGATCGGGCGTGACCAGCGCCGTGCTGTAGACGAGCCTGAGTCCGGAACCCGCGAGCCTGTCGAGCGCGGCGCCGAGCGGTTCACCCACCTCGACGCCGGCGGCCAATGCGCTCGCGAACAGCAACAGGAGAGTGCTCCAGGCGGGCGCCCGGGTCCGCAGAGTGCCTGGCATGCAGGAATGTTAGCAGCTGCGGGTCAGCGACGCGCCGGGCCGATCACGAGCTGATCGTCCCGCAGGATCGCTTCGACATCGGCAGAAGACGCGACGATCGCGAGCGCCTGCGCGGGGGCCAGCCCATCGACGGAGCCGTGCAGGATCGTCGCCTGTGCACGCGCGCGGGTCGCATCGTCGGCATAGTCCACCCGACGGCCGGTCTCGACGGCGTACCATTGCAGAAACTCGACCAGTGTCCGGCCTTCGATCGCGACCGGGGACGGCAAGCTGTCGATCCAAGCCCACCGCGCATCGTCGGCAGACAGTACGGCACGCAGGATCGCGCCCTCCGGGTCGATACGCAATGCCTCGCCGGCGGTGGCGCGCTCGGCGCGTGCGCCCAGGTCGATCCGGACTTCGCCCTCGCGCACCGCAACCTCGAGCTCGCCGTCGCGCGCGCTGACGGCGTAGCGCGTGCCGACATGGCGCACGTCACCGAGGGCCGTGCGCACCACGAAAGCCCCCGCCGTCCCTGGCGCGACGGCGATGTAGACGCGGCCGGCGTCGAGCCGCAGCGTCGCGCGATCGACCATCGCGACGCGCGTGCCGGCATCGAGGCGCACGGTCAGGTCCGGCGAATAGCGCAGCAGCGCGCCCGATTCCTGCGCAGTCTCGACGGCCGCGCCGCGCCGCAGCCGCGCGCCCACCTCGAGCGGATCGGCATCTGCCGACACGCTGCCGTAAACACGATCGAGATGCGCGACGGGCGCGGCATAGGGCTGCACCCACAGCGCAACCCCGATCGCGAGCACCGCGACGGCCGCGGCCCAGCCCGCGAGCCGCACGGGCGCACCGCGCAGCGGGCGGGCGCGACTGCGCCGCCATTCGGCCTGCGCGGCCTCGAAAGCACGCGCCCGCGCCGCAGGATCGGGTGTGCCGCGCGGCAGTGAACGCATCAGGCGCGCAAGGCGTGCCTCGTCGGCCGTGGTCCAGTCGCCCGTTCTTTCAGTCATGGCAGCAGCTCATGCCAGTCGATGCCGCTCGCGACGAGCGCCGAGCGCAGCGCAAGGCGGGCGCGCGCGAGCGAGGATTGCGCCGACTCGAAGCTCGCACCGAGTTCCGCCGCGATCTGCTGGACACTCCAGTCCTCGAGGTATTTCCATTCGAGTATGTCTCCATAACGCCCCGGCAGCGCATCGAGCGCGCGCCTGAGGATGTCCGACGCAACGGCGGCCTGCGCCCGCTCGGCCGGAGCCGCGTCGGCGCTCGCCACGCCCTCCGCGAGCTGGCGGGCGCGCTCGCTCGCGTCGTAGCTCTGCTGGCGCTCGGCATCCCGCCGCTCGGATTCGCCCAGATCCGCGAGCTCGTTGCGGCAGATCTGCGCGAGCCAGGTGAACAGGGAAGCCTCACCCCGGTATTGCTGCAATGCGCGCAGCGCCCGGCACAGCGTGCGTTGCGCGGCCTCTTCCGCAAGGTCGGTTCGACCGGAAGTTCGCGACAGCGCAAACCGGTACAGCCGGTCGAAGTACTCGTCGAAGAAACTTCGAAATGCATCGTCGTCGCCGGCCAGCAGTCGCGCCACGAGGGCACGGTCGTCCTGTTGCATCGGCACAAGGTTAGACAGGCCTCGGCCCGAAGATCAATCGCAATTGATTCGCACCCGCCGGACCGTCGAACCAGAGGCATGCGGACCGCCGCCTTCATAATCGTCCTGCTCGCCGCCTCACGAATCGCGGCCGGGTCGCCCGATCCCGTCGCCATCCCGCCCGACGAGGTCCTCGAGCGCGCCGGCGCGCGCATCGGCGCGATCGAGATCGACTGCGAGAGCATCTTCGACGAGAACGACCCGCGCGAGGATTCCCTGCTGTATCGCACGGCCAACCGGCTGCACGTCGAGACCCGGGAGGCGACGATCCGTGCGCAGCTGCTGTTCGCCTCCGGCGACCCTTATTCACGACGGCTGCTCGCGGAGTCGGAGCGTGTGCTGCGCCGCCAGCGCTACCTGCACGAGCCTGCGATCCGGCCGGTCGCCTGGCACGACGGCGTGGTGGATGTGCGGGTCCGCGCGAGCGATGTCTGGACGACCAACCCCGGGGTGTCGGTGTCGCGCAGCGGCGGCGCGAACCGCCTCGGCGCCGAGATCGAGGAGCTGAACCTGTTCGGCCGGGGCAAGCAGCTGTCGGCCGGCTACACGAGCGACGTCGATCGCACTTCCATCGGCGTCACATGGCACGACCCCGCGGTCTTCGGCTCGCGCTGGACCAGTGATGCCGGCTACACCGGCAGTGACGACGGCCGGTTCTGGGCGCTCGGCGTCGATCGTCCCTTCTACGCGCTCGACGCGCGCTGGAGCGCGGGGTTCTCGGCAGCCGCCGGCACGCAGATCGATCCGCGCTATTCCCTCGGCGAGCGCGCCGACGCCTATCGCTCGCACGCGCGCCGGTTCGAAGTTCACCGCGGCTGGTCATCCGGCCTGCGGGACGGCTGGGTGCGCCGCTGGAGCGCCGGCTATCGCTACGACAGCGTGGAGTTCGAATCGCTGCCGGACACGGCGTTGCTCGCGCCCCTGCCTGCCGACCGGACACTCGCGTATCCATTCGCGCGCTTCGAGCTGCTGCAGGACGATTTCGTGACGGCCCGCAATCTCGAACAGATCGGGCGCACCGAGGATCTGCGCTTCGGTACGCGGCTCACCGCGGAACTCGGCTGGTCGCAGTCGGCGTTCGGCGCCGACCGCAATGCGTTCATCGCGAGTCTCGGTGCGAGCCGCGGTTACCGGCTGGGACCGGGGCAGAACCTGTTTCTCTCGGCCGGCTGGAACGGGCGACTCGAAGCGGGCCAGTTGCGCGACTCGCTGCTGTCGGCCGAGGCGCGCTACTTCTGGCGCACCGGTGAGCGCACCGTACTGTTCGTCGGCCTCGCCGCCAACCACGGCGCAGCGCTCGATGCCGATCACGAACTGCAGCTCGGCGGTGACACCGGCGTGCGCGGCTATCCACTGCGTTACCAGACCGGCACCGGGCGCGCACTCGCGACGATCGAGGCACGCTACTTCACCGACTGGTATCCGTTCCGACTGGCGCGCGTCGGCGCGGCGGTGTTCGCGGACGTCGGTCGCACCTGGGGGCCGAGCGCGCTCGACGTGCCCGCACTCGGCACGCTGCGCGACGTCGGCATCGGCCTGCGCTTCGGCAACACGCGCTCGGCGCTCGGTAGTGTGCTGCACGTCGATCTCGCCTTTCCGCTGGACGGTGACCCGTCGCTGCACTCGATGCAGTTCCTCCTGAAGACGCACAAGAGTTTCTGAACATGACGCAATTCCTGAACATGCTGCGCTCCGCCTGGCCGAGATTCCGGCTCCTGACCACGCTGCTCGCGTGGTATCTCGTCGTCGGACTGCTGTTGCGTGCCGCGCTGTGGTGGTCGTTTGGGCGCCCGGCCGAGGTATCGGACGTCGCCTTCGTCGGCACGCTGGCGGCCGGCGGGGCGGCCGACATCGTGCAGGCACTCTATCTGCTCGCGCCTTTCGCGCTGCTCGCCTGGCTCGCGCCCGATCGCTGGTTCCGCACGCGCGGCATGCGCGTCACGATCCTCGCGCTCGCCGCGCTGTTCGTCTTCCAGATGGGCTTCGTCGCGGTCGCCGAGTACTACTTCTTCGAGGAATTCGACTCGCGGCTGAACCTGGTGTCGGTCGACTACCTGATGTACCCGACCGAGGTCGTCGGTGACATCCGGAGCGAATACCCGGTGATCCCGATAGTGCTCGTGGTCGCACTGCTCGCGGCCGCCACCGCGTATGTGCTCCGCCGGCCGCTGCTCGCCGGGACGCGCGCCGCGTCCGGGTTCGGCGCGCGCTCGGCGACGGCGCTCGTCTACGCGCTGCTGGTCGCCACCGCGGTCGTCGCGATCGACCGGGACAGCTTCTCCTTCTCGACCAATCGCGTCACCAACGAGATCGCGGCGAACGGCGCGGCCAGCTTCTTCAATGCGCTGCGCACCAGCGAGATCGACTATCACGCCTACTACGCGACGGCGGACCGCGCCGCGAATCTGGATGCGCTGCGCACGACCCTCGCGCGCGGTGGCGGGCGGCTGGTCGACGATCGCGGCATCGATCGCACCTTCCCGGCCCGCCCCGACGGACTCGGCCGGCTCAACGTCGTCGTGATCGTCAGCGAATCTTTCGGCGCGGAGTTCAGCCGCGCATTCGGCGGCCAGCACGACTGGACGCCATATTTTGATGAGTACGCGCGCCAGGGCATCATGTTCACGAACATGTACGCCTCGGGCACGCGCACGGTGCGCGGACTCGAGGCGATCACCGCCTCGATCCCGCCGATCCCGACGACCTCGATCCTGCACCGGCCGGGCAACACCGGCATCGCCAATTGGGGAGCGGTCATGCGCGAGCTCGGCTACAGCACGAGCTTCTTCTACGGCGGCTATGGCAGCTTCGACGGCATGAACGCGTTCTTCGCCGGCAACGGTTTCGAGGTGGCCGACCGGCGCGAGATCGACACGCCAGTGCGCTTCGAGAACATCTGGGGCGTCGCCGACGAGGATCTCTATGACCTCGCGATGCGCCGCTTCGATGCGCTCGCGGACACCGGCAAGCCGTTCTTCGCGATCGTCATGAACACGTCGAACCACAAGCCGTTCACGTTTCGCCCCGGCGTGCCCGGCGTGAAGGCAGAGGGCGGCGGCCGCGAATCGGGCGTGCGCTATGCAGACTACGCGCAGGCATACTTCCTGCGCGAGGCGGCCGCGCACCGCTGGTTCGACGACACGGTGTTCGTGATCGTCGCCGACCACGGCGCGCGCGTATATGGCCGGGAGGATATTCCGCTCAGGACCTACCGCATCCCGATGCTGGTCTACGCGCCGAAGCATATCGCGCCGGAGCGCGTCGACACATTGACCACGCAGATCGACGTCGCTCCCACCGTGCTCGGCCTGCTCGGCCTGCCCTACCGCGCGCCGTTCTTCGGCCAGGACGTGCGCCATGCCCCGCCGACCGACGAGCCCATCGCGCTCTTCAGCCACAACCACGACGTAGCGCTGCTGCGTGAGCACGAACTCGCGATCCTCGGCCTGAAAAAGGCCGTAACCAACCTGAGTTACGACGCCGCGAACGATGCATACGCCCCGGCGCCCGCCGACCGTCGGCTCGACGCGCTGGCAATTGCGTATTACCAGACCGCGTACGAGATGTTCCGCGAGCACCGGTATGTGCCCACTCCAGCCGCGCCCGGCGACACGCATCTCGCCACCGCGTCGGTCGCGGCGGGTGCGCACTGAGCCGGCAGCCCGAAGCACAGGGCCGGAATCGCTCGCCGCCACGTGTCGGGCATTGCCCGGGATGCAGGTATGCCGCGCCGACCTCGGGGCGGTAGCATGGGCGTCATGCCAGCAATCCAGAGTCCGGCGCCGGCCGCCGCCACCCAGGCGTTCCTTGCGCGCACGCACCAGCTCTTCATCGATGGCAAGTGGGTGAACCCGCTCGCCGGCGGGAGACTCGACGTCTACGACCCGGCGACCGGCGGGAAGATCGCCACCGCCGCGGCGGGCGAAGCGCCGGACATCGACGCGGCGGTCGCCGCCGCACGCGCAGCGTTCACCGGGCCGTGGGCCAGGTTCACGGCCGCCGAGCGCGGCAACGTACTGTGGAAGCTCGCCGACCTGATCGAGCGCGACGCGCCGCTCCTCACCGAGCTGGAGGTGCTCGACAACGGCCAGCCGCTCGCGATCGCGCAACTCGTCGTCAACCGCCTCGCGCCGGAATTCTTCCGCTACTACGCGGGCTGGCCGACCAAGATCGAGGGCGCGACGATCCCGGCCGCGCCGCAGGGACGCCGGCCGGGCGAGGTGCTGTCGTTCACGCTGCGCGAGCCGATCGGTGTCGTCGGCGCGATCACGCCATGGAATGCGCCGCTGCCGATGCTGATGGTGAAGCTCGCACCGGTGCTCGCGACCGGCTGCACGATCGTGCTGAAGCCCGCAGAGCACACGCCGCTCACCGCGCTGCGCATCGCCGAGCTGTGCGCCGAGGCGGGCGTGCCCGATGGCGTGGTCAACGTGGTGACCGGTCTCGGCGAAACCGCCGGCGCGGCGCTCGCCGCGCATCCGGGCGTCGACAAGATCGCCTTCACCGGATCGACCGAGGTCGGCCGGATGATCGTCAGGGCGGCGGCCGGCAACCTGAAGAAGGTGTCGCTCGAGCTCGGCGGCAAATCCCCGGTCATCGTGTTCCCGGACGCCGACCTCGAGCAGGTGATACCGGGTGCGTTCCGCGCCTGCTTCTTCCTGCAGGGGCAGAACTGCATGGCCGGCACGCGCCTGTTCGTGCACGAGAAGGTCCACGACGAGGTGGTCGGCGGCGTGGCGGCGATCGCGCGCGGCATTCGCCTCGGCCATGGCCTCGACCCGGCGTCGCAGTTCGGACCGCTCATTTCCGCCGAACAGCGCGACCGCGTGCGCGGCTTCGTCGAAGCCGGCACGCGCGAAGGCGGCGAACTCGTATGCGGCGGCAGCGCGCCGGCGCGCAGCGGCTGGTTCTTCGAGCCGACGATATTCACCCGCATGCACGCCGGCATGACGCCGGTGATGAACGAGATCTTCGGTCCGGTGCTCTGCGTGCAATCGTTCGGCGACGACGAGATCGAGCGAATCGCGAACGAGGCGAACGACACGATCTACGGCCTTTCCGGCAGCGTCTGGACGCGCGACATCGGCCGCGCGCTGCAGATGGTGCGCCGGATCGACTCCGGCCAGGTGAGTGTCAACATGCACGCCGCACTCGACCCGGCGATGCCGTTCGGCGGCAACAAGCAGTCGGGCTGGGGACGCGAGTTCGGCAAGGAGGGGCTCGAGGCCTACCTCAAGACCAAGGGTGTCAGCGTCGCATGGTGAGCTCGCGCTCGCGCCAGATGATGTAGAGCCCGCAGCCGATCACGATGCCGCCGCCCGCGAGCACGCGCAGCGTCGGCAATGCCTGCCACACCACCCAGTCGATGCAGATGCCCCAGAAGAGCGCCGAATACTCGAACGGCGCGATCACCGAGGCCGGCGCGGCACGAAACGCCTCGATCATGCACATCTGCGCGACCGCCCCGACGACCCCGAGCGCGATGATCAACCAGATGTCCGTACGCCCTACCGTCACCCAGGCCGGCAGCGCGATCGCCGCCGCGACCACGGTCATCACTGCGATCGACCACAACGCCACGCTCGCGGTGGTGTCGGTGCGCGTCAGCACACGCAGCAGGATCGCGTTGCAGGCATAGCCGAGCGCCGCCACCAGCGCACCGATCGCGGCCACGGTCGCGAAGCCCGACGCCGACGGGCGCAGCATGACCAGTGCGCCGCCGAGGCCGATCAGGATCGCCAGCCAGCGCCGCCAGCCGACGTGCTCGTGCAGGACAAGGGCGGCGAGCGCGGTGACCATCAGCGGCGCGGTCAGGAAGATCGAATAGGCGTCGGCCAGCGACAGCGAGCGCACGGCGTACAGGAAACCGCCCATGACCACGACCATCAGCAGGCCGCGCAGCAGGTGCATGCCGGGCCGCCGCGGCATCAGGGTCGCGGCGCGACCTGAGAGGAGCAGCGGCAAGGCGATGAAGGGCAGCGACGCCGCGCCGCGCAGCGCGGCCACCTGCAGCGGCGGATAGCGCGCCGTCAGCGCCTTGAGCAGCGCGTCCATGACGGCAAACACGGCGACGGCGGCAGTCATGAACGCGATGCCGCGCAGCGGGCGGTTGGGCATGCCGGGAGCCTACACGGTCCCGGCATCGCCGCCGCCGGATTCTGCCGGCTAGAACTTGAGGTTCACCCCGGCGAGGATCGTCCACGAGTAGAACTCGTTTTCCGCCATCCGCGAGCGGTCGCCGCTGAAGTAGCGCAGCGGCTCGTCGGTGATGTTCTTCATCTCGACGAACGCCCCGAGCTTGCTGGTCACCTGGTAGCTCGCCTTGAAGTCGAGCTGGCCGTGCGTGTCGATGTAGAGGTCCTCGGCGGCACTGTCGCCGAGTTCGACCAGGTACTCGCTGCGGTAGGCGTAACCGAGGCGCAGCTCGAGGCCGGAGAGCTCATAGAAGAGAGCGACATTGCCGACATGGTCGGACTGCAGGAAGAACGGCACCTTTTCCGTGCGATCCGCGGTCTCGGCCTCGCTGTCGGTGTAGGTGTAGCCGATCGAGATGCCGAAGCCGCGCAGGAACCCGGGCAGCATGCTGAACTGCTGCTGGTAGGCGAGTTCGATGCCGAAGATGTCGCCGCTGCGCGCGTTCTGCGGTTGCACGACCTCGAGCTCGGAGTAGAAGCGGCCCTCGAAGTCCTGATCCTCTAGCGTCAGCACCCGCGTGAAGATCGGATTGTCGATGTCCTTGAAGAACACGCCGGCCGATAGCAGGCCGGAAGGCCGCAGGTACCACTCGATGGCCAGGTCGTAATTGGCCGACTCGAGCGGATCGAGGTCGGCATTGCCCATCTCGATGGCGCCTTCGAAGATGCCCGGATCGTCCTCCTCGGTTTCGAATATGCGGAACGGCACGTTCTGTTCGTAGGACGGGCGGCCGATCGTGTTGGTCCAGGCCGCGCGCGCAATCAGGTCGGGTCGGATGGCCCAGGTCGCCTGCAGTCCGGGCATCCAGTTGGTGTAGTCCTTCGAGCCGATCACCTGCGGTGGCGGGTCGAGCGCATCGCCGTCGACGATCTGCACATCGAACGCCGTGAAGTCCGTATCGGTGCGCTCGACGCGCACGCCACCGACCAGGGTCACATTGCCGATGTCGGCGGAACCCATGATGTAACCGGCCGTCACATCTTCCTTGACCGTGTAGTCGACGCCGTAGGACTCGATGCTCGTATCCGCGTCGCTCACCTCGAAGAGTCCCTCGTTGGCGCGGAAGAAATCCTCGGACGCGCCGTAGTCCGGGTAAGGTCCGAAGCGGTAGTACGGCCGCACGTCCCGGTAGAAGCCCGGGTCACCCGCGGCGGCGACCTGCGTGAGCAGCAGGTCGCCGTCGAAGCCGTCATAGACGATCATGTCCTGGTCGGAAGTGCTCTCGCGGCTCGCGAACTTGCCGCCGAACTTGATGTAGCCGGAGTTTCCGCCGCCCCACTCGACATTGCGCAGCAGGTCGAGCTGGGCGATGTTCAGCTCCTCCTTGATCAGCTGCCCGCCGCGGGCGGCCTCGGAGAACTCGAAACTCCCGGCGTCGTAGAATTCCTCCGGCGCGCCGACCTGCCAGAAGCGGTCCGACGTGTCGTACGTCATCGGCATCTCGTCGGCGGATTCGAAGGCGTAGAAATTGTCGTAGGGCGTGTCCTGCTCGCTCTCGCCGTAGGTTAGCACGACGTTCAGGTTCCAGTTGCCGAGTTCGAACTCGCCGCCAAGCGTCGAGGACAGCAGTTCCTGGACTTCGAAGCGCTCGGAGTTCGCACGCTCGCCCTCGCCTTCGGTGAACAGGCCCGAGGTCGCTGTCTGGTCCTCGAGATCGCCGTTGCGAAAATCGTAGGTGACTTCGGGCTGCAGTTCCGTGTCTTCATAGCGATTGATGATGTTGCGCCAGTGCAGCTTCGTCGCGTCATTCGGACGGAACTCGAAGTTCGCGACCAGGCCCTTGCGCACGCGCCGGATTACGTAGTCGCGCAGGTTCAGTTCGTCGGGCACGAGGAAGTCGCCCTCCTCCTGCCAGGGGTCCCCGCCCTGCATATTCTGCGAGTTGAATTCGCGGTCCGAATAGCTCGCCGACAGGATGACTCCCAGGCGATCGTCGGCGAACACCCCGCTCCAGGCGGCGCTTGCGCCCCACGGATTCTCGCCACCCAGGTCCGAATAGCCGTAGTCGAGCGACATCGCGAAGGAGCGGCCCTTCGGGTCGTCGAAGGCGCTCGGCGTGACCAGGTTGACGGTGCCGCCGATCGCGTTGCCGTCGAGGTCGGGGGTCACCGACTTGATCACCTCGAGCTTCGCGAGGATGTTCGAGGGCACGGTGTCGAGGGCGATGCGGCGCGTGTCGCCTTCCGGCGAACCGATCGTCTGCCCGTCGATCGTGACATTGCTGAGCGCGGCGTCGATGCCGCGGATGTTGACGTAGCGGCCCTCGCCCTGGTCGGTGGTCACCGACACGCCGGTCACGCGCGCCAGCGCATCGCCGGCATTGCGATCCGGCAGCTTGCCGGCGTCGTCCGCCGTGACCGACTCCTTGATGTACTTCGCCGACTTCTTGTCCTGCAGCGCGGTCGCCTGCGCGAGGCGGAAGCCGGTCACGGTGACTTCCTCGATGTTCGAGCCGGTCAGCAGGAAGTTCTGGGTCGCAACGCCCGTCTCGGCCACCGTCACGCTGCCGCTCGCCTGGCCGAAGCCCACGTACTCGGCGACGACGGTGTAGACGCCCGCCGGCACGTCCGTGAAGCGGAACGCGCCCGAGCGGTCGGCCCGCACGGAACGATTGAGTTCGGGAATGCGCACGGTGGCGTTCGGCAGCGACTCGCCGGCCGAGGAAGCCACCTGGCCGGCGAGTTCACCGGCGAGGCTGTTGCCGGCATGGCCGGCCAGGGCCGCGGCGATGGCCGCGGCAACGAGAGACGATTGGCGAAGCTTCATATGAATGGTGTCCTGACACTGTCGTTGTTTCACGATCGCCACCCGCGGGAGAGCAGCCGCCCCCTCGTGCCATGGAATCCGGGTTCCATCAGGACGAGAGTATAGAACGAGAATTTTGCCTGTGGCAATTGATGAAATATATGTTCTAATTCTTTCCACGCCCGGGTGCCGGGAAGTGTTGCAAGTGTCTATTTCATCAGGATGACGCCCGTGGCCGCCCCAAAAGACCTCGAACGACTACGCGCCGACATCGTGCGCCGCTATGAGGAACTCAGTCCCCGCCTGCAGCAGGTCGCGCAGTTCGCGCTCGATCACCCGAACGACATGGGACTGCAGACCCTCGCGGTGATCGCCGAGCGCTGCAACGTGCAGCCTTCCACCGTCGTGCGCTTCGCGAAGGCGATGGGCTACGAGGGCGCGAGCGACATGCAGAAGCTGTTCCGCGACGAACTGCTGACCTTCGCGCCGAGCCCGAGCTATGCCGACCGGATCCGGCAGTTCGACGACCGGTCGGGCGCGGTCGACGTGCTCGCGCCGCAGGAATTGCTCCAGGAGTTCGCCGACGCCAACATCATCGCCCTCGAACACCTGAAGGGCTCGATCCGCAAGGCCGACCTCGAAAAGGCTGTCGCGCTGATCCGCGAGGCCGCGGCCGTCTACATCATCGGACTGCGCCGCTCGTTCCCGGTGGCCTCCTACCTCGCCTACGCGTTGCGCCATGTCGACGAGAAGCGCGCCTACCTGCTCGACGGCGTCGCCGGCATGCTCGCCGAGCAGAGCGGCATGGCGCGGCAGAACGACCTGCTGATCGCAATCAGCTTCCGGCCCTATGCGGCGGAAACGGCCGAGATCGTCGCGCAGGCGCGCGCTCGCGGCGCGCGCATCATCGCGATCAGCGACACGCGCGTCTCGCCGATCGCGCGCGACGCCGACGTGGTCTTCGAGACCAAGGACGCCGAGGTGCTCCAGTTCCGCTCGCTGACGGCGTCGCTGTGCCTCGCGCAGGCGCTGGTCGTCAGCTACGCGTTCCAGTCCGAGCGCCGTGCCAGCAAGGGCAAATCGCGATGAAGTACGGATTCGCGCTGTTCGGTGCCGGCCGCATCGGCCAGATCCACGCGCGCAACCTCGCGGCGCACGCCGACGCGCAGCTGCGCCATGTCGTCGACGTCTCCGCGGAGGCGGCCCGGCGGCTCGCCGGCGCGAGCGGCGCGCAGGTCAGTGACGCCCGCGCCGCGCTCGCCGACCCGGCGGTGCACGCGATCCTGATCGCGAGCTCCACCGACACCCATGCCGAGCTGATCCAGGCCGGCGCACGGGCCGGCAAGGCGGTGTTCTGCGAAAAGCCGCTCGATCTCGATATCGCGCGCGCCGAGGCGAGCCTGGCGGTGGTCGCCGAGGCAAAGACGCTGCTCGCGCTCGGCTTCAACCGCCGCTACGACCCGGCATTTCGCCGCCTGCAGCGCGAGCTCGCCGCCGGTCGCGTCGGCAACGTCGAGGTCGTCAGCATCACGAGTCGCGATCCGTCGCCACCACCGCCCGCCTATGTGGCCCGCTCCGGGGGCCTCTTCCGCGACATGATGATTCACGACCTGGACATGGCCCGCTGGCTGCTCGCCGAGGAGCCGGTGAGCGTCTACGCGCGCGGCAGCGCGCTCATCGACCCCGCAATCGGCGCCGCCGGCGACATCGACACCGCGGTGGTCGTGCTCGAGACCGCCAGCGGGCGACTGTGCCAGATCACGAACAGCCGCCGCTGCGCCTTCGGCTACGACCAGCGCATCGAAGTCTTCGGCTCGGCCGGCCTGGTGCGCGCCGACAACGTGCCCGCGACCACCGTCGAAACGGCCGACGCCTCAGGCTTCACGCGCGAGCCGGCACTGCCCTTCTTCCTCGAGCGCTACGCGGCCGCCTATCGCGACGAGCTCGACGAGTTCCTGAAGGCGCTGCGCGGCGAGCCGGCGCAACTCGCGACCGGCAGCGACGGCAGGCAGGCGCTGCGCCTCGCCGACGCCGCACAACGCTCGCTCGAACTGCGCGCTCCGGTTTCAACCCTGGACTGACCCCCGCATACCCATGACTCGCCGCAGATTCGGATTGATCGGTACCGGCTTCATCGGCCGCGCGCACGCCATCGCGCTGAATGCCGTCGGCGCGGTGTTCGTCGAGCGTGAGGCGCCGGTGTGCGAGCTGCTCGCCGACTCCTCGCCCGAGGCAGCGGCGCAGGCGGCCCGGGCGCTCGGATTTGCGCGATCCACCGGCGACTGGCGCGACGTCGTCGCCGATCCCGCCGTCGACGTCGTCGACATCTGCACACCGAACTTCCTGCATCGCGAGATGGCGCTCGCGGCCATTGCCGCCGGCAAACACGTGTACTGCGAGAAGCCGCTCGCCCTCACTGCGCGCGAGGCGCACGAGATCGCAGCCGCTGCCGACGCCGCCGGCGTGACGCACATGATGGGCTTCAACTACGTCTGCAATCCGCTGTTGCAGGTGGCGCGCGACATGATCGCCGCCGGCGAACTCGGCGAGGTCTACGCGTTTCGCGGCAGCTACTTCGAGGACTACATGAGCGACCCGGCCGCGCCGTGGACCTGGCGCTGCAAGCGCGAGCTGGCCGGCAGCGGGGCGCTCGCCGATCTCGGCTCGCACCTGATCAACCTCGGGCACCTGCTGCTCGGCGGTATAGCGCGCGTTCAGGGCAGCCTGCAGCTCGTGCATGCCACGCGGCGCGACCCGGCGAGCGGCGAGTGGCGAGCCGTCGAGAACGAGGACATCGCGCGCGCGCTGGTGGAGTTCGAGGGCGGCGTGCCCGGCAGCTTCGAGATCAGCCGCGTCGCCACGGGCTACAAGTGCGGGCTCGCCTGCACGGTCTTCGGCACCAGAGGCACGATCGAATTCGACCAGGAGCGCATGAACGAGCTGCGCTGGTACGACGCGGCCGGCCCGGCGGCGCGCAGCGGCTTTCGCACCATCCTCGCGGGGCCCGAACACCCCGATTACCGCCCGTTCTGCCCGGCGCCCGGCCACGGCCTCGGCTACAACGACCTGAAAGTGATCGAGGTACGCAACCTGCTGCGTGCGCTCGACGGCGAAGCCCGCGCCTGGCCCGATTTCCACGAGGGCGCACGCGTACAGCGCGTCATGGAAGCGATCGAGCAGTCGGCCGCCACGCGCAGCTGGACGGAGATACCGGCATGAATCACATCAGCACGCACAGGCAGGGATTTCCCGCCGGCCTCACGGCCATCACGCGTGCAGCCGATCCCGACAACGCCACCGGACTGGGCCTCGCCGTCATGATCCTCGCCGCCGGTCAATCCTGGTCGGACACGGTGGACGGCGAAACCGCCTGGCTGCTGATGTCGGGCAGCGTGCGCGTGCGCGCCTGCGAGGAAGCGGCCGTGCTCACGCGCCGCTCGCTATTCGACGAATCGGCGAGCTGCCTGCACGTCTCGGCCGGCACGCGCGTCACGCTGCAGGCGGAAAGCGACTGCGAACTGACCGTCTACAGCTGCGCCAACACCGCCCGTTTTCCGCCGCGCATCTTCCGTCCGGCCGACGTGCCGAACGAGCATCGCGGCAAGGGCCAGGTCCGCGACCGCAGCCTGCGCTTCGTGCGCACGATCTTCGATGGCAGAAACTCACCGCCCGCAGCCGGGCTCGTGCTCGGCGAAGTGGTGACCTTTCCAGGAGGCTGGTCGAGCTATCCGCCGCATCACCACCCGCAGCCCGAGATCTACCATTACCGGTTCACGGCCCCGCAGGGCTACGGCCACGCCGAGCTCGGCGACGAAGTCGTCAAGGTGCGCCAGTTCGACTCGGTGTGCATACCGGCGGGCTACGACCATGCGCAATGCGCGGCGCCCGGCTACGGCATGTATTACTCATGGGTCATCCGCCATCTGCCCGGAGCGCCCTACACGGTCCCCGAGTTCACGCCCGAGCATGCGTGGACGATGGCGAAGGATGCCTCGTTCTGGTGGCCCGCGGAGGGCGGCGATGACTGAGGCGGTTGCCGCCGGCACGCGCGCGCTCGACGTGATCTGCCTCGGGCGCGCCGCCGTCGATCTGTATGGCCAGCAGCTCGGCGGGCGTTTCGAGGACGTGCAGACTTTCGCGAAGTACCTCGGCGGCTCCTCGGCCAACCTGGCCTTCGGACTTGCGCGTCTCGGCCTGAAATCATCGATGCTCTCGCGGGTCGGCGACGAACACATGGGTCGCTTCGTGCGCGAGGCGCTCGCGCGCGCCGGGGTCGACGTGAGCCATCTCGCGACCGACCCGCAGCGACTCACCGCGCTGGTCCTGCTCGGCATCGCGGGCCGCGATGACTTCCCGCACATCTTCTATCGCGAGCACTGCGCGGACATGGGGCTCACGGGCGACGACTTCGACGCCGCCTACATCGCCTCGAGCCGCATGCTCGCGATCACGGGCACGCACCTGTCGAGCCCGTCGACCGCCGCTGCGGTCATGAAGGCCGCGGAGCTCGCGCGTGCCCACGGCACTCGCGTCGTGCTCGACATCGATTACCGGCCGGTGCTGTGGGGCCTCGTCTCCGCCGGCGAAGGCGCCAGTCGCTTCGTGGCCTCGGGTAGCGTCACCGCGCGCATGCAGCCGCTACTTCCCTGCTGCGACCTGATCGTCGGCACCGAGGAGGAAATCCGCGTCGCCGGCGGCGACCAGGATCTGGACACGGCCGTGCGGGCAATTCGCGCGACGAGCGCAGCCACGCTCGTCGTCAAGCGGGGCGCGGCCGGCTGCACGGTACTTCCTGCGGCCGGTGAGTGCCTCGACGTGCCCGGATTCCCGGTCGAGGTGCTGAACACGCTCGGCGCGGGCGACGCCTTCCTCGCCGGCTTGCTCAGCGGGTATCTCGCCGGCGCCGACTGGCAGCGCGCCGCCACGATCGGCAATGCCTGCGGCGCGCTCGTCGTCTCGCGCCATGGCTGTGCGCCGGCGCTGCCCTCGCAGGTCGAGATCGAGGACTTCCTCGCACGCGCCCCGGCGATCACGCGGCCCGACCTCGATCTGCGGCTGCAGCAGCTGCACGACGCGACGACCGCGCGCCGCCCGCGCAAGGACCTGTACGTGCTCGCCTTCGACCACCGCCGCCAGCTCGAGGACCTCGCCGGCAGCTGGGGCCTGCCGGTCACACATATCAATCGCCTCAAGGAACTCGTGGCCGACGCCGTCGAGCGCGTCGCCGCGCGCGTCACGTACAGCGATCGACTGGGCGTGATCGTCGACGAACGCTACGGCGAGACGGTGCTGTCGCGCATGACGCACGCGGGCTACTGGGTCGGGCGTGCCATCGAGATCCCGGGCTCGCGACCGCTCGAACTCGAACCGCGCAACAGCGCCGGCCTGCCACTGCTCGGCTGGCCCGCCAACCAGGTCGTGAAGTGCCTCGTGTTCTATCATCCCGACGACCCGCTCGAGCTGCGGCTCGCTCAGGAAGAGCGTGTCGCCGGACTCTGGCACGACACGCAGGCGCTCGGCAGGGAGCTGCTGCTCGAGGTCGTCGCGAGCGGGCACGGGCGACAGACGGACGACGCGAGCCTGGCGCGCACATTGCGGCGCTTCTACAACCTCGGCATCCGACCGGCGTGGTGGAAGCTCGAGCCGCCCTCTCCGGCCGCCTGGCCGCGCATCCAGGACGTGATCATGGAATTCGACCCGTACTGCAACGGTGTGCTGCTCCTCGGGCTCGATGCGCCCGAATCGCAGCTGAGGGCCGGGTTCGAACAGGCCGCGCCGTTTCCGATCTGTCGCGGCTTCGCGGTCGGGCGCAGCATCTTCGGCCATTCGGCGCGCGAATGGATGCGCGGACAGGTGGGCGATGCGCAGCTGGTCGAGGACATCGCCACGCGCTATGAGCGCCTGATCGACATCTGGAGGAGACTGCGACCGTGAAGTACGAGCGCCTCACCACTGCACAGGCGCTGGTGCGCTATCTCGCCGCGCAGCGCATCCGCGAGCCGGGCGGCGAAGTGCCGCTGTTCGCCGGCATGTTCGCGATCTTCGGTCATGGCAACGTTGCCGGCATCGGCGAAGCCCTGCAGCACGTGCGGGGCACGTTTCCGACCTGGCGCGCGCACAATGAGCAGGCGATGGCGCATGCCGCGATCGCCTTCGCGAAGGCGACGCGACGCCGGCGCATGCTGGCCTGCACGACATCGATAGGACCCGGCGCGACCAACATGGTGACCGCGGCGGCGCTGGCGCATGTCAATCGCCTGCCCGTGCTGCTCCTGCCCGGCGAAACCTTCGCCAACCGCGAACCCGATCCGGTGCTGCAGCAGGTCGAGCATTTCGGCGACCCGACGGTCACCGCGAACGACTGCTTCCGTCCGGTCTCGCGCTTCTGGGACCGCATCTCCCGGCCCGGCCAGCTGCTCGCCTCACTCCCGCAGGCGCTGTCGGTGCTGACCGATCCGGCCGACTGCGGCCCCGTTACGCTCGCGCTGCCGCAGGATGTGCAGGCCGAGGCGCACGACTGGCCCGTCGCCTTCTTCGAGCCGCGCATCCATGAGCGCGTGCGCCATGGCCCCGATGCGCAGCAACTGCGCCGCGCCGTCGAACTGCTCCGCGCGGCACGCAAGCCGCTGATCATCGCCGGCGGCGGCGTGCTCTACGCGGATGCCTGCGAGGCGCTTGCCGCATTCGCGCTCGCACGCGGGATCCCGGTCAGCGAGACCCAGGCGGGCAAGGGTGCGCTGCCCTGGGATCATCCCTGCAACGTCGGTGCGATCGGCGTCACCGGCACGGGCGTTGCCAATGCGCTCGCCCAGGAGGCCGACCTGATCATCGCGATCGGCACGCGGCTCGCCGACTTCACCACCGGCTCCGGGCAGCTGCTGCCGCGCGAGGGCTGCAGGCTGCTGTCGTTGAACGTGTGCCGCCACGACCTCGCCAAGCGCGGCGCCGCGCCGCTGCAGGCCGACGCGCTGCGCGGGATCGAGACGCTGGACGCGGCGCTCGGCGCACCGCAGGCGCGCGGCCGCTGGCTCGCCGATGCACAAGCGCGCATCCAGGAGTGGAATGCGGCGCGCGATGCCGCGGTCGCCGCGCGCGGCTCCGGACTGCCCTCAGATGCCGAAGTGCTCGAGATCGCCAACCGCGCCGCCGGCGCGCGCGGTACCGTCGTGTGCGCCGCCGGCGGACTGCCGGGCGAGCTGCACAAGCTGTGGCGGGCGAGCGGCCCGGGCAGCTATCACGTCGAGTACGGCTACTCGTGCATGGGCTACGAGATCGCCGGCGGCCTGGGCGTGAAGATGGCGCAGCCCGATCGCGACGTCATCGTGCTCGTCGGCGACGGCAGCTACCTGATGATGAACTCGGAGATCGCGACCTCGATCGCGCTCGGCCAGAAGCTCACGATCGTGGTGCTCGACAATCGCGGCTACGGTTGCATCAACCGCCTGCAGGGCGACTGTGGCGGCGACTCCTTCAACAACCTGCTGGACGATGCTGCGCCGCGCGTCGACTTCGTCGCGCACGCCCGTGCGCTCGGCGCCCACGCCGAAAAGGCCACGGACCTCACCGCACTCGCGACGCAGCTCGCGCGCGCGATCCGCGCCGATCGCACCGCCGTCGTCGTGATCGACACCGATCCGGCGCACTCGACCGCGGTCGGCGGCGCGTGGTGGAACGTCCCGGTCGCCGAAGTCTCGGCCAGCACGCGGGTGCGCGACGCGCATGCGGACTATCGCCGGCACCTGGACGAATCATGACCATCGAGCTCGGCATCAATCCCATCACCTGGACGAACGACGACCTGCCCGGTCTCGGCGCCGACATCCCGCTCGAGACCTGCCTGCGCGAAGCGCGCGCGGCGGGCTACACCGGAGTCGAACTCGGACGCAAGTTCCCGCGCGACGCGCGCAGCCTCGGGCCGATACTGGCCGCGCACGACCTGCGGCTCGTCTCGGGCTGGTACAGCCTGCGGCTGCTCGAGCGCGACATCGACGCCGAGTTCGCCGCGATGGCTGCGCATCTCGCACTGCTCGCGGCACTCGGCTCCACCGTCATGGTGGTATGCGAAGTCACCGGCTGCATCCACGGCGAGCTCGGCGCGCGCCTTTCGCGACGCCCGCACATGCCGCCGCAGCGCTGGGCGGAATTCGGTGACCGGCTGACACGGCTCGCGCGGCGCATGCAGGACGCCGGCATGCGCATGGCCTATCACCATCACATGGGCACGGTCGTGCAGTCCGGCGCCGATGTCGATGCGCTGATGAAGCACACCGGCGAAGAGGTCGGGCTGCTGCTCGATACGGGGCACCTGACCTACGCGGGCGAGAACCCCGCGCGCTTTGCGACCAGCTACGCCGCGCGCATCGTCCACGTGCACTGCAAGGATGTGCGCGCGGAAGTCCTCGCGCGCGCGCGCAATCGCGACGCGAGCTTCCTCGACGCCGTGCTGCAGGGCGTGTTCACGGTGCCCGGCGACGGCAGCGTCGACTTCCCGGCCGCGCTCGGCCCGCTCGCACGCGCCGGCTACGACGGCTGGCTGGTGGTCGAAGCCGAGCAGGACCCGGCCGTCGCAACGCCCTCGGTGTATGCGGCCAAGGGTCACAGCTATCTGGCGCGCATCACGAGCGAAATCTTCGACCAGGGGGCTGCACGATGATCGACGCCCTGCGACGCAGACTCCTTGGTGCCGCCGCGGGCGCGGCGGGAGTCGCGATGCTGCCGAAGAGGGCGTACGCCGCCCCGCTCGGTTATCCGCGCCTGCTGCAAGGCCCCATGATCGGCGACACCGGGCCCACGCACCTCACGATCTGGGGCCGAGCCACGGGTCCCCTGCCGATCGCCTTCCAGTACTCGAAGGACCGCGCCTTCACCGCGCCTCTGACCAGCGCGACCGTGGCCACGAGCGCCGCCAGCGATTTCACCGCCGCCGTGCGCATCGACGGTCTCGAGCCGGATACCCGCTACTGGTACCGGCCGGTGGTCGACGGCGTGGTCGACCGCTACCAGAGCGTGCCGGTCGCGACGCGGACCGCGCCGGCCGGCGCCGCCGACTTCCGCGTCGCCTTCGGATCCTGCGCGCGGATCGCGCGCGATCCGGTGCAGCGCATCTTCGATATCGTCGTGCGCGAATCGCCCGACCTCTTCCTCTGGCTCGGCGACAATATCTACGCCGACTCCGAAGCGCCCGAGGCGATCGCCGACGAGTATCGCCGCCAACGCAAGGTGCAATCGCTCGCGCCGCTGATCCGCAGCGTGCCGCAGCTCGCGATCTGGGACGACCACGACTACGGCTACAACAACGGCGACGGCAGCTCGCCGTTCAAGGCCGCCTCGCTCGCGACCTTCAGAAACTACTGGGCGAATCCCGCCTACGGCCTGCCCGGCACGCCCGGCGTGTTCTTCGAGAAGCACTTCGGCGGCATCGATTTCTTCATGCTCGATGGCCGCTACCACCGCTCGCCGAATGGCGATCCGGATGGGCCCGCGAAGACTTTCCTCGGAGCCGCCCAGAACGCATGGCTCAGGGAGCGCCTCGCCGCAAGCCGTGCACCATTCAAGATCCTGGCCTGCGGCAGCGGCTGGTCGATGGCCGACGGCGAGAAGGGCGACACCTGGGCGGCTTTCCGCACCGAGCGCGATGCGCTGTTCGACTTCATCCGCGACCGCGGCATCGAAGGCGTCGTGCTGCTCTCCGGCGACAGCCATGTCGGCGAACTGAACTGCATTCCGTGGTCGGAGCGCGGTGGCTACGACCTCTACGACCTGGTGAGCTCACCGCTCGCCCAGTCGCCGTCGTCCTCGTGGATCGACCAGCAGCCGGAGGTGCGCATGCGCAAGGTCTACGCCGGCGGCGCCAACTTCGGCATGCTGCATTTCACGCCCGGCCCGCAGCCCACGCTCACCTTCTCGCTGTTCGACGAGTGGGGACTCATGCCCTGGAAGCCGCTCGTGCTCGTGCCTGCCGACCTGCGCAACGGCGTGCGCTCGTTCGAGCGGCTGAGGGCCTGAGGCCGGGTGCCGCGCACTGCATGCCAGCGGGGCCTCCGCCCGGCGTCAGCGCGCCTCCTCGCCCAGTGCCGCAAGGACGTCTGCCCACGAGACGTACTTGAAGTTCTGCGGTTCGGTCGGGCCGATGTTGCGGCCGTCCTGCACCACGAGCAGACCTTGCGGAAACTGGGGTCCCAGCGGCGCGCTCGTGACGTCGAGACCATCGGTTTCCGACACGCCGTCGATGCCGAGCGCTTCGTTGGCGACGATCGAGAAATAGCCCACCAGCGGGTTGTCGCCCTCGCGGCGGAACACCGCGTAGTTGTCGGCGCCCTGGTTCGACAGCACGATGTAGCCGGTGCCGTCCGGGCGCGCCCAGATCGCCAGGCCTTCGGCATCGTCGGTCAACTCCCCGGGCCCGACCTTGGCGACGGCGCGGCGCTCGGTGCCGCCGTCGGGCTCGGCGGAGTAACGCCAGAGAGCGACGTCCTCCTCGGCGACATACAGCGCACCGGTTGCGTCGTCGGCCACGCAGCCCTCGGCGAGCGAACCGACCTCGAAACTGCGCACCGGCTCGGCGCGCACCTTGTCGCCGACTGCGATCAGCTGCCACTGGCGCATCGTGCCGGTCTCATTGTTGTCGTTGATGAACACGTAGGTGTGGCCGCTGCCTGCGCTGCGATACATGCAGAGCCCGTAGGGATCGGACAGTCCGGTCGGGATGACGCCGCCTGCGACATCGACGAGGCGCCGTGTCGCCGGGTCGAGGCGCAGCAGCGAGATCCCCTGCGTCGTGCGGTTCGAGGCGGCGAGCAGCGTGACGGACCTGCCGCCGAGCATGAAGCCGTCGCGCAGGTCGACATTGTTCACGCGGCCGATGGGCAGCGAGGACAGGCGCTTGCCAGCGAGGTCGTGGATGTCGAGGCCGAGCTTCTTGTTCGTCGTGATCACGAGGCTCTTTGCCGGGTCGGTCGGGTGGACCCAGATGGCCGGATCGTCCGCGGCATCACCCCAGGTCGCGACCGGCGCGGTCTCCGCGCGCGGCACGACCGTACGCGCCGTGGGCGCCGGGGCGATGCGCGGATCGCGGCCCGAGGCGCTCGCGAGCCCGAGGCCCGCGGCGATCGCATCCCAGGAGGCGAGCTTGATGTTGCCGGATGCGCCCTCGTTCTCCTCGTCGAACGCGCCGACGAGGCCGCCCGCCGAGCCCGCAAGCGGGAAGGCGATGGCGGCCAGTCCTTCGGTTTCACCGACCGCGTCGATGTCGCCGGCGGCGGTGATGCGGAAGCTGCCGATCCAGGCGCCGTCGGCGAGGCCATAGACATTGATGCGCGCGGGCTTGATGTCGCCCGCGAGCAGATACGCCGTGTCGCCGTCGACGCGATAGACCGCGAGCCCCTTCACTTCATCCTCGATGTGGCCGGCCGGTGCGATCAGGTCGATGGCCTCGCGCTCGGCGTCGGTCTCGGGCTCGGCGGCGATCCGCCAGATGCCGACCGTCTCCTCGGAGACGAACAGGGAACGCGTCGCGTCATCCACGGCGCAATAGGCCGAGCCCACGCCCACCGGAAAGGTGCGCACGATTCGCCCGTGCACCGTGTCACCCGTCGTGCCGAGCTGCCACTGCTGCACGTTGCCCTCGACGGTCGCGAACACGTACTGCACGCCGGTATCCGGGCTGCGATAAGCGCACAGCCCGCCGACCTCGCCCTGCGTGGCGAGGGTCTCGCGGGTGGCGGGCGTGACGGCCAGCGTGTCGGGATCGATCCGAAGCACGATCAGGCCGCCGCTGCGCCGGTCGGCCACGATCACGAGGCCATGGCTCACTTCCACCAGCTCGGGATCGATGCCGTCATAGGCGCCGATGCGCTCGCCGGCAAGCGAGAACAGCTCGAGGCCCGCCGTACCACCGGTACCGAGCACGAGGCTCCTGGCCGGGTCCGCGGGGTGCAGCCAGAACGCCAGGTCATTGCCGTCGTTCTGCGCGCTCGGGGTCGTCTCGACGCGCGCCGGCACGTCCGCGATGGCCGGCCCCGCGGGCGTCGTGGTGGCCGGGCGGCTGGCACAGCCCGCAAGCGAGCCGATGGCGAGGCAGAAATACAGAAGCGTGCGCATATTGGGCATCCCGGTCTGGAACATTTTTTCTATTTTGATATTATAATAGAAATGTTATTTCATGCAAAAGAAACGGCGGCGGCGCGAGTATCGCCGCAAGGGGTGACGGCTCCGTGAAAGCGCTGCTCCGCCTTTTCGCCACGGGCGCCGACCAGCCGCAGCTGACCGACACCCGGCGCATCGACGAGCTGTTCCGCCGCCATCGTCTGCGGGTGATGCTGGCGATCACGCTCGGCTACGGCCTCGTCTACACCTGCCGGCTCGCGCTGTCGGTGGCCAAGAAGCCGCTGATCGACCTCGGCATCTTCTCGCCGAGCGAACTGGGCCTGATCGGCTCCGCCCTCTTCTATGCCTACGCGGTCGGCAAGCTGGTCAACGGCTTCCTCGCCGACCACGCAAACATGAAAGTGTTCTTCGCGTTCGCGGTGCTGATGTCCGCGCTGCTCAACGTCGGCATGGGCTTCTCGACGATCCTGTGGGTATCGGTGCTGCTGTGGGGCCTGAACGGCTGGTTCCAGAGTTTCGGCGCGCCCGCAGGCGTGGTCGCGATGGCCAACTGGTTCGGCAACCGCGAGCGCGGCCGCTACTACGGCATCTGGAGCACCGCGCACTCGATCGGCGAGGGACTCACTTTCGTGGCCGTCGGCGGCCTCGTCGCGGCGTTCGGCTGGCGCTACGGCTTCTGGGGCCCGGGCCTGCTGTGCGTGCTGGTCGCGGTCGGCATGTATCTGCTGGTCCAGGATCGACCGCGCACGCTCGGCCTGCCGACCGTTGCCGACTGGCGCAACGACCACTGGCAGACCGACGAGGCGCACTCGCGCGCCGATGTCGGCGTGTTCAGGACGCAGCTTTCCATCCTGAAGATTCCCGCGGTGTGGGTGCTGGCGCTCGCCAGCGCGAGCATCTATGTCTCGCGCTACGCGATCAACAGCTGGGGCGTGCTGTACCTGCAGGAAACGCATGGCTTCTCGCTCGTCGAAGCCGGTACCTTCCTGATGGTAAACACCTTCGCCGGCATCGCCGGCTGCCTCGCCTTCGGCTTCATCTCGGACAAGTGGTTCAACGCCCGCCGACCGCCCGCGAACCTGATCTTCGCACTCGCGGAAATCGCCGGTCTCGTGCTGCTGTTCTACGGCCCGCACACCACCCTGAGCCTGATGTGCGCGTTCATTCTCTATGGCCTCGGGCTGAACGGACTCGTCACCTCGCTCGGCGGCCTGTTCGCCGTCGACATCGCGCCGAAGCGGGTGGCCGGCGCCGCGATGGGCCTGATCGGCATCTTCAGCTACATCGGTGCGGCGCTGCAGGAGAACATCAGCGGACACCTGATCGAGCGCGGCATGACGGTGGCTGCCGACGGTCTGCGCACCTATGATTTCGGCCCTGCCACCACGTTCTGGCTGGGCTCGTCAGTGGTTTCGATGGTGCTCGCCGCCACGCTGTGGCGCGTGCGGCTTCGCGATTGACCGCAACCCCTGGAGAGTCACTTGACGATCACGCCCATCCGCTGCGATTTCGCCACCCTCGGCGCCTACACCAAGGATACCATCGTTTCGAAGGCCGGCACGCGCCACGTCGACGGCGGCGGGTACAGCTACGCCGCGCACGCGGCGCGGCTCGCCTGCGTCGACGTCGCCGCGGTCACGCGCCTCGCCGCCGAGGATCGGCGCAGCACCCACCTGCTCGTCGAGGCCGGCGTGCAGGTCGTGATCCATGAATCGCGTGCCTCGACGCTGATGCGGCTCGAGTATCCGACCGACGACGTCGATCAGCGTGTGCTGACGGTGGCGGCGCTCGCCGACCCGTTCCAGCCCGCCGACATCGCCGACGTTGAGGCCGGCGCCTGGCTCGTGAGCGCCTCGGTGCGCGGCGAGGTGCCGCTCGAGGTGATCCAGGCGATCAAGGCGACCGGCGCGCTGATCGGCGCCGACGTGCAGGGCTATGTGCGCGTGGTGGGCGACGATGGTCGGCTGCACTACGAGCCGTGGCCGGAACAGGCCGCGGTGCTCGCGCTCGTCGACGTGCTGAAAACCGACGCCGTCGAGGCGGAGTTCCTCACCGGCACCGCCGACATCCATCGGGCCGCGGCGATCCTCGCCTCGCAGGGCCCGCGCGAAATCGTGCTGACGCACCGCGACGGCATGCTGGTACTGGCCGAGGGGCGGGAATATGAGGCCACGTTTCATCCGGAGCCACTGCGCGGACGCAGCGGTCGCGGCGACACCTGCATCGGCTCTTATCTGTCGCGCCGCCTCGCACACTCGCCCGCCGAGGCGACAATATGGGCCGCGGCGGTCACCAGCCTCAAGATGGAAGCCGAAGGTCCCATCCGCCGGCCGGTGGCCGATGTCCACGCCCTGATCGAGCGCAAGTACGGAGCCGACTGAGATGACGACGCCCAGCCACTGGATGGCCGCGCCCCTCACGCTGCTGGTCGCAGCGCTGCTGGCGGCCTGCGCCGCGCCGCAGCCCGCCGAAATACCGAAAACCTCGGTGCCGGATTCCCAAGTTTTCGGCTTCGTGGCGTTCGGGGACTCGGGTTATCAGTACGATTACCTCGATCCCGAAGATATCGCGGCCGACCTCGACGGGTTCATCGCGCTCGAGCGCGCCGAATGGCTCGAGGACCGGCGCGTGCCCGCGGAATTCGTACCCGCGCCCCCGCACACGCTCGCGGACGGCCGCGTGGTCGCGGCGAGCGGGCTCGCCCCCGTGGCGCGCGCGATGCGCAGCTACTGCGCGGTCGAGAACTGCCGCTTCGCATTGATGCTCGGCGACAACATCTATCCCGACGGCGCGACCGCCGGCGCCGACGGTCGCAGCGACGCGGATCGATTCAATGCCCTGTTCACCGAACCCTTCGGCGACTACGGCGCCCTTGCCGCCGGTTTCCGCATCTACGCCGCACTCGGCAACCACGACTGGAACACCTCGCGCGCCGGCGCCGAGGCGCAGCTGCGCTTCCTCGAGTCGACGCCGCCGTTCTACATGGACGGCTACTTCTATCGGGTCGTGCCCCCGGGTCTCGGCGGCGAAGTCGAGATCTTCGTGATCGACACCGAACTGCTGCTCGCGCACGTACCCGTGCCGGAGACCGAGGTCGACTGGGACGGCAGCGAGATCCTGCTGCCGGAATACGACGACCTCTCGCCGGGCGTCGCCCGGCAGAGCGACGCCGAACGCGCCATGGCCACGTGGCTCGAGCAGGCGCTCGCCTCCTCGACGGCACGCTGGAAGATCGTCATGGGCCATCATCCACTCTGGTCCACGGCAGGCAGCAAGTTCGCCCAGGCGCGCGCGCTGCGCGAACTGATCCTGCCGACCCTGTGTCGCCATGCCGACCTGTACCTCGCCGGACACGAACATACACTCGAGGCGCACGTCGACGACTGCTCAAAGGCGCTGCCGGGCGCGCATGCGCAGCCGCTGCTGCAGGTCGTCTCCGGAGCCGCCGCCAAACAGCGCCCGTCGAACGCCCTGTTCGCGGCGAAGCAGCAACTCAACAACCCCGAATTGCGCTCGCTCTACTCGCGCGGCATGGTATGGGGCTTCGCACACGTGACCCTGGAGAGTGAGCGCGCCACCGTGAGGCTCATATCGACGCCGAACGATGGCAGCGGCCGCATGATCCAGGAATTCGAGGTCGTCCTGGCACGGCGCTCTGCCGGCCCATCAACGAGTCCACAGCCATGAGTACACCGGCAATCGATACCCGCCACGGCGCAGCTCTGCTCGCGCTCGGCCACTACATCAACGGCAGGCAGGTCGCAGGCGCGAGCGGCGGCCGCCACGGCAATGTCTACAACCCGGCGACGGGCGAACTGCGCGCGCGGGTCGCGTTCGCGAGCCAGGACGAAACCCTTGCTGCCATCGCCGCGGCGCGCGCCGCCGCGCCGGCCTGGGCCGCGACGCCACCGCTGCAGCGCGCGCGCGTGATGTTCCGCTTCAAGGCGCTGATCGAAGCGCACCGCGAAGAGCTCGCGCGCCTGATCACGCTCGAGCACGGCAAGGTACTGTCGGACGCGACGGGTGAGGTCACGCGCGGACTCGAGGTCGTCGAGTTCGCCTGCGGCATCCCGCAACTGCTCAAGGGCGAATTCAGCGAGGACGTCGGCGCCGGCATCGACAGCTGGTCGATCCGCCAGCCGCTCGGCGTGTGCGCCGGCATCACGCCGTTCAATTTCCCGGCGATGGTGCCGCTGTGGATAATTCCGATGGCTCTCGCCTGCGGCAATACCTTCGTGCTGAAGCCGTCGGAGAAGGATCCCTCCTGCCCGCTGCGCCTCGCCGAGCTGCTCTCCGAAGCGGGCCTGCCCGCAGGCGTGTTCAATGTCGTCAATGGCGATCGCGAAGCGGTCGATACACTGCTCACGCATCCCGACGTCGCCGCGGTGAGCTTCGTCGGCTCGACGCCGGTCGCCGAGTACATCCACGCCACTGCCGCGAAACACGGCAAGCGCGTGCAGGCGCTCGGTGGCGCCAAGAACCACATGGTCGTGATGCCTGACGCCGACCCGGAGCGCGTCGCCAATGCGCTGCTCGGTGCCGCCTACGGCTCCGCAGGCGAGCGCTGCATGGCGATCTCGGTGGCGGTCACCGTCGGCAACTCGGCCGAGCCGCTGATCGCAGCGCTGCGCGCGAAGCTCGCCACGCTGCGTATCGGCAGCGGCCTCGAGCCCGATGTCGAAATGGGCCCGCTGGTCACGGGCGGGCATCGCGAGAAGGTGGAGGGGTATATCGCTGCCGGCGTGGCCGAGGGCGCGACCCTCGTCGTCGACGGCCGGGGTCACCGGGTCAAGGGGCACGAGCGAGGTTTCTTCATCGGTCCCACGCTGTTCGACCACGTCGCCCCCGCGATGCGCATCTACCGCGAGGAGATCTTCGGCCCGGTGCTCGCGATCGTGCGCGCCGGCACGCTCGCCGAGGCGCTCGAACTGGTGAATGCGCACGAATTCGGCAACGGCACCTCGATCTTCACCAACGACGGCCGCGCGGCACGCATGTTCGCGCACGGAGTCGCGGCCGGCATGGTCGGCGTCAATGTCCCGATCCCGGTGCCCATGGCGTTCCACAGCTTCGGCGGCTGGAAGCGCTCGCTGTTCGGCGACATGCACGTGCACGGCCCGGAGGGTGTGCGCTTCTACACGCGACTGAAGGCGATCACCGCGCGCTGGCCGACGAGCGGCGCCGAGACCGCCGAATTCGTCATGCCGACGATGAAGTAGCCTCGCGCCAGCTGCGGTTGCCGCCCATCAGGCGCGCGGGCAGCGGGAAGGCGCTGACGAGCGAGGTCACGAGCGCCGCCGCGTAGGGCACCGACTGGATCGACAGCACGATGATCCACGCGAGCCGGTCAGGGCTGGCGACCTGCGGCGTGTGCGCGACGCCCCAGGCCGCCAGCCACAGCGCGAGCATGATCAGGACCTCTTCGCGCGCCGAATTGAGCGCCGTGCGCACGCGGTGCTTCGCGGCCCGCTTCGGCGTACGGAAAAACGGCTCACTGCGCGTCACGAGCCCCTTGAGCACCGCGATGCCGATCGTATGTGACAGCGCGAGCCCGGCGATCGCCGCCGCGAGGGTCTGGCGCAGGCCCGCGCCGACGCGCGCATGGTAGAGGTGCAGCAGCTTCGCGAGCTTGAAGGTGAACAGCGACAGCGGCAGCAGCGCGAACATCGCGAGCGGCGGATCGACCCGGCCGGAGTCCCAGATCATCGCGACCGACCAGCCGATCGCCGCAACGTTGAACAGCACGTTGAAGCCGTCGGCCACCCACGGCAGCCAGCCGGCGATGAAGTGATAGCGCTGGCCGCCCGTCAGTGCGCCCCCGCCGCCCGAGAACAGCAGGCCCGAATGGGTCTTCAGGATCTGCATCGCGCCGTAGGCCCAGCGGAAGCGCTGCTTCTTGTAGTCGACGAAGGTGTCGGGGATCAGGCCGCGCCCGTAGGAGCGCGGCGTATAGACGGCTTCGTAACCGGCCTCGAACACGCGCAGGCCGAGTTCGGCGTCCTCGGTAATGCACCACTCGGCCCAGCCGCCGGTCACCTCGAGCAGGCGCCGGCGCACCATCGTCATCGTGCCGTGCTGGATGATCGCATTGCGCTCGTTGCGGGTGACCATGCCGATGTGGAAGAACCCGCGGTACTCGGCGTAGCACATGGCCTTGAACGCGTTCTCGTCGCCGTCGCGATAGTCCTGCGGCGCCTGCACGATGCCGACATAGCGGTTGGCGAAGCAAGGCGCCAGATCGCGCAGCCAGCCGAGCTCGACGATGTAGTCGCTGTCGATCACCGCGATGACCTCGGCGGCGGGCGCGGTGTGGCGCAGCGCGAAGTTGAGCGCACCCGCCTTGAAACCCGCAAGCGGGGCGACGTGGAAGAAACGAAAGCGCGGGCCGAGCGCCGCGCAGTGCGCCTCGACCGGGCGCCAGGTCGCCTCGTCCGGCGTGTTGTTGTCGATCACCAGCACTTCGAAGTCGGGATAGTCGAGCCGCGCGAGCGCATCGAGCGTCGCGATCAGCATGTCGGGCGGCTCGTTGTGGGCCGGCACGTGGATCGACACCCTGGGGCGCGCCTCGCCGCCCTCGGCGAGCGGCTGCCCGGCGAGACGCCGTCGCCCGACCACCCACTGCGCCTCCGCCCATTCGTGCGCTTCGGCGAGCAGCACGGCGATCACGCCGATCATGCCGACGCAGAGCAGCGCGCCGACGAGGACGCTGGTCGCGGTGAGGTACTGCTGCGTGAACTGGTAGAACACCCACACGGCGATCGTCGCGGTCGGGAACACGATCACCGCGAGGAAGCTGCGGCCGCGCTTGCGCAGCGTCGCGCTGTTGAAATACAGCAGCGCCAGCACGAACAATGCGACCAGCACCGACACCGTGGCGAGCACTTGCCACTGCGGCACCCGCACGATCGGCGCGGTGAACTCGAACTTCGGCTGGCGCTCGACATCGTAGACGCCCCAGTACGCGCCCACCGCGCCCTCGGACGTCGCCTTCCACGGCTGGTCGAAGGCCTCCATCAGATAGTAGATGTAGCCCTCCCTCTCGGCGTGCTCGAGGAAGCGGCGCAGGAACAGGGCCTCGTTCGCCATCGAGGCGACGGCGCCCTCGCGCGTGCGGCCATTGCTGGGCCAGCCCACCTCGCCGATGATGATTGGTTTGTCAGGAAACCGCGCCCGCACCTCCTCGAAACGCCGGATCGAGTACTCGACCGCCTGCTCGACCGGGATTCCCTCCCAGTAAGGCAGCAGGTGCACCGCAATGAAATCGACGTGTTCGGCGAGCTCCGCGTGCGAGAGCCAGACGTGCCAGGGCTCGGCGGTGCCGACGGGCTGGCGGATCGCCTTGCGCGCGCGGTCGAGATAGGCGTACAGCTCCTCGGCCGGCACGTCGCCGCGCAGCATGACCTCGTTGCCGATCAGCACGCGCACGACATTGCGGTGGCTGCGCGCGATCGCGATCGCGGCCACGAGCTCGCGCTCGCTGGTGTCGGCGTCCACATCGATCCAGGCGCCGAGTGCCACGTTGATTTCGTGCGCATCCGCGAGCCGCGGCACCGCACCGAGCGAGCCGAGGGTGCTGTAGGTGCGCACGGCGTTGGTCTTGCCGGCGAGCAGTTCCAGGTCGCGATCGATGTCGGCCTCGGACGGCAGGCGTTGCTCGCCGGGATCCTGCTCGATGGTGAAGGGCGAGAACGCGAAGCCCTGGATGCGCGCAGGCCACGGCGGCTCCGGGGTCGGGCGATTGGCCACCGCCCACAGCGCGAAGGTGATCGCCCCGAAGGCGATCGCGATCAGCAGTCCCGCGACACGAGTACGCAGCGGCATAACATGCGGCTCACCACTCGCCGGTGTTCGGCATCGAGCTCCACGGCTCGGCGGGCGCGAGCGCGCCGCCCTTCTGCAGCAGTTCGATCGAAATGCCGTCGGGCGAGCGCACGAAGGCCATGCGACCGTCGCGCGGTGGCCGGTTGATCGTCACGCCATGCGCGGCGAGGCGCGCGCAGGCGGCGTAGATGTCATCGACCGCGTAGGCGAGATGGCCGAAATTGCGCCCGCCGCGATAGACCTCGGGATCCCAGTTGTAGGTCAATTCGACCTGCGCCGCCTCATCGCCAGGCGCGGCGAGAAACACCAGGGTGTAACGCCCCTGGGGATTGTCCTTGCGCGTGAGGTCGACGAGCCCGAGCGCGTCGCAATAGAAACGCAGCGAAGCGTCGAGATCGGAGACTCGCACCATCGTGTGCAGGTATTTCAGGCGCGCACCCTCAGAACATTTCGGACGGATCCGGCGCCACCGCTTCGGCCGGCACTGCACTGCGCGCGGCGATGAAATCACCGGTTATCATCTTGTCGTACGTCTGCCCCGGCCCAACCATCGGATAGACGCCCGCGTCCGGATCGATGATGACCTCGAGGAAGGCGGGGCCTGCGAATTCGAGGAACTCGCGCACCACGCGCGGCACATCGGCCTTGCGATCGAGACGTACCGCGTACTCGAAGCCGTCGGCCTGCGCGGCCTTGACGAAATCCTTCTTGTGCAGCGACTTGTCGCTCGCCGACAGCCGGCCCTTGAAGAACAGCTTCTGCCACTGCTTGACCATGCCGTCGCCGAAGTTGTTCAGCACCACGACCTTGACCGGCAGGTTGTAGGTGGTGACGGTCTCGAGCTCGCCGATGTTCATGCGCACGCTCGCATCGCCGTCGATGTCGATCACCAGCCGGCCGGGATTGGCGACCTGGGCGCCGATGGCCGCCGGCAGGCCGAAGCCCATCGTGCCCATGCTGCCGGAGGTGAGCCACTGGCGCGGCAGGCGGAACTCGCTGTACTGGGCCGCCCACATCTGGTGCTGGCCGACGCCGGTCGCGATGATCGCCTCGCCGCGGGTGCGCCGCGCGATCTCCTCGATGACGTAGTACGGCTGGATCAGCGGGCTCTCGCGGTCGTAGTTCATCGCGTGCACGCGGCGCAACTCGTCGAGCTCCGCGCGCCACGCCGCATGCCGCGGGGCGAGCGCCTGCCCGCGGCCCCAGGCGGTCAGCGCCACGAGCGCCTCGCGCACCGGGCCGACATGGCTCCATTGCACGCGCTTGACCTTGTTGATCTCGGCGCGGTCGATGTCGAGGTGCGCGATCGCGCGTGCATTGGCCGCGAAACGCTGCGGCACGCCGGCGACACGGTCGTCGAAGCGCGCGCCGACCGCGATCAGCAGGTCGCAGTCCTCGACCGCGTAGTTCGCGAACGCGGCGCCGTGCATGCCGAGCATGCGCATGCACAGCGGATGGGTGGTGTCGATCGCGCCGATGCCCATCAGGGTGGTGACCACCGGCACGTCGAAGGCTTCGGCGAACTCCCGCAACGCCTCCGACGCCGAGCCATTGACCACACCGCCGCCGGCGTAGATGAGCGGACGCTCGGAGGCGGCGAGCAGTTCGAAGAAACGCGCCGCGTCGGCATCGGCCATGGCCGAGCGTTTAGCGCTGTCCATGCGACGGCGATAACCGGGGATCGGCAGCGTGCCCTGGCCGTGGAACTGGCCCTGCCAGTTCTGCACGTCCTTCGGCACGTCGATGACGACCGGCCCCGGCCGGCCGGTGCGCGCCACCTCGAAGGCCGTGCGTACCGTGGCCTCGAGCTTCTCGGGCTCGGTGACGAGGAACACGTGCTTGGCCACGGCGCCCATGATCGAGCTGACCGGCGCCTCCTGGAAGGCGTCGGAACCGATGGCCGCGGTGGGCACCTGGCCGCAGATCACGACCATGGGCACCGAATCGGCCATGCTGTCGCGGATCGGCGTGACGGTGTTGGTCGCGCCCGGTCCCGAGGTCACGAGCGCGACGCCGACGCGACCGCTCGAGCGCGCATAGCCCGCCGCCATGAAGCCCGCCCCCTGCTCGTTCGCCGGCACGATCAGCGGCATCTGCTGGCCGCCGTCGAGCTGGCGGGCCTCGTTGTACAGGAACACCGCGTCATAGGTCGGCAGGATCGCGCCGCCGCTGTAGCCGAAGATGGCCGAGACGCCCTCGTCGGCGATGACCTGCACGATGATCTGCGCGCCGGTCATGGCCTGGCCGGCCAGCGGGTGGGCCTGCGGGCGGGGCATTATGACCGTGTCTGACATCGGGGGCTGGTTTCGCTCTGCGTGGGGGTGACCTGAAAGACTAACAGTTTGGCCCCGGCGCGCAAAACCGCCATGCACGGGCGCGCATGCAGTATTCTTCCAAGTGCTCAATTTCCCCGGAATTCCATGCGCCACATCATTGCCATCCTCCTGCAGAACGAGGCGGGCGCGCTCACGCGCGTCGCGGGCCTCTTTTCCACCCGCGGCTACAACATCGAGTCGCTGTCAGTCGCCGCCACCGACGATCCCACCGTCTCGCGCATCACGCTCGTCACACGGGGCTCGGAGGCGGTGATGCAGCAGATCGCCAACCAGCTGCTGAAGCTGATCGATGTCGTCGCGGTCGAGGATCTCACCGACGGTGAGCACATCGAGCGCGAGCTCGTGCTGGCGAAACTGCGCCTGCGGCCCGAGCAGACCGATGTCGTGCGCGGCTACGTCGTCCGTCGCGGCGGGCGCGTGCTCGACCCGGCGCCCGACGGCTTCGTCGTCGAGCTGACCGCCAGCGAAGCCGAGGTGAGCGATTTCATCGCCGAACTCGCGCACTACACGGAGGCGGTCGAAGTGGTGCGCAGCGGCGCGCTCGGCGTCAGCCGTGCGGCGCGCAACCTCAAGCTCGTCGGCTGAGCGGCGCGCGATGCGCGGCGGGTGCGGCTCATGACGGTTCCGTGGCGCGATGTGTTCCCGGCGATGACCACGCAGTTCCGCCGCGATGAATCGCTCGACCTCGAAGCCGGATCGCGCCACATCGAGGCGATGGTCGCAAGCGGCGCCTCGGGCCTCGTGATGCTCGGCTCGCTCGGCGAGAACCCCACGCTCGCCCCGGCGGAGAAACGCGCGGTCGTGGCCGCCGCGCTCGAGGTGGCGGCAGGGCGCGTGCCGGTGATCGCCACCGTATTCGAGGCGAGCACTGCCGCCGCCATCGCCTTCGCGCGCGACATGGAGCGCCTCGGCGTCGATGGCCTGATGCTGCTGCCGGCCATGGTCTACCGCGCCGACCCGCGGGAGACGCTGCTGCACTACCGGGCCGTCGCACGCGCCACGCAGCTGCCGATCATCTGCTACAACAATCCGCTCGCCTACCACGTCGACATCACTCCGGCGATGTTCGTCGACCTCGCCGGCGTTTCGAACCTGGTCGCGATCAAGGAATCCTCGGGGGACGTGCGCCGCATCACCGACCTGCGCAATGCGCTCGGCGACCGCTACGTGCTGTTCGCGGGCGTCGATGATCTCGCGCTCGAGAGTGCGGTGCTCGGCGCCGACGGCTGGATCGCCGGCATCGGCCTCGCCTTCCCGCGCGAGAACCAGCGGCTATGGGACCTCGCGGTGGCCGGCGCGGTCGATGCTGCCCTGCGGCTTTACCGCTGGTTCACGCCGCTCGCGCACCTCGACACGCACGTCAAGTTCGTGCAGTACATCAAGCTCGCGGTCCAGGCGGCCGGCCTCGGCGCCGAATGGGTGCGCGCACCGCGACGCGTACTGGTCGGCGAGGAGCGCCGCCGCATCCTCGGCATCATCGAGGCCGGCCTCGAACACCGGCCGAAGCTGCCGCCCCTGCCGCGGCGCCGCCGACGCTGATGCGCGTGCGGGTCGTCGATTCGCACACCGGCGGTGAGCCGACGCGTGTGGTGATCGACGGGGGGCCGGCGCTCACCGGATCCTTCGCCGCGCGCGTCGAAGACCTGCGGCGCAACCACGACCACTTCCGCAGCGCCATCGTCAACGAGCCGCGCGGTTCCGACGTGCTGGTCGGCGCGCTGCTGACCCCGCCGCTCGCGCCCGGCTGCACGGCCGGGGTCATCTTCTTCAACAATGTCGGTTACCTCGGCATGTGCGGCCACGGCACGATCGGCACGATCGTCACGCTCGCCTGGCTCGGGCGCATCGCGCAGGGCGAGCATCGCCTCGAGACACCGGTCGGCGTCGTCACGGCCACGCTGCACGATGCGAACACCGTGTCGGTGCGCAACGTGCCGGCCTGGCGCCATGCGCGCGGCGTGCGCGTCGAGGTCGAGGGCCATGGACCCGTCACCGGCGACATTGCCTGGGGCGGCAACTGGTTCTTCCTGTGCGAGGACCACGGCAGGCGACTCGCGCTCGCCGATGCCGCGGCGCTCGGCGAATTCTGCGGGCGCATCCGCCGCGCGCTCGCGCGCGCCGGCATCACCGGCCCGGGCGGCGTCGAGATCGATCACGTGGAGCTCGCGGACGAGGCGCGCAATTTCGTGCTGTGCCCCGGCGGCGCGTACGACCGCTCGCCCTGCGGCACCGGCACCAGCGCAAGACTGGCCTGCCTCGCGGCCGACGGCCGGCTCGCACCCGGCGAGGTGTGGCGGCAGACGGGCATCACCGGCAGCGTGTTCGAGAGCCGCTACGAGCGCGACGGCGAGCGGATCATCCCGACGATCACCGGCCAGGCCTGGGTGACCGCGGAGGCGACCCTCCTGATGGATGCCGCCGATCCGCTCGCCCACGGCATCCGGGTCGCGCCATGAGCGCGCGGCTGCCGCCGCAGAAGCGTGTCGTCGTGATCGGCGGCGGCATCGCCGGACTCGCCTGCGCCTGGTATGCGGCGCAGGACGGCCATGTGGTCACGCTGCTCGACCGCGGCGGCCCCGATACCGATCGCTGCTCGCTCGGCAATGCAGGCATGATCGTGCCGAGCCATTTCATTCCGCTCGCCTCGCCCGGCGCGGTGCTGCGAGGCCTGCGCTCGCTTGCCGATCCGCGCAGCCCGCTGCGCGTGACGCCCCGCGCCGACCCCGACTACCTGCGCTGGTGCTGGCAGTTCCTGTGCGCGGCGCGCGCCTCGCGCGTCGCGCTCGCCGCGCCGGCGCTGCGTGACCTCGCCCTGCTCGGCCGCCGCGGCTACGAGGCGCTCACGCTGCTGTGGCCACAGGGCGTGCCGCTCGCCGAACACGGGCTGCTGATGCTCGCACGCAGCGCGCACGGCATGCGCGAGGAGCGCCGCGTCGCGGCGATGGCGCAGCGCCTCGGCATGCCGGTCGAGATCCTCGATCGCGACGCCGCCGCCGCGCTCGAACCGGGCGTCGACATGGCTATCGTCGGTGCAGTACGCTATCCGCTCGATGCGCACACGGTGCCACAGCGCGTGGTTGCGACGCTCGTCGCCGGCCTTGCCGACGCCGGAGTCGACCTGCACTGGAACACCGAAGTCACCGGACTCGAACGCAAGGGTGCGCGCGTGAGCGGCGCGGTCACCGACGCCGGCGTGGTGGGCGGCGACGAGTTCGTGATCGCAGGCGGCGCGTGGTCCGCGGCGCTCGCGCGCGACATCGACCTGCCGCTGCCACTGCTGTCCGGCAAGGGCTACAGCTTCATGCTGCCCGCGCCGCGCGCACGACTCCACGCCTGCGCGGTGCTCACCGAAGATTTCGTCGCCGTGACGCCCATGGGCGATGCGCTGCGCTTCGCCGGCACGCTGGAACTGTGCGGACTCGACCGCTCGATCGATCAGCGGCGGGTCGCGGCGATGGTCGATGCGATTCCGCGCTACTACCCGCAGTTCGGTCCCGCGGATTTCGCCGGCATCACGCCGTGGGCCGGCCTGCGTCCCTGCACGCCGGACGGCCTGCCCTTCCTCGGCCGCACGCGACGCGCCGACAACGTGCTGCTGGCGACCGGGCACGCGATGATGGGCGTGACCCTCGCGCCGGCGAGCGGGCGGATCATCAGCGATCTCATCGCCGGGAGGGACCCGTCGGTGCCGATCAGCCTCTATTCACCGGATCGGTTCGCGTAGCGCCTGCGCAGCCGCGCGGATCACGTCCGGTATGGCGGTCGCCTGCCGGGTTTGCGCATCGACATAAACATGCACGAAGCGACCCGCCGCCGCGGCAGAGTCTTCGCCGGCGCGGAAGATGGCGAGCCGGTAGGTGATGCTGCTCGTGCCCAGCCGCTCGATGCCGAGGCCGACTTCGAGCGCGTCGGGAAACGACAGCGGCTTGAAATAGCGGCAACCCGTCTCGACCACGAGGCCGATCGCCGGCAGCGTGCGGATATCGACGCCGGTCGCGTCCATGAGCCAGCCGTTGACCGCGGTGTCGAAGAACGAGTAGTAGGCCACGTTGTTGATGTGGCCGTAGTGGTCGTTGTCCATCCAGCGCGTCGCGAGCGCGCGGAACACGGGGTAATCGGTGCGCAGGGGCGGATTGCTCATACGCCGATTGTAGCCATGAAGGCGCGCCGCCCGCCCCGATTCGCAGCCGCCGGGGCAGGTCAGCCGCTACGACGCCGGCTCGCGGGCCCCATGGTGCGACAGGTAGCGCCAGAAGAGCACGGCGGCCACCAGCGCAAGCGCCGACAGCGCAGCGAAGAAGCCGATCATCGGCAGGTAGCCATCTGGATGCGAGGCGCTCGCGCCATTGGCGTCGTTGAGCGCACCGGCGGTGAAATTGGCCCCGGCCATGCCGATGTTCTGCAGCATGGTCATGAAGCCATACGCCGTGCCGAGGCGTTGCGGCGCGACCAGCAGCGTAACCGCTGGCCACAGCACCGCCGGCACGAGCGAGAACGCGACACCGATCAATGCCGTGCTGACGCCGGGCGACAGGTCGGTCGCGCCGAGCACGCAGAACGCCGCGACGAGCGATGCGGCGCCGAGCGTGAGCAGCAGGCCGTGGCGACCGATGCGGTCGTTCACCCAGCCGAACAGCGGCGTGGCGATCACGGCGGCGAGGAACACGTGGCTGTTCAGCACGCTCGCGGCCTCGAGTGTCATGCCGCCCGTGTGCTGGAAATACTTGATCGCGAAGGTGCTGCGGAACGGGAAGATCACGGCGTAGAACAGCACGCACAGCGCGAGCACGTACCAGTAGCCGCGGTTGAAGTGCGCGAGGCTGCGCAGCTCGATGCGCTCGCGCGAGAGCCCCTGCACCTGCACGCCGCGCGCGGCGGCGTTCGCTTCGAGGCGCCGGTAGACCCAGGCGGCGAGGCAGCCGGCGAACATCACGCCCGCCGCGAGCCACAGCGGAGCCTGCCAGCCTGATGCATAGGCGTCGGGGGCCCACAGCGGCGAGAGGTCGACGGTGTATGAGCCGAGGCGCGCGAAGCTGATCGACAGCGCCATCGCGAGGGCGAGCTGGCGACCGGCGAACCAGATGCCGAGCGCGACGATCGTCGCGACGATCATCGTCTCGGCGCCGATGCCGAACAGCAGCCGGCCCGCCGCCATGACGGCGAACGGCGTACCCACCGCGGTGAGCAATGCGCCCGCGAGGCAGACCAGCGCCGTCCAGAAGGTCACGAGGCCCGGTCCGTAGCGGTCGACGAGGACACCGCCGACGAACACGAGGACGATGTTCGGCACGCTGTAGATCGCGTTCAGCGTGCCGATCTGCGTGTCGGAGTAGCCGAGCTCGCGCGCGAGCTGCTCGGCGAGCGGGCCGATCGAGTCGTAGACGTAGTAGTTGCCGAAGAGCGCAATTCCGGTCAGCGCGAGCACCGCCCACGCCGCGCCGGCACGCGTCACGGCACGAGCACCGTCGAGCCGGTGGTGCGCCGCGCCTCGAGATCGCGGTGGGCCTGCGCGGCGTCGGCGAGTGCGTAGCGCTGACCGATGCGCACGCGCAGCTTCTTCTTCGTGACCATGGCGAAGAGCTCGCGCGCCGCGGCGGCCAGTTCCCGGGAAGTGGCGATATAGCTGAACAGGGTCGGTCGGGTGAGGTACAGCGAACCGCGCTTCGCGAGCTCGAGCGGCGCGATGGCGGGCACGGGTCCCGACGCATTGCCGAAGCTGACCATCAGGCCGCGCGGGCGCAGGCAATCAAGCGAGGTGAAGAAGGTGTCCTTGCCGACCGAGTCGTACACCACGTGAACGCCCGCGCCCTTCGTCAGGGCCTTCACGCGCTCGACGATGTCGTCGCGCCCCGCGAGCAGCACGTGATGGCAGCCGTGGCTCTTCGCGAGCTTCGCCTTCGCTTCGCTGCCGACCACGCCGATCACCTTCGCGCCTAGCGCCCGCGCCCATTGGCACAGCAGCAGCCCGACGCCACCTGCGGCCGCGTGCACGAGGATCCATTCACCCTTGCGCACGCGCCAGGTCCGGCGCAGCAGGAACTGGGCGGTGAGCCCCTTCAGCATGATCGCCGCGGCCACCTCGTCCTTGACGCCCTTCGGCAGCTTGACCACGCGCGCCGCCGGCACGTTGCGCACTTCCGCGTAGGCGCCCGGCGCGGAGAGTGCATAGGCGACGCGATCGCCGACGCGCAGGCCCTTCACCTTCGGACCGAGCGCCGTGACCACGCCGGCCGCCTCGCGGCCGGGCACGGCAGGCAGCGCCAGCGCATACAGGCCGCTGCGGTCGTAGACATCGATGAAATTGAGCCCGATCGCGGTGTGGCGCAGCTGGACTTCGCCGGCCGCAGGCGCCGCCACGGCGACTTCCTCGACGCGCAGTACTTCCGGACCGCCGGTCTCGCGGATGACGATGGCTCGTGGCATGACGAAAGTCTACGCGGGCGAGCCGGTCTGCGCGATGCGCAAATCCTCGACGATGCGCCCACCGATCAGGTGTTCCTGGATGATGCGCTCGAGGTTGTCGGCCGTGCAGCGCCGGTACCAGATTCCTTCCGGGTATACCACCGCGATCGGTCCGCCGACGCACACGCGCAGGCAATCAGCCTTGGTGCGCAGTACGCCCTGCGGCCGGTCGACGAGGCCGAGTTCCCGCAGGCGCCGCTTGAGGAATTTCCAGCTGGCCTGCTGCTCGTCCTCGTCGGCACACTTGCCGCCGACGCACAGGAAGATGTGCCGGCGCGCACTGCCGATCTCGAGCGCGGCCACGGCGCGCTGGAGCGCTTGCCGCCCGGTCGCGCCGGCGGACATCGTCAGAGTGCGGCGTCGTCAGTTTCGCCGGTGCGGATGCGCACCACGCGATCGATGCCGGTGATGAAGATCTTGCCGTCGCCGACCTTGCCGGTCTTGGCGGCCTTGAGCACTGCATCGACCACCTGGTCGACCAGCTTGTCGGCGACTGCGACCTCGATGCGGGTCTTGGGCACGAAATCGACGACGTATTCGGCGCCGCGATACAGCTCGGTGTGGCCGCGCTGGCGGCCGAAGCCCTTCACCTCGGTGACGGTCATGCCCGACACTCCGATCTCGGCAAGCGCTGCGCGCACATCGTCGAGTTTGAACGGCTTGATGATCGCGGTGACCAGTTTCATGCACTCACTCCCGTCGCTGGCGTTCTGGCTGGCACGAAAATGCAGCTTTCATGCCAGCGGCCGCATGGCCTGAAATCAGCCATTTCCTGCACCAGCCCCTGCGTCGCGAGAGGGGCCGCGCACCATTCTAGCGCAAGTTCCCTGGCGCCGTGCCCGACCATGGTGCGCTTGGGTTCACCTGCCACGGTGAGTATGCTCGTATGTGCATGCCGAAGCACATCGTGATCGTGGGCGCCGGGCAGTGTGCGGCACAGGCCGTCGAGACACTGCGCAGGCGGGGATACACGGAATCGCTGACCGTGATCGGTGACGAACCCCTGCCGCCCTACCAGCGACCGCCGCTGTCGAAAAAGTACCTCACCGGCAGCCTCGAGCCCGAGCGCCTGCTGATCCGCCAACCCTCCTTCTACGAGGAGCACGGCGTAGTGATGCGGCTCGGACGGCGCGCCGTGCGCATCGATCGCGCCGCACGCCAGGTACAGCTCGACGACGGCGCGACCCTGGCCTACGACACGCTGCTGCTCGCCACCGGCAGCCGGGCGCGACGTCTGGCCGTCCCCGGTGCCGATCTGCCGGGCGTCCATACGCTGCGCTCGTTGGCCGACGTCGATGCCATTCGTGCCGCCGCGCAGCCGGGCCGGCAGGCGGTGATCGTCGGGGGCGGCTACATCGGCCTCGAGGCCGCGGCGACATTGCGCGAGCTCGGACTCGAGGTCACCGTGATCGAGCTCGCGGACCGCGTGATGAATCGCGTCGTGTGCGAGCAGGTCTCGCGCTTCTATGAAGCGGAGCACGCGCGCCATGGCGTGCAGATCCTGCTGCGCAGCGGGCTCGATGCCTTCGTCGGCGACACCCGCCTGCGCGCCGTGCGCGACGCCGGCGGCACCGCTCACCCGGCCGATCTCGCTATCGTCGGCGTCGGCGTCCTGCCGGTGGACGAACTCGCGCGGGAAGCCGGCATCGCCTGCGACAACGGCATCCTCGTCGACGAGTACTGCCGCAGCAACGACCCCCACATCTTCGCAGCGGGCGACTGCACGAGCCATCCGAGCCTGCGCTACGACCGGGGCGTCCGCCTCGAATCCGTCGACAACGCCTTCGAGCAGGGCACGAGCGCGGCACTCAACATGCTCGGCATCGCCACCGTGCACGACAAGACGCCGTGGTTCTGGTCCGACCAGTACGACCTGAAAATGGTCATCGTCGGGCTGTCGCAGGGTCATGACCGCATCGTCCTGCGCGGCGATCCCGCGACGCGCAGTTTCTCCGCCTGCTACCTGCGCGAGGGCGAGCTGATCGCGATCGATACCGTGAACAGCCCCCGGGACCAGATGGCGGCGCGCAAGCTCATCGCCGCGCGCGCCCGGCCCGACCCGGCACGCCTTGCGGACATAATGTTGCCGCTGAAGGACTGCGCGGGCTGATTTCGCGAATCCGGGACTTTTGACCGCGCGCGGCCGGGTGAACGGTCCATAATGGGATCGATGAGGTTCGAGGGCGTGGCGTCAGCCGGGGGACTCGCGCTGGCACTGGTGCTGGCGGCACCATGGGCCGAAGCGCGCGCGCCCGCCCGTATCGTCTACCTCGAACCCGCGCGCGCCATGCAGGCGCAGCGCGATGCCGCCTCCGGGCACGAACGCATCACCTTCGAAGCCTACGGCAAGCGTTTCGAGCTGCAGCTCGAACCCAACGCGCGACTGCGCGGCGCCGTGCCGCCGGACCGCGGCGACCTTGTCGCGCTCGAGGGCCGCATCG
>DAOQXO010000008.1:0-45870 GCA_035342635.1 Steroidobacteraceae bacterium
ATCATCACGAAGTCGGTCGCGCGTGAGCTGTTCTGCACGACGGACGCCGTCGGCAAGGTGGCCTACGACTACATGAATCGCCCGACGACGATCGTCGGCGTCATCGAGCACATGCACGGCTCCTGGGTTTCCTGGGACAGGGTCGATCAGGTGGCATTGCTGCCCATGACGCCCGCGTTCGGCGGCGACAATCTCTACCTCGTGCGCGCCGCCCCGGGGGCGCGCGACGAGTTGATGCGCAAGGCCGAGGAATACCTCGCGACCTCCGACCCCACCCGGATGGTCAGGGGCGTGCGCGCGCTCGAGTACTACCGCGACCGCAGCTATCTCTCGGACCGCAACATGGCGATCTTCCTCGTGTCGGTCACCGCGCTGCTGGCCGGTGTCACGGCGCTCGGGATCTTCGCGCTCGCGACCTTCAACGTGAACGTTCGCACGCGCCAGATCGGCACCCGTCGGGCGATCGGCGCGCGTCGCGCCGACATCGTGCGCTATTTCATGGTCGAGAACTGGCTCGTCACGACCGGCGGCGTGCTGCTCGGGGTGGCGCTTGCCTTCGGCGTAGGCTACTGGCTGTCGACCCAGTATGAGCTGCCGCGCCTGGACCTGTACTATCTGCTGGGGGGCGTGCTGCTGCTGTGGGCGCTGGGCCTCGCGGCGGCCTGGCAGCCCTCGCGCAGGGCGGCGCGGATCTCGCCGTCGGTGGCCACGCGAACGGTCTGAACCGTAACACTGCAACCTTTTGCGCCAGAGCAGCATCCGAATCATGAGACAAGCCACCCGGGACGCCCTGCGCGACAGCCTGATGAACCGGACCGTCCTCGTGATCGACGACAACGAGGCCGTGCGCACCGCGTTCGAGGTGCTGCTGTCGATCCACGGCGTGCGCACGCTGGTCGCCGGCTCGCCGGGCGAGGGGCTGGCGACGCTCGCGCGCGAGCCGGTGCACCTCGTGATCCAGGACATGAACTTCCAGCGCCACGCGACCTCCGGCGAGGAGGGCGTGCGACTGTTTCGCGCGATCCGCGCGTCCCGGCCCGAGCTGCCCGTGATCCTGCTGACTGCATGGACCCATCTCGAGACCGCGGTGGAACTCGTCAAGGAAGGCGCTGCCGACTATGTCGCCAAGCCGTGGGAGGACGCGCGCCTGCTGACCTCGGTGCGCAACCTCCTCGACCTGCAGCGCGCGCAGGCCGACATGCAGGCGCTGCGCAGCGAGCGCGCCGCGGCGCGCTCGGCGCTCGCCGCGCGCCACGATCTTGCCGGCATCGTCTACGCGAGCGAGCGGCTGCACGTGGTGGTGTCGATGGCGGCGCAGGTCGCGCAGGCCGGCGTGCCGGTGCTGATCACGGGCCCGAACGGCGCCGGCAAGGAGGGCATCGCCGACATCGTGCAGGCGAACTCCGCCGTGCGGCGCGGTCCCTACGTCAAGGTGAACATCGGCGCGCTGCCGGACGACCTGATCGAAGCGGAGCTGTTCGGCACCGAAGCCGGCGCCTTCACCGGCGCACGCGCGCGGCCGGGGCGTTTCGAGGCCGCCGATGGCGGCACGCTGCTGCTCGACGAGATCGGCAACCTGTCCGCGAGCGGGCAGGCGAAATTGCTGCGGGTCCTGCAGACCGGCGAGTTCGAACGCCTCGGCTCGAACCAGACCCGCCGCGTGCGCGTGCGCGTGATCGCCGCGACCAACACCAACCTGCGCCAGGCGATCCGCGAGGGTCGCTTCCGCGAGGACCTGTACTTCCGCCTGAACGTGATCGAGCTCGAGGTGCCTTCGCTCGCCGAGCGGCGCGACGACATCCTGCCGCTCGCGCGCCATTTCCTCGACGCCGACCTGTCGCTGTCGCCCGATGCCGAGCGCGCGCTGCTGCGCTACGGCTGGCCCGGCAACGTGCGCGAGCTGCGCAACACGATGCAGCGCGCCGCGCTGCTCGCCGACGGCCCGATGATCACCGCCGCGGCGCTCGGCCTGCCGGCAGTGCCTGGCGTCCCGCCGGCGCCCGAGGAGGCCACGCTCGACCGCGACACGATCGAACAGGCGCTCGCGCGCTGCTCCGGGGTCGTAGCGCACGCGGCGCGTGACCTCGGGCTCTCTCGTCAGGCACTCTATCGCCGTATGGAGAAACTCGGCCTCAAGTCGACTGCCTGAAATGGAGTCGCTGCAACAAGGCGCCGAAGCGGGCAATGCCCAGGCGCAATACCAGCTTGGCGCACGCCTGCTCGTCGGGCGCGGGGCACCGTTCGCGCCTCCGCAGGGCCTGAAATGGGTCCAGGCGGCGGCCAGCCAGCGCCATCCGCAGGCGCTCGCGCTGCTGGCGGTGCTCACCAGCCTTTCGGGGGACTGGCCCGAGGCGTTCAAGCTGCTGCGGCGTGCAGCCGATGCCGGCGAACCGCTGGCGCGTGTGCAGGCCGGGATTCTGGCCAATCCGGCGCAGTTCGACCGTGAACAATGGAACCTGCCGCTCGCGCCGCGGTGGCAGTCCGAATCGCCGCGCATCGGCATCATCGAGCGGTGCATCCCGCGTGCCTTCTGCGACTGGATCATCGGCCGTGCGCGCTGGAAGCTCGACGCTGCGCGCGTGCAGGACCCGGCGACCGGCGAGGTGCGCCAGATGGATGTCCGCACCAATAGCGGCACGGGCTTCAGCCTCGTCGAATCGGACCTGCTGCTGCAGATGGTCAATGCCCGTGTCGGCGCGGCGATCGGTGTGCCGCTCTCGCACCAGGAGCCCACCAACGTGCTGCACTATGCCCCCGGCGAGGAGTATCGCGCGCACTACGATTACTTCACGCAGGCGGAGCCGCACGTCGGCGACCTGCAGGTCGCAGGCCAGCGCACGGTGACGGTGCTCATCTACCTGAACGACGACTACGAAGGTGGTGAAACCGACTTCCCGGAACTCGGCTGGCGCTACAAGGGCGGCACCGGCGATGCGCTGATGTTCTGGAACACCACGCCGGAAGGCGAGCCGGACCCGCGCACCCTGCATGCCGGGCTGCCACCGACCCGGGGCGAGAAGTGGCTGTACTCGAAGTGGGTGCGGGCAAAGCCCTACCCGCTGCTCTGATGCGCCGTTCACTCGAGGGCACGCTGCTCGCCGTGCTTGCCCTTGCCGTGCTGCTGGCGGCCGGCTCGGCGCTGCTCGCGGTCCGCTGGCTCACGCCCTGGGCCGCCATGCTGTGCGGGTTGCTCGTCGGCATCTGTGCGAGCGTCTGGCTGGCACGCGGCGTCGCGCGCCGCTGGACCGCCACGGCGATCGCGCTGCGCGACGGCATCGCGAGCCTGCGCGACCGCGACTTCAGCGTCTCCATCACGCGCACTTCGGACGATGAACTCGGCGAACTCGTCGAAGCGTACAACTCGCTCGGTGACCTGTTGAGGCGCGAACGCGTCGACCTGTACCAGCGCGAACTGCTGCTCGACACGGTCATCCAGGCGACGCCGCTTGCGCTGGTGCTGACCAATGCCGCCGGCACCGTGATCTACAGCAACGTGGCGGCGCGCGAGCTGTTCGCGGGCGGGCACCGGCTCGAGGGCGCCGATTTCGCCGCGACCCTCGCGCGTGCGCCGGGCCCGTTGCGCGAAGCGCTGGCGACGGCACAGGACCGGCTGTTCACCGTCGAGCTCGGTGGCGAACCGCAGGTCTACCACCTCTCGCAGCGCCACTTCCAGCTGAACACGCAGCCGCACCGGCTGCTGCTGCTGAAGCGCCTCACGCGCGAGCTCGCCGCACAGGAAGTCGTGGTGTGGAAGAAGGTGATCCGCGTGATCGCGCACGAACTGAACAACTCGCTCGCGCCCATCTCCTCGCTCGCGCATTCCGGGCAACTGCTGCTCGAGGCGCCCGATACGGTGCCGCTGCGCAAGGTGTTCTCGACGATCGAGGAGCGGGCGACGCACCTGGCGGGCTTCATCGACGGCTACGCGCGCTTCGCCAAGCTGCCGAAGCCGCGTCTTGCGCCGCTCGACTGGCCCGCGCTCGTTTCGCGGTTGCAGGCGGTGGCGCAGTTCACGCTGCGCGGTGAGCCACCGCACATCACGGTGCACGCCGATGCATCGCAGCTCGAGCAGGTGGCGATCAACCTGCTGAAGAATGCGCTCGAGTCCGGTTCGGCCGCCAGCGACGTGGAACTCGAAGTGCGCGCCCGGCGTGGCGGCGTGGTGCTCGAGGTGTACGACCGCGGCGCCGGATTGTCCGGCGAGGCGCTCACTTCCGCGCTGCTGCCGTTTTTCTCGACCAAGGCGAGCGGTACCGGGCTCGGACTGACGATCTGCCGCGAAATCGTCGATGCGCACGGTGGCCACCTGATCCTCGCGAATCGCGAGGGTGGCGGGGCGCTCGCCAGCGTCTGGTTGCCGGCGTCCGGTCCGCTGGAGGAGCGCCCGCGTTGACGTCGCGCCCCGGGGTCCGGCAAGGTGGCCCGGCTTCCGGAGGAGACGACATGAAAAGAGCGCTGATCCTCGCCGTTGCATTCTGCTGCTGCGCCGCCGTGCAGGCCGCGGACCTGCGTCCGATCACCCATGAGGATGTCTGGCTCGCCAAGCGCATCGGCGATCCGGTACCGAGTCCGGACGGCCGCTGGGTGGTGTTCACGGTCGCGGAGCCCGCCTATGCGGACGAGGACAGGCTGTCGGACCTGTGGCTCGTGCCGGCGGACGGCAGTGCTCCGGCGCGGCGCCTGACGAACAGCCGCGGCGGCGAGAGCGACGTCGCCTGGAGCGAGGACAGTCAGCGCATCGTCTTCAGCGCAAAGCGCGACGAGGACAAGGCCGCGCAGATCTACATCCTCGATCTCGGTTTCGGCGGCGAGGCGCGGCGTCTGACCGCCGCCAGTACCGGCGCGCGCTCGCCGGTACTGGCGCCCGACGGCGCGAGCCTCGCCTTCGTGAGCGATGTGCCGGACGATCCGGCGGCGGCGGCGGAGCCGAAATACAACGCGCGCGTCTACGACGGCTTTCCGATCCGCAGCTGGGACCACTGGCGCAAGCCGCAGCGGCCCCACCTGTTCGTGCAGCCGCTCACGGCGGCCGGCAATCCGGCGGGCGAGGCGCGCGACCTGCTCGCCGGCACGAAGCTCGCAGCCGCGCCCGGCTTCGCCGGCCGGGGTGGCAATGCCGGCGACAATCTCGACCCCGCCTGGACGCGCGATTCGCGCGAGCTCGTGTTCGTCGCCAGCGAGAACCACAACCAGGCGGCGTTCGCGTTCACCGACACGCAGCTCTACCGCGTGCCGGCCGCCGGCGGCGCCGAACCCGTACGCCTGACGCGGGGACCGGACCGTTACCGCAATCCGGCGTTCTCGCCCGATGGTCGGCGCCTGTTCGCAGCCTTCGAGCGCGGCACCGGCAAGCCCTACAACATCGACCAGGTCGTCGCGCTCGATTGGCCCGCGGTCGGTGCGCCCCTCGTGCTGACCGCGCCACTCGATCGCCCGGCCACGTCGTTTGCGGTGTCGGCCGACGGACGCACACTGTGGTTCCTCGCCGGTGATTCCGGTCGCCACAAGCTTTACAGCACGCCGACCCATCGTGCGGCGCCGCGACTCGCCTACGAGCTCGAGAGCGGCAACTACGGCTCGCTCGCGCTTGCCGCCAAGGCGAAGTCGCCGGTGCTGGTCGCGACCTGGGACAGTGCGACCCATCCGCCGGAGGTCGTGCGGCTCGAGCCGCGGGCGCGCCGGCACACCCTGCTGACGGGCTTCAACGCCGCGCTCGCGGCGCAGATCGACTGGCAGCCGCTGCGCGAGTTCACGTTCGAGAATCGGCGCGGCGACACCATCCACAGCTTCATGGCGCTGCCGCCCGGCTTCGATCCGGCGAAGAAGTATCCGCTCCTCGTGCTGATGCACGGCGGGCCGCACGGCATGTGGACCGACCAGTTCGTGGTGCGCTGGAACTATCACCTGCTGGCGCAGCCCGGTTACGTCGTGCTTCTGACCGACTACAAGGGCTCGACCGGTTACGGTGAGGCGTTCGCGCAGAGCATCCAGGGCGATCCCCTGCGCGGCCCGGCCGACGACATCAACGATGCCGCCGACGAGGCGATCCGGCGTTTCGCCTTCATCGATGCCAGCCGCCAGTGCGCGGCCGGCGCGAGTTACGGCGGTCACCTAGCCAACTGGATGCAGGCGAGTACCACGCGCTACCGCTGCCTCGTGAGCCACGCCGGGCTGCTGGACCTGCGCTCGCAGTGGGCCACGAGCGACGTGATCTACCACCGCGAAGTGAATATCGGCAGTACGCCATGGAGTGGCGAGGCGCTGTGGCAGGAACAGAGTCCGCTCACCTATGCGGACCGGTTCAGGACGCCGGTACTCGTCACGATCGGTGAGCGCGATTTCCGCGTGCCGCTCAACAACACGCTCGAGTACTGGAGCGTGCTGCAGCGCCAGCAGGTGCCGAGCCGGCTGCTCGTGTTCCCGGACGAGAACCACTGGATCCTCGCGGGCGAGAACAGCCGCTTTTTCTATGCCGAAGTGCAGGCCTGGCTCGCGAAGTACCTGAAGGAGTAGTCGATGCGCACTCTGCTCGTCGCCGCGCTGGCGCTGGTCCTCGGCATACTGTTGGCGCGCGGCTGGTGGCAGGGTGCGCCCGCGGGTGACCCGGTCCAGGTGATCGTCACGCAGGTCAGGACGCATGCGATCATCGAGCACGAGCGCCAGATCGCGATCTGGTACCGCTCCTGCCCGGAGGTCGTCGGCATCGATCCGGAAATCTTCGTCGCGTGGCCCGGCAAGCTCTCCTACGAGCTCGGCCTCGCCGATGTCGAGATCACACGCGAAGGCGACGTGCTGACGGTGAAGACCGGCGCGATCCGGGCAGACGAGCCCGCGATTCCGACCGACTTCATCGACTACCTGACGACCTCGCCGTGGTTCAACTTTGCGAACGAGCAGGAACTCGTCAATCGCGAGGTCGCGCGGGCCTCGCCGATTGCGCGTTACCTCAGCGTCTATTACCAGCGACGCGATTCATCGCTCGTGGAGGACTTCCGCAAGGAACTCGCCGAACTCGTACAGCGCCTTGCCGGTGCGCTCGGGCTCACCGTGAGCGCAGTGAACGTCGAGATTCCCGAGGTGGACGCGAAGTTGCCGAAGCTGCCCACGCTCGAGCTGTGCGAGAGCACCACCGCGGCGGTGAACGGCCTGCCGTTCGCGAAAGTCGACGCCGGGTATACGACGCCGATCGCGTTCGATGCCGCCGCGGCTGCGGGCCGCAAGCCGGCGAGCGGCGTCATCGCCGGAGTCGGCGCGAAGGAATGAATGCCAGCCCTTACATCCTGGCCTTGTGCCAGCCGCCATAGCGGTAGTACGCCACCGCGAGCATCGTCGAGAGCGCCGAGGACGCCGGGAAGCTCCACCAGATCGCGTCCTCGCCGTAGCGCCCCATCAGGCTTGCCGCCGCCGGGAAGCGCAGTCCCCACAGCGTGATGACTAGGATCACGAGCGGCACAATGACCGCGCCGGTCGAACGCACGACGCCGAACAACACGATCGTGACGCCGAACAGCACGAACGACCAGGAAGCGACGTAGTTCACGTGCACCGCCGTCGCGAGCGACGGGCTGTCGGCCGGCAGGAAGATCCCGAGCAACGGGCGCGCGAACACCGTGATCAGGAGCACCGACACCGCGGTCACCAGCGTCTGGAAAGTGACGCCGGCCATCGCGATGCGCCCGACACGACCCCAGTGGCCGGCCCCGACGTTCTGCGCGGCCATCGCCGAGACGGCCGCGCCCATCGCGAACGCCGGCATCTGCACATAGCTCCACACCTGCATGCAGGCGGCGAACGCAGCGGTGGTCTGCGAACCGTACTGATTGATCAGCCCGAGCATCAGCAGCGCGCTGGCCGACACCACCACCATCTGCAGTCCCATCGGCACGCCCTTGCCGAGCAGCGTGGCGATGATCCCGCGGTCGATGCGCAGCAGGTGCAGGTCGTCGCGGTGCAGTACGAGCGGGTGACGCTTGCGGTAGAGGTGCGCCACCAGCGCTCCGAGGCTGACGATGTTCGCGATGAGCGTCGCAAGGGCGGAGCCTGCGATGCCGAGCCGCGGCAGCGGACCCACGCCGAAGATCAGCAACGGGTTCAGCAGGATGTCGAGACCGACCGACAGCAGCAGGAACAGGAAGGGCGTGCGCGAATCGCCGGCGCCGCGCAGCACCGCCATCGCGAACGCGTACATGAACATGAACGGGATCGCGACGAAGATGATCCGCAGGTAATCATGTGCGAGTGGCAGGGCGTCGGGCGGCGTGTGCATCGCGCGAAGGATGTGGTCTGAAAAGAGCACGCCGAGCACCGCGACTGCGATCGCCACGGCGGCGAAGAACGAAGCGCTCGAGCCGACGACACGGCGCGCCTCGGCGAGCCTCCTTGCGCCAAAGTGCTGGGCAATCAGGATGTTGGCGGCCATAGACATGCCGAACATCGAGCCGATCAGCAGGAACATGACGGTGTTCGAGTTGGAGGTCGCGGTGAGCGCGGCTTCGCCGAGGAAGCTGCCGACCCAGATCGCGTTGACCGAGCCATTGAGCGACTGCAGCACGTTGCCCGCGAGCATGGGCAGCGCGAACACGATCAGCGAGCGGGCGATGGGCCCCTCGGTCAGGGCAGCGGATCGAGGGGGCATTGCGCGATTCTAGAACGCGGGCTGCAGCACGCCGCAGGTAGTGGTAGGAATCCCACTGTTGCTGGATCGCAACCGAAAAGCGCTTCGTCGCAATCCCGGCCCACCGGGCGTTGTTTTTTGGGGTCAGCACGGCTGCCAGATGCGACGAACCGTTGCCGCAGCGCAGGACTTGGCGTTGTTTTCCTGCTACGGGGCTTGTGCCGTGTCGGATAGTTGTTAATATCCGCTCCAAAGCGGCGCAGGGGCGGCATAGCCGTTCCATGCATCGCGATCAGGGTCAAAACTAATGTTGCTTCCAGCAAGTATGAACGGCGTTGCCGTTTTCGGGAGGATTCATCTGATGGAGAGAAACAGCCAGATCCGGCGCGCCGTGCGTCGGACACTCTTGATGAGTGCAGTAGCGGCTGCCACAGCGCTGCCGGCACAAGTGCAGGCGCAGGACGAGGCAACGATCGATACGGTGGTTGTCACCGGATCGCGTATCGCCCGCCCCGACTTCGAATCGCCGAGCCCGACCGTCTCGGTCGACAGCCAGGTGTTCGCGCAGACGGGTACGGCGACTGTCGAGCAGGTGATCAACTCGCTGCCGCAGTTCGTTCCGTCCATCACCAATACGTCCAACAACCCGTCGAACGGCGGCCAGTCGAACATCGACCTGCGCGGCCTCGGCAGCCAGCGCGTGCTCGTCCTGATGGACGGCCGGCGCATCGTCCCGTCGAACGGCAGCGGCATCGTCGACCTCAACATCCTGCCGTCGCAGCTCGTCGAGACGGTCGAGATCGTCTCCGGCGGCGCGTCCGCCGTGTACGGTTCGGACGCCATCTCGGGCGTGGTGAACTTCCGGCTCAAGAAGGACTTCCAGGGCCTCGAACTCGACGGCACCTGGGGCCAGACCAGCGAAAGCGACGGCCAGGAGTACTTCGCCACCCTGACCGCCGGCACCAACTTCGCCGAGGATCGCGGCCACATCATGGGCTCGGTGTCGTACACGGAGCGCGAGGAAGTGTTCGCGGGCGCCCGCAGCCACAGCCGCGTCGCGCTCGGCTACGACGACCCCGGCTTCTCGCCCAACGGCTCGCCCACGTTCGAGGAAGGCCGCGTTACCGTCGCTGCGTCGCAGGCAGCGCGTGATGCGGTGTTTGGCAGCTACGGGCTCCCGGCGGGAATTGCCCAGGCCACTTACGGGTTCAACAGCGACGGCACCCTGTTCACGGTGGGCGACGGCACCCCCGGTTCGGTGCTGAACTTCAAGGGCGATTCGGCGGCCGACACCTTCAACGACGCGAACTACACGTACAACTTCGCCCCGGCCAACTACCTGCAGCTGCCGCTCGAGCGCACCACCGCGTTCGCCCACGCCGGGTTCGACGTCACCGAATCGTTCAGCGTGTATGGCCAGGTGCTCTACAGCGACATGACCGGCGAGCAGTTCCTGGCGCCGACTCCGCTGAGCACCGTGTATACGCCGCCGACCAATCCGTTCGTACCGGCCGACCTCGCCACCCTGCTGGCGTCAAGGGCCGACCCGAATGCGCCGTTCACCCTCACCCGCCGCATGACCGAGGCGGGCGGACGCGTGCAGACGTACAACTCCGAGGCCTACCAGGTCGTGCTCGGCTTCAAGGGCTCGATCTTCGACTCGTGGAACTACGATGTGTACGGTGCCATCGGCAATGTCGACGTCGACTCGCCGCAGTCCGGCAACATCAGCCGCGAGAAGTGGGAAGAGCTGACCTTCGCGCCCGATGGCGGCGTTGCGCTGTGCGGTGGCTTCAATCCGTTCGGTGCGGGCGCCATTACGCAGGAATGTGTCGACTACATCACGGTGGACACCAACCCGCGCGAAGAGATCGACCAGACGATCTTCGAAGCGACGATCAGCGGTCCGGTGTTCGACCTGCCTGCCGGCTCGGTCAACATGGCGTTCGGCGCCTTCTACAAGGAAGACGAATACGCCTTCATCCCGGACGACGCACTGGCGAGAGTCATTCCGGCCACGCCGTACAGTGGCGCGCGCTTCGACATCGCCGGCTTCAACGCGGCGCTGCCGATCAGCGGCAAGATCGACTCGACCGAGTTCTTCGTCGAAGCTCTCGTCCCGGTGCTCAAGGACATGCCGGGCGCCAAGTCGCTCGACGTGTCGCTCGGCTATCGCTATGCCGACATGTCGGGTATCGGTGGCGTCGACAGCTACAAGGGCGAACTGGTCTGGCGTCCGGTCGAGGCACTGAGCCTGCGCGGCTCGTACCAGCGTGCCGTGCGCCAGCCGAGTGTCACCGAGCTGTTCCAGCCGCAGGTGCCGAACTTCCCGGCGTACACTCCGCCTGATCCGTGCAGCATCAACAGCCCGGAGCGTCTGGGTGCGAACGCTGCAGCGGTTCGCCAGCTGTGCATGGATCAGGGTATCGGGGCGGGCCTGATCGATATCTACAGCTTCGGCGGCAGCCAGGTGCAGGGCCTCTCCGGCGGCAATCCGCTGCTGACCGAGGAAACCGCCGATACGTTCACGGTGGGCTTCGTGCTGCGCTCGCCGTCCGACAACGCGTTCCTGTCGGGCCTGAGCCTGACGGTGGACTACTGGGACATCGAGATCGAGAACGCGGTGGGCTCGATTCCGGCCCGCACCTTCGTCAGCCGCTGCTACGACCCGGCGTACAACCCGACGTTCGACGTCAACAACCTGTTCTGCCAGTTGGTCGGACCTCGCAACACGTCGTCAGGTCAGATCGAAGTGGCACTGGAAGCGAACTCGAACATCGGTGCCTACCAGGCAGCCGGCTACGACGTGCAGCTCGACTGGGTCGGCGATCTCGGCCCGGGCCGTGCACGCGTCAACTGGCTGATGACCTTCCTCGACAAGTGGGACACGCAGGAAGTCCCGGGCGACGCGTTCACCGAGCTCGCGGGCACCAGCGGCTACTACGGCGCGGGTGGTTCGTTCCCCGAGGAGAAGTTCACGCTGAACCTCGGCTACGACTGGGCGGGCTTCGACGTGCTGGCACGCCTCCGCTACGTCGGCGAGATGGACGATATCGCGTTCCCGGAGTTCAAGCTCGATGCGACCACCTATGTCGACCTGTCGGCGGGCTACCGCTTCAAGGAAGGCATGCTGGACGGCTTGTCCTTGCGGGCCGGCGTCATCAATCTGACGGACGAGGACCCGGTGCTGTTCCCGTCGTACCAGCAGTCCAACACCGATCCGACGGTGTACGACGTGCTGGGACAGCGGTACTACTTCAACGTGAACTACAAGTTCTGATCGCATTGCAGCCGCAAGGCTGTACTGAACGGCGGGCTTCGGCCCGCCGTTTTTTTATGGGAGGATGCGCCATGGCTGACAACGCGGAACCTGCGGTATCCGGGGCGGCTGAGCCGCCGTTCAGACTGGCCGTACCGGTCGATCCGGCGGTCATGGCATCCGTCTATGGGCGCCTGGGGCGCGTGCTGATGCCCGGCATGTTCGATCCGGAGACTGCACGGGCCCTGTACAAGTGCCTCACCGAGGAGATCCCCTGGCAGCTGCACTTCAACGGCAGCGAAGGCGTCTATGACCTCACCGAGCGCCAGCTCGCGGAGCTCGACGCGGAGGCCCGTGCGAAGCTGATGGCGGCCGTGCACACGGGCGCCAGGGGCGGCTTCCAGTTCCTGTATCGCAACTACCCGCTTTCGGACGAATACGCGGCCGGGCGCGGCCGCGAATATATCGTCGCGCGCGCATTCGAATTCCTGAGTTCGCCGACCTTCCTCGATTTCGCGCGCAAGGTCACGGGAGTCGCGGCGATCGACACCATCGATGCCCAGGCCACGTGCTATGGCCCGGGGCACTTCCTGACGCAGCACGATGACCTTGCCGAAAACAAGAACCGGGTCGCAGCCTATGTCATCGGCATGACGCCGGTCTGGCGGACCGACTGGGGCGGGCTGCTGAATTTCATCGCCCGCGGCGGACATGTCGCGGAGGCGTACGCCCCCACGTTCAACACGCTGACGATCTTCCGCGTGCCCCAGGCTCATTCGGTCAGCCTGGTCGCGCCGTTCGCCGGCTACGGTCGCTACAGCATCAGCGGATGGTTGCGCACCGGGCAAGGCTAGGCAGCCGGTGACGCCCGCAATGGGTCACTCGTTGCCGGAAGCGCTGCGGCTCCTGCAGGGCGGCCAGCTGGCCGCCGCCGAGACCACGTGCCGCCAGGTACTCAGTCGCCACCCGCGCGACCCGGCGGCGATCCACCTGCTCGGACTGATCCGCAAGGATGCGGGCGATGTGGCAGCTTGCGAGCGCCTGATGCGCGAGAGCATTGCGATAGAGCCGCGTTCCGCCGAGTTTCGCGCGAACCTCGCGAGTCTGCTGCGCCGGCTCGGGCGTATGGAAGAGGCGGAGGCCTGCTATCGCGATGCGCTCGCGCTCGATCCACGCAATCGCGCGGCCCGCCTTTCGCTGGCGCGCACATTGGTCGATCTCGGCAGACCCGGCGATGCGGAAGCCGAATGCCGCACGCTGATCGCCAGCGGGACCGCCGAGGCTGCGGTCTGGTCGCTGCTCGCGACTGCGTTGCGATCCCAGCATCGGCTAGAAGAGTCGGAAGCGGCATTTCGCCGGGCCATAGAGATCGATCCGCGCCAGGGCGCCGCCCATCACAACCTGGGCGCACTCCTGTCGCAACTCGAACGCGCGGGTGAGGCGCTCCAAGCACTTCAGCAGGCACGCCAGCGCGGCGTGAGCGGATTCGAACTCGAGTTCAACAGCGGTCGCGCACTCATGCAGCTCACCCGCCTGGACGAGGCGGAACGCGCCTTCGAGGCCGCGGTTGCGCTGCAACCCCTCCATGTGGAGGCCCAGCTCAATCTGGCCCGGTTGCGCTGGTTGCGCGGCGATGCGGACTTCGCCCGCTCCGTGCGCGCCGCCGCCGCCGCGCATCCGGACGATGTCGCAATCCAGATGCTGTTTGGCCGCGTGCTGTGGCGGGCAGGGGACCTCGCCGGGGCGGAGGCGTTGCTGCGCGATCTGCTCGCGCGCAGGGGATCGATGCCCCAGGCGCGCTCGATGCTGGCGATGGTGCTGTTCGAAAGCGGGCGGCCGGCGGAAGCGCAGCACGAGGCGCTCGAAGCGGCGCGGGCACAGCCCGGCGAGCCGACCGTCGACGATCCCCTCGTGTCGATCCTGCTGGCGCGGGGGCTGGCGGACGAGGCCATGCCATACATCCTGGGGCAGCGCGCTCGCCAGCCCAACGAGCAGTTGTGGATCGCCCATGAAGCGACCGCCGCGCGGCTGCTCGGCAAGGCGCTCTACGAGGAGTTGTACGACTACGATCGCGTCGTGCGCAAGTTCGAGCTCGAGACGCCAAAGGGATGGTCGTCGATGCAGGAACTGAACGCAGCCGCGATCGAGGCGCTCGCGAAGCGCCACGTGGCCGCCACGCATCCGCTCGACCAGAGCCTGCGTCACGGCACCCAGACCCTGGCCAGCCTGCTCACCGACCCGGACCCGGCGATCCGGGCACTGATCAAGGCTTTCGAGGGCCCCATCGAAAGCTATCGGGCGCTGATCGGAACCGATGCCGCGCATCCGCTTTCCGCGCGCAACACGGCGCCCGCGCGCCTCGCCGGCGCCTGGTCCGTGCGGCTGCAAAAGGAAGGGTTCCACGTCAACCACGTGCATCCCGAGGGCTGGATCAGCTCTGCCTACTACGTTTCGGTGCCGGCCGAGGTCGCGGACGATGCGCAGATGTCCGGCTGGATCAAGTTCGGCGAGCCGCGCATTCCCACCCCCGGCGCCACGGCCGAGCGCTACATCCGGCCCTCTGCCGGGAGTCTCGTCCTGTTTCCGTCCTACATGTGGCACGGCACCAATGCGATCCATGGCAACGATGCGCGCATCACGATCGCATTCGACGCAGTACCCGCTCGCTCCGGCTGAAAGCCGCCCGCGCTGCGTTGCCACCCCGGGGAGGCGGCGCCCATACTGATCGCATGAAGCGCAATGCCGCCGCGGCCTTTGCGCTCGCCGGAGCGCTGTCCACGCCGCAACTCCTGGGCGCCACCGAGCTCGCGCCGGTCGCGGATGAAAGCCCCGTTTTTGCCACGCCGACGACGTTCGATCAGGTGGGCCGCATCCTGGTACCGGTGATGATCAACGGCGAGGGGCCCTTCCGGCTGATCGTCGACACCGGCGCCAATCGCACCACGATCACGACCGAGGTCGCGACGCGGCTCGGCATCGATTACGTCAGCGCGCCGACCGTCATCCTGAACGGCGTGACCGGCAGCGCCGAAGTCCCGGTGGTCGAACTCACCCGCGTGCATGCGGGCGAGCTCGTGCTCGATGACCTGCAGGCGCCCGTGGTGCTGCCGCACCTGATGGGCGAAGCCGACGGCATCCTCGGTGTCGCGGGCCTGCGCGAACAGCGTCTGTTCGTCGATTTCAGGCGCGACATCGTCAGGATCGGTCGCTCGCGCTTCGAGCGTGGCGATGATCTGCGGATCCGCGCCGAGCGCGTCAAGGGCGGGCTGCTCGGCGCGCAGGTTCGCGTGGGTCGGGTGCCCGCGCTGGCGGTCTTCGACACGGGCGCGCAGAAGACACTCGGCAATCGCGCACTGCAGGCGGCCTTGAGCGCCGATGACCGGGGCCGGCAAACCATGGTGTACGGCACGACCGAGGCCACGATGACTGGCGACGTCGCCGCCGTGCCGGACATCCTGGCGGACCGCGTCATTTTCCGGGACGTCGTCGCTGCCTTCGGCGACTTCCATGTCTTTGACCTGTGGGGGCTGAACGATGTGCCGGCACTGATCATCGGCATGGACGTGCTCGGTGCCATGGATACGGTGGTGATCGACTTCCGCCTCGCCGAAATCCGCATCCGCGGCTGATCCTGCACTGTTGCTTCCAGGGTACGACACCTCGCTTCATCGCGTTTTCTGCGTTGTTTCGTCGCAAGTGCCGTTCCCGGACAGAACTTCCCGCTGCTAGCTTGCGTCGCACGTGGAGCAGGTCACGTGACAGCAGGAGGCAGTTTCATGATTTCCCCAGAGACCAATCCGTTGGTGCGCCACGCCGTGCGCCTGTCGATGATGGCGGGCGCGGGCGCCGCGGCGGCAGTCGCCCTGCCCACTGCGGCGCAGGCGCAGGACCAGGCCACCACGGATACGGACGACATCGATACCGTCATCGTCACCGGGTCGCGCATCCGGCGCCTCGACACCGAAACGGCGAGCCCGGTGCTCACGATTTCCGCCGAGGATATTTCCAGGACCGGACTCACGACCATGGGCGACGTGTTGCAGCGGCTGCCGACCGTCGCGGGTGCGGCGACCAACCCGGCCGTCAACAACGGCGGCGGCACCGGCGAGTCGAATGTCGAACTGCGAGGCCTCGGCGCGCAGCGCACGCTGGTGCTGGTCGACGGCCGGCGCGTCGGCGTCTACGGCAACACGCAGACCTCGGCGGTGGACATCAACATGCTGCCGATCAACATGATCGAGCGCGTGGAGGTGCTGAAGGAGGGCGCCGGCGCGATCTACGGCTCGGACGCCATCGCGGGCGTAGTCAATTTCATCACGCGGCGCGATTTCGACGGCGCGGAGATCGGCGCGCAGTACGGCCAGACCGGCGAGAGCGATGGCGAGCGCACCTCGGTGAGCCTCACGGTCGGCAACCAGACCGACCAGTTGGGCATCGTGTTCGGCGCGAACTACAACAGGCAGGAGAAGGTCTCGGCCGGTGACCGGGCGTTCTCGGCCACCGCGCTGTACCTCTATGGCGGCGTCGTGACCGCGGGCGGTTCGTCCCGCACGCCGACCGGCTTCATCCAGGTCGACGCGGCGACGCAGGCGCAGTTCGGCTGCGACAACCCGTTCCTGACGCGCACCGACGGCGCGCCCGGCACTTCGCTCGCGGATTTCCGCTGCTTCGACATCCCGGGCGACCTGTACAACTACCAGCCGTTCAATCTGCTGATGACCCCGCAGGAGCGCGGGAGCCTGTTCACGAACGTGAACTACGAGATCAACGACATGGCGGAGGCGTACGGCCAGGTCGTCTACAACCAGACACGCTCGGGTTTTGCGATCGCCTCGCTGCCGTTCGACGCGGTCGCCGATGACACGATCATCTCGGCCGACAGCATCTACAACCCGTTCGGGACGGACTTCGGCGGCGGCGCGGGCGACAACCCGGCCATGCGCGCGCGCCTGGAGTCGCTCGGCAACCGGCGCAGCAAGGTGCGTTCCGACCAGCTCTTCGCCAATGCCGGCCTGCGTGGCGAGTTCGCCTCGACGTGGCAATGGGATGTCAATGCAGGCATCGGCCACATGGGCCAGAGCACCAACATCAGCGGCTACCTGCTGAAGGACAAGCTGAACCAGGCGCTCGGGCCTTCGTTCGTCGACGCGGACGGGGAGCATTGCGGCACACCCGGGGCGATCATCGCCGGCTGCACACCGATCAACATCTTCAACCTTGAGGATCCGGCGCAGATCGCAGCGTTGAACGGCATCTCGACCAACTACCGCACCGACTACACGTTCCGCAGTTCGCAGTTCTCGGCCGGACTCAATGGCGACCTGTTCGAGATGCCGGCGGGCGCAATCAAGGCGGCCGTCGGGGCGGAGTACCGCGAGCAGGAGGGCGTGTTCGAGACCGACGCGCTGACGCGCGGCGAGGCGCCATTGTTCCTCACCTGCCTGCTGGCACAGGAGACCTGTACCGGCAATGGCGCGGCGGACTACGACGTGCGCGAGCTGTTCGGCGAGCTGTTCGTGCCGCTGCTCGCGGACCTGCCCGGGGTCCAGGCCCTGAACCTCACCGCCGGCGTGCGCTATTCGGATTACAGCAAGGACACGATCGGCGACGACACGACCTTCCAGGCGAAGCTCGAGTATCGCCCGGTCAGGGACCTGCTGCTGCGCGCGTCCTACGCCGAGGTCTTCCGGGCCCCGACGATCGTCGACCTGTCGCTCGCGCCGACCCAGACCGCCGCGACCTTCAACGATCCGTGCGCCGGGCTCACCTCGGCGCAGCTCGCCGCCAACCCGAATCTCGCGCTCGCCTGCGTGGGTGTCGCGCCGGACACGGGCTTCCAGCAGCCGAACAGCCAGATCACGGGCCTGCTGACCGGCAACGATCTGCTCAAGCCGGAAACGGGTGACGTGCTGACGGCCGGGTTCGTGTACGACTCGAGCCTGATTCGCGGCCTGTCGTTCAATGTCGATTACTGGCGGTACAAGATTGACGACATCATCACCGCGATCGACCCGAACTTCGCGGCGGATCAGTGCGTGCAGAACGGCGATACCGATTTCTGCGACCTGATGTTCCGCTTCGAGTCGGGCCCCAGCGCCGGTCAATTTCAGGTGTTTCAGTTGCCGACGGTCAATCTCGGCACGCTGGAGACGGACGGCGTCGACGTGGGCGTGCGCTATGCGCTGCGCGATACACCGATCGGCAGCTGGACATTCCAGCTCGAAGCGACCCGCATCAACAGCTTCACCAGCGTCCCGGTGCCCGGTGCGCCGCCGGTGGAAGTCGCAGGCACCTACGATCCGCAGTACGGCAACTACGCCAAGTGGCGCGGGGTGGCCGGCGTCGGCTGGACGTTCGGAGGCTTCGACGGCGCGCTGACCGCACGCTACTTCGACAGCCTCACGATCAAGGATGCCGACGGCAGGATCCCCGACCAGGCGCTCGACATCCCGTCGGTGACTTATCTCGATCTCACGCTCGGTTACAGCTTCGCGTCGAACACGCGACTGCAGGCCGGCGTGCAGAACCTGACCGACGAGGAGCCGCCGTTCTTCTACCAGAACAACGTGACGAACGCGAACACGGACGTCTCGACCTACGACGTGCTGGGGCGGCAGTGGTATCTCGGCGTGACGCAGAAGTTCTGAAGCCTGCGGGGACCGGCGACGTCGCGGCACTCACGATGGTGGGTGCCGCGGCGCACGCCGGGGGGCGCTACGATACGGCCGAGTCGGTATTCCGCCACTTGACGGAACTACAACCGACGCGCGCCGCGCACTGGCTCAACCTCGGCACGGCGCTGCGCGGACTCGCGCGCTATGACGATGCCTTGCGCGCGTATGCGCGTGCGCACGCGCTCGGCGGCTTCTCGCCCGCGTTCTGCTACAACGTCGGGCTCACCCACCTCGACCGGCTCGACTACGAGTCGGCGCGCGCGGTATTGGCGCGCGGCGTGTCACTCGCACCGCAGGATGCGGCGATGCGCCTGCAGTATGCGAATGCGTGCTTCGAATCGGGGCACACGGAGGAGGGCGTGCGCGCCCTCGCCGACGAGCAGCTGCTCGCGGCCCTGCCGCCTGCGCAGGTGGCCGATGCCGGCCAGCGCCTGCAGGGCGCCGGCGAGTCGGCGCTCGCCGCGGCGGCGATGTCGCGCCTGATGGCACTGCCGGACCTCGAGCTGCAATCGGGCCTCACGCTGGTGCACATGCTCGAGCGTGCGAACCGGCTCGCCGACGCCGGCGCGGTGCTGGCCGCGCTGCGCCACCGGCACGGTGCGGCGCCGACGGCGGCATTGAGCTCCGCAGAAGGCAGGATTGCGCAACGCGCCGGCAGACACGCCGAGGCCATCGCGCACTTCGAGCGGGCGCTGGCGCTCGAGACGGGTGCGCATCGGCGTCACTACGACCTGTTCCCGCTCGCGCGCTCGCTCGATGCCGCGGGCCGCACCGATGAGGCCTGGGAACGACTCGGCGAGGCGCACCGCTCGCAGCTTCGGCAGGTGTCGCTGGCGGCGCCCCTGCACGCGCTGCGCGGCGCGCCGACGTTCGCGATCGCCGATCGTGGCAGTGAGCGCCAGGACGTCGCGGCGTGGGATACGAGGGGCGCGCCGGCCGCGGCGGACAGCCCGGTCTTCATCGTCGCCTTCCCGCGCTCGGGCACGACATTGCTCGAACAGGTCCTCGACGCCCACCCGCACCTCGTCTCGATGGACGAGCAGCCCTGCCTGCAGCATGCGCTCGAGGAACTGGCGGCCGCCGGCGGGTGCTATCCGGACCGGCTCGCCGTCATCGCGCCGGCCGATCTCGAGGCGATACGCCGCCGCTACTTCGAGCGCGCGCGGCAGAAGTGCGCGCTGGCCCCCGGTCAGCGCCTCGTCGACAAGAACCCGCTCAACCTGTTGCGCCTGCCGGCGATCCGGCGCCTCTTCCCGCACGCCCGGGTGATCCTCGCGATCCGACATCCCTGCGATGTGCTGCTCAGCTGTCACATGCAGCACTTCACGGCGCCCGAGTTCGCGCTGCTGTGCGCCGACCTGCCGCGGCTCGCGGCCGCCTTCCGCAAGGCGTTCGACTTCTGGTACCGCGAGCAGGCGACACTGCAGGCGAATGTGCATGAATTGCGCTACGAGGGGCTCGTCACCGATTTCGAGCGCGAGGTGCGCGCGCTGGCTGCGTTTCTCGATCTGCCATGGCACGACGCCCTGCTCGCGCCGGCCGAGCACGCGCTGGGCAAGGCCTTCATCAGCACGCCGAGCTACTCGCAGGTCGTGCAGCCGGTGAATGCCAGGGCGGTGGGTCGCTGGCAGGCGTACCGGCGCCACTTCGAGCCGGCGCTTCCGCTGCTCGCGCCGCTGCTCGAACGCTGGGGCTATGACGCCGGATGAGCGGTGAAGAGCAGGTAGGTCGAGACGATGTACTTGTCGCCCGAGGCGGGCGGCACGCCTTCGTGCTGGTACATCCAGTACGGCGGAAACACCAGCAGGCGTCCGGCGCGCGGCGCGATGGCGAAGTCGAGCTGCGGAAAGCGGGTCTCGCCGCCCTCGGCGACATCGTTCAGGTACCACAGCATTACGAGGTAGCGATTCGCGACATGGTTGACGGCATCGAAATGCAGCTGGAACTTCTCGCCGCCCCCGGGCCGGTAGCGCTTCATCACGAGGTCCGAGTTCGTCCCGGAATCCGGCACGGCGATCCCGAGGCCCACATCGGCGTTGTAACGCGCGAGCGCCGCTTCGATCGTGCGTCGGAACATGCCGAGGAACGCGGCATCGGCGTAGCGGCTCACGTTGAGTTCGGTCCAGCGCGACTCTTCGAGGCCGCGGCGCACGTTGGCGCCGTTCTCCGCGTGGAAGCGCTCGAGGCCGTGGAACGAGGCGATCATGCGCGCGCACAGCGCCGCATCGAGGGAATCGTCGTAGGTGCGTATGTAATGGCGAAGGTCGGCGAGCGCCATGGCGGCCACCAAGCTAGCACAGGCCGGCGCACATGAGCGCACCACGCGGCGAACCGTTGCAGATGTTCCGTTCGGGCAACGTGCTGGCGGCCGAACAGGCCTGCATGCTGCGGCTCGAGACCCATCCCGACGACGTCGAGGCGCTCAAGGTCGTGGCGGTCGCGGCGCTGCGGCGTGGCGATGCGGTGCGCGCGATCGCCAAGCTGACCCATGCATCGCGGGTCGATCCCGCCGACACGATCGTGCGCTATCACCTCGCGCGGGCGCACGAAATGGGCGGCAATATCATCGCGTCCCTCGCGTGGTATGACAGCGCGCTTGCACTTGCGCCGGGCTTCCACCTGGCGCGACTCAATTACGGCGCGGCACTCGAGCGTGCGGGGCAGGGCGGGCGCGCGCTGTGGCAGTGGGCACGTGCGCTGCGCGATGCGCAGGCGCAGGGGCGCTGGCTCGATGCCGCGACTACTCCCTCGGGACTGCAGCCGCTCGTCGAGCGCGCTGCTCGGGCCGTGCGCAACGGGCGCCGCGCCATGCTGGCGCAGACGCTCGAGCCGCTGGCCGCGCAGTATGGGCGCGCGGCGCTCGAGCGCGTGCATCGGGCGCTGCGCATCTATCTCCGGGAAGAGCGCGCGCAGCCGGACGACCCGCGGCAGCAGCCCACCTTCCTCGCCTTTCCGGGCTTGCCGGCCGCACCGATCCTCGATCGTGCCCTGTTCGGGTGGATCGGGCCCCTCGAGGAGCAGTACACCGCCATACGCGGGGAACTCGAGGCGCTGCTGCCAGAGGCCACGGGCCGCGAGCGCGTGTTCGATTCGGAGGCGCTCGAACGCGACAACCTGCGCGGCCATCATGGGGCGCCGGGCTGGAACGGCTACTACTTTCATCGCCACGGTGAGCGGCGCGAGGAGAACTGCCTGCGCTGTCCGGCCACGACGCGCGCCCTGGATGCGTTGCCGCTGTCGCGCGTACCCGGGCACGGACCGGAAGTGCTGTTCTCGGTGTTCACGCCCGGCACGCATCTGCTGCCCCATCGCGGCGTCACCAACACGCGCGTCGTCGCGCACCTGCCCCTGATCGTGCCGCCGGACTGCGCGCTGCGCGTCGCCGACCACCTGCACGCATGGCGCGAGGGCGAAGTCGTCGTGTTCGACGATACCTACGAACACGAGGCGTGGAACCGGAGCGCAGCCATGCGTGTGGTGCTGATTTTCGATGTGTGGAATCCGCACCTGACCGAGGTCGAGCGCCTGGCGCTCGCCGCGCTGGTCGAGGCCATCGGCGAGTTTCGCAGCACGATGGAGGCCGCGTAGATGCGTCTCCCGCAGCCCTTCCAGCGCCTTGCCGTGCGGTTCGACGCGCAGCGACTGCGCGAGGAGGTCGAGGCGCTGCCGGCCGATGCCTGGGTGAGCCATCCGGACGGCATTCCCGGCAACAGCGCGCTGCGCCTCATCTCGGTCGATGGCGGCGAGAATGATGCGGTGTCCGGGCGCATGCTGGCGACGCCGCAGCTCGCGCGCATGCCCTACCTGCGCCAGGTGCTCGCGAGTTTCGGGGTGGTGTGGAGTCGCTCGCGGCTGCTGCGCCTCGCGCCGGGCGCGAGCGTGCCCGAGCATGCCGACATCAATCATCACTGGTTCAGCCGCGTGCGGCTGCACGTGCCGATCGTGACCGAGCCCGAGGTGCGCTTCCACTGCGGTGGCGAGTCCGTGCACATGGCCACCGGCGAGGCGTGGATCTTCGACACCTGGCGCCTGCATCGCGTCGAGCATGGCGGCACGCAGCCGCGCATCCACCTGGTCGCCGATACCTCCGGCAGCGCCGCGTTCTGGCAGTTCGTGCAACAGAGCGCGACGCGGCAGACCGGTTCGCAGGATCCGGGCGCGCCGATGCTGCAGTTCGATCCCGGTCGCGATGCGATGCCGCTGACGGAGCAGGCACCGGAGCCCTGTGTCATGTCGCCGGGCGAACTCGAGCTGCTGGTGCTCGACCTGCGTGCGGAGCTCGCTGCGCTCGAGGATTCGCCCGGCGCGGCCACGCGCCTCGCCCGGTACCACGCCCTGCTCGATGCGCTGTGCCGCGACTGGCGGCAGCTCTACGCCCTGCACGCGCAGTCGGCGCCGGGCTGGACGGAATTCGAGCGTCTGCTCGATGTGGTGCGCGCGCGGGCGCAGGAATCCGGCGCAGGACTCGTCATGGCGACGAATCGCGTCGCGTCGAACCAGGTTCTCGAAGCCCGCGTGCTGCGGCCGGCGCTGTCGCTCGCGCGCGTCATTGCGCGCCGGCCCGCGCGCCCGGTGTTCATCATCGCGGCACCCCGTTCGGGCAGCACGCTGCTGTTCGAGACCCTCGCGGCGAGCCACGATGTGGCGACGCTCGGCGGCGAGGCGCCGTGGCTGATCGAGGGTCTCGCGGCTCTGCGCCCCGGTGCGCCGGGAGTCGAGTCGAACCGGCTCACCGCGGAGCATGCGAGCGATGCGATCGCCGCCCGCATCATCACGGAACTCGCGGAGCGACGCGTCGATGCCGCGGGGCGCCGGGTCGCCGATGACGCCCCGCTCAGGTTCCTCGAGAAGACGCCCAGGAACGCGCTGCGCGTGCCATTCATCAATCGGCTGTTTCCCGACGCGCAGTTCATCTTCCTGTGGCGCGATCCGCACGGCAACCTCGCGAGCATCATCGAGGCATGGGAAGCGGGAGGGTGGAAAACCTACAACGGCCTCGACGGCTTCGACGGGCCGTGGTCGCTGCTGCTGCCACCCGGGTGGCGCACGATGCGTGGCCGGCCGCTCGCCGAGATCGCCGCGTTCCAGTGGGAGAGCGCCAATCGCATCGCGCTCGAGGACCTCGAGCAGCTGCCGCACGCGCGCTGGACGGCGGTGAGTTACGAGGATCTGGTCGCCGATCCACGCGCCACCATCGAGCGCCTGTGCCGCTTCGCCGGCATCGAGTTCGACGCGGCGCTGGAGATCCGTGTGCAGGGCGCGCTGCCGCTGTCGCGCTACACGCACACCGCGCCGGCGCCCGACAAGTGGCGGCGGCGCGAGGCCGAAGTGCTCGGCGTGCTGCCCTCGATCACGTCCGTGTGGGATCGATTGCGCAGGCTCGAGCCCGATGGGTTTCAGTCGGCGACGTATCCGTACCGCTCGACGAGCGCGGCGTCGCGACGTCCGACGAGTGCTCGCAGGTCGGCATCGTAGTAATCCGCCGCCGGGCCATGCGCGGAGACGTTGCGCGGTGCGCTCGTGCGCAGGAACTCGCCAAGCGCTGCACCGGCCGGCACGCCGGCCTCAGCCATGACCTGCGGCAGCTCGGTGCGCAGCACTTCCATGCGCGCAATGTGCAGGCCCACGGGCGCGCCGTAGAGGTATTGGTAGAGCCAGGAGTAGAAGCCGAGGCCCGTGCCGCGGATCGCGGCGAGCGCGGGACCCGGGAGATTGAGTCCATGGTTCGCGTACTGCGCCGGCAGCGCAGCGATCACGCGATCGAGTAACGCATCGTGCTCGCCGAGGGAGAGCATGTTGCGGATCGTCGCGGCAAAGTCCGCCCGCCCGCCGTCGGCCAGCACGCCGAACAGTGCATTCGGGCGCGGGCGCGCGCGCTGAAACGCATACCACGACACATAGTAGCTCCACGGATTGCGCACGAGGCCCAGCACCGGCAGCCGCGCATGCGATGCCGGGATGGCGCTGCGCGGCAGGTGGTAGCCGTACTGGCTCGCGCCGGCTTCGTGGCGCAGCAGGGCCTCGTTGACGAAGCTGCCGCCCGACTTGTGCAGGTGCAGGAAGACGAAGCGCGGCGTGAGGATCATCCGGCAAGGCCGAGACCGCGCGCGCCCTTCGCGAGCAGCGCGAGCAGCGGCGGCGAGGGCAGGAAGTCGGCGATCAGGTGGGTGCGGGAGAGCGTTGCGTGCCCGTTGCGCACGCCATGCGGTGCGCTGTTGTCGAGCGCCCAGACCTCACCGGCGGCCATCCGGTAGCGCCGCCCACCGGCGAGCATCCACACCTCGTCGTGCGTCACGACCGGAACATGGATGCGAATAGTCTTGGCGAAGTAGGGCGCCTGGTCGATGTGCAGGTCGATCACCGCACCACCCGGCAGGCGTGCCAGCAGGCAGCGCTGCACGGGGGCCGCAATCAGTGTCGTCACGATCTCGCGCGCGTAGGGCAGCAGCGCAAGCGGCGCGCGATCGTCGATCGGCAGCTCGCCCTCGGCGGGCGCATGCCCGCGCAGGAAGATCGCCTCGGCCGGGCGATGCACGCCGACACGACCGCCTTGCGTGCCCCACAGCGAGGCCGGCAGCGCCGCGACTTCGGCGGCCAGCCGTGCCGCATCGACGGCGAGCGGCAGGCGGATGCAGCCGCCGATCAGTCGCGACTTGTCGATGCATGGCTGTCCCGGCAGGTCGAGCATGCGGACACTTTGCCGCGGCGACCATGCATAAAAAAGACCCGGCGCCTCGCGGCACCGGGTCTTCGTCGCAGCAAACGGGCGCTTTATCGATCCGACCGGACCAGCACCACGCGGCGGTTCTGCGCGCGACCTTCAGCGGTTGCATTGTCCGCTTCCGGACGGCTCTCGCCATAACCCACCGACTCGAGGCGGCTCGCTGCCACGCCCTTGTCGATCAGGTACTGGCGCACCGAGGCGGCGCGACGCTTCGACAGTTCGAGGTTGTACGCCTCGGTGCCGCGATCGTCGGTGTGGCCCTCGATCGTGCCGCGCACGGTCTGATTGCGCTGCATCAGGCTCACGGCGAGGTCGAGGTCACGGAACGATTCCGGCTTGATCTCGGCCGACGCCGTATCGAAGTACACCTCGAGGCGCAATGCGAACGAGCAGCCGACCTCGTCGACCTTTTCGCCGGCGCGCGTATTCGGGCACTGGTCGATGCGATCGACGACGCCGTCACCGTCGCCATCCAGCTCGCAGCCGTTGGCGTCCACCTTGGCGCCCGCGGGCGTGCCCGGGCACTTGTCGAGGCGATCGACGACGCCGTCACCATCACTGTCGAGCTCGCAACCCCGGGCATCGACCGGTGTGCCGCTCGGTGTTCCGGGGCACCTGTCGAGGTCGTCGTTGACGCCGTCACCGTCGCTGTCGCCGATGACCGGCGCCGCAACCGGTACCACCACGGGCGCGCCCCACTGGTACTGCAGGCCGATGCCCGCAACGGTGTCGTTCAGGTGATCGCGGTTCGGCGGCGCGGTCTCGGTCGAGTACAGACCGTAGATCTCGGCGCGCAGCGCGAGGGCGGTGCCCTGCGCGGTGTCCACCTTCAGGTTCGCGAGCAGCCCGAGGCCGTAGGCAAGAGTCCACGACTCGACCTTCTCGCCGGCGAGTGCGCCGCCGCCGTAATCGGCGTCGACGTAGCCGTAGCCGAGCTTCAGGAACGGCGAGATGCGCGAGTCACGGTAGAACACGCGGTGCAGGTTGAGGAAGACGCTGTCGATGTCGAGGCCCGAGTTGCCCAGCGCATCGGTGCTCACGCGGCTGTATGCCAGTTCCGCGTCCCACTTGTCGCTGAACGAGCGACCGAATGCGATCTGTCCACCGATCTCGTCGTCGGCGAGGCGATCGCGGTCGGCCCACATGTAGATGGCTTCGGGGGCGATGTACCAGCTGGGAGCGGGCGGTGCGGCCGCTGCCGGGAGCGACGCGAGCAGCAATGCCGCCGCAACGCACGTCAACGAGACGTTGTTGTTCATGTTGATCTCACTGTGGCTTTGGGGATGTTGCGCATGAGACTCGTTAACTTGAGCCTGTGGGGTTGCGTCAACCGGTGCAAAATTCTAGCCAGACTGTTTACGGAATGCCACTCTCGGGTCGATTTGTTGTATCAAAACTACGACCTGGTGCGGACACGGTCCCCGACCGCTATTCCGCGTCTCGCCGCTTCGCCGCCGCGAATTTCGAGCACTCGCGTGACCGGTGTGCCCGACCGGATCGAATCGAGCGAGTGAGGCGTGGTCTCGTGCGCGATGCGCACGATACGGCCGCCGCGATCGATGAACAGCATGTCGAGCGGGATGTAAGTGTTCTTCATCCACATCGATACCTCGCGCGGCGCCGCGTGCACGAACAGCATGCCGGAGCCCGCATCGAGATCGCGCACGTACATCAGGCCCTGTGCCTGGCGCTCGGGCGTGTCGGCGACCCACACATCGAAACGATGCACCCGCTCTCCCGAAGTGATCTCGACACTCGCGCGCGGAAAGGCGTCGAGATCCTCGAGTCCGGTGTCCGCATTCGCGAGCACGGCGAGGAGTGCCGCTGCGGCGAGCAACGGGGCGCGCGCTGCAGAGCGCGACCGGCGAATTTCAGCTTGCATGGCTTTCCGTACCTGTGAACGGGCTCTCGCCCTCTATATCGATCTTCCCCGCGAAATCGAAGCGCGTCACGAGCAATCGCTCGTCGCCCTGCAGCGTGGACGCCGGTTCGGTGCAGAAGCCGCGCGCCTCGATCCGCCAGCTGCGCGACCCGCCGCCGAGCGGGCCGGTGCGCTGCTGGGTGAGCGCATCGACCGTGCACTTGTCGTCGCCCTGCGTCGCGAACAGGCGTCGCTCGCCTTCGAAGATCACCGTGAGGTTCACCGGCAGGCCCTGTGCGGCGATGCCCTCGGCCGCCTGCGCGATGCCGAAGACGAAGCGCAGCCGGCGCCCGTCGCTCTGCTCGGGTCCCGCAAACGTGACGCGCAGGCCACTGCCGTCGGGGCGCGGACCACCGGTGCACTCGATGTCGCCATTGCGCCAGTCGATGTCGAGGTCGAGCGCGCCGCGAATGCGGGCGCGCAGGTAGCCGTCGCCGCTGGCGAGGCAGCCCGCCGTGGCGGCCGCGGCCTGCTCGGCCGCGGGTCCGGCATCGGGGACGTCCGACGCCGAGCAGGCGGCCATCACGAGCGCGAGCGCAGGTGCGGGCCACTTCACGCGCATCAGCCGATCACCAGCATGTGCTTCGCGAAGCGCGCGTGCACTCGGCCGATGAAGCGCGCGGCGTGCATCAGCAGCGTGATGATCACGACGCCGAGCGCGATCGCGAGCGGCAGCAGCCAGGGCGAGGCGAGCCAGGCGGGACTGAAATGGATGTCGGCGGCGACGTCGAACCAGCCGAGGCGACGCCCGATCTCGAAGACTGGCGCGAAGGTCAGCGACAGGCCGAGCGCCATGCCGGTCACCGCGATCGTGAAGTAGATGATGCCGAGCGGCAGCGCGAGGATGAGGTAGGCGATCGTGGTCCAGGTGCGCGCATCGCGCAGCATCTCGAGGATGCGGGTCCAGAACGAAAGCTTCGCTCCGGGGTGCAGGGGGCGTCGCGGCATGCGCTCGCCCGACACCGCCTCGAGCAGGCGGCCCTCGGCGAGCGCGATGACCCGTGTGAGGCCGATGAAGGCGAGGAAGAACGGCACGCCGATGATCAGGATCGCGAGGCCGGCCGACAGCGACAGGCCGACCACCGTGAAAGTGAAGTGGAAGATGCCAAGGGCGAGCGCCAGGAAAAGGTAGAAGAGCGAAGCATAGGCGCGCGGGTCTGAATACACACTGAAGAAGCGTCGCCAGGCGCCGCCGCCCGGGGCGGGGCGGGGCGTGTGCAGGGCGGCGGCCACCTTGACCTCCGTGTCGCGGTAAGCCGCGGCGACTTCGTCGGGCGCGCCGTAGGTGCTCGCGATCAATTCGAGCACGTCGGATTCGGACTTGCCGGGGTGCGCGCCGAGCTCGGCACGCAGATACTCCTCGGCATCGTAAAGTGCGTCCTGCACCAGTGACGGGTCGGCGTCCGCCAGCGCTTCGCGCAGCTGTTTCAGGTATGCGTCAATGGAGCGCGGTGCTGTCCTGTTCATGTCGATATTCCTTACGAAGTGAAGCGGTCGACGAAATTCCGCGTTTGCTGCCAGATGGCCCGCCATTCACCGAGCACCATCCCGCCGGAATCCGTGATGCGGTAATACTTGCGCGGCGGTCCGCTCAGCGAGGGCTCGATGCGGCTCGAGAGCAGGCCGCTCGCCGACAGGGACCGCAGCACCGGGTAGATGGTGCCTTCCTTGAAGAGGGGCTCGCCGTCCGCGGCGCGCTGCAGCTGCTTGGCGATCTCATAGCCGTAGAGCTCGCCCCTGGCCTGGTCGAGCACCGACAGCAGGACGAGCGCGACCAGCCCTCCGTTGAGGTCCTTCTGGAACTTGCGTGCGCTGCTATCGTCCATTTGCCAGTACTGTAATGTGAACAATACTGCGCAGTCAATGGTAGGCGCGAGTCCTGCTAAACTCGCCGCCGACCGACATCGCAATCGTCCCGCTGAGGGACCCAGGCCAGAAATCGCCCATGACTTCGTCAATCTTCATAGAAATAACGGCTAAAATCCCCGAAAAGCTGCAAAGATTGCCGGAACTCGCCGGGAACCTGTTCTTCAGCTGGCATCGCCCGGTGCGCTCGCTGTTCGAGGACCTCGATGCCGGGCTCTGGGCGCAGACGAGCGGCAACGCCAAACTGCTTCTGCGGTGCGTGGGGCAGGAGGCCCTGGATCGCGCGGCGGCGGATCCCGTGTACGTCGCACGTTACGGTCAGGTCCTTGCGACCTTCGATGCCTACCTCGCGCAGGCGGCCGCGCCGAGCGATGCGCCGCTGGTGGCGTATTTCTGCGCCGAATACGGCTTCCACGAAAGCTTCCCGATCTACTCGGGCGGTCTCGGCATCCTTGCCGGCGACCACTGCAAGGCCGCGAGCGATGAGCGGCTGAACTTCGTCGCGATCGGCCTGATGTACGGCCAGGGTTACTTCGTGCAGACCGTCGACAGCGACGGCGTGCAGCACGCGGTCTACCAGGACCACGATCCGCGCGACCTGCCGGTCGAACCGGTGCGCAACGCGGACGGCACCTGGCTGCGTGTCACGATCGACATCGCGGGTCGCCCGGTGCACGCGCGCCTGTGGTCTGCCCAGGCCGGGCGCGTGCCCGTCTACCTGCTCGACACGAACTGCGAGGACAACGCACCGGTCGATCGCGACATCACGCATCGGCTCTACGGCGGCGATCGCGTGACGCGCATCCGCCAGGAAATGGTGCTCGGCATCGGCGGCGTGCGTGCGCTGCGCGCGTTGGGCCTCGCGCCCGCAGTGTGGCACCTGAACGAGGGCCATGCCGCGTTCCTGATCCTCGAACGCATGCGCGAGGAGGTCCGCAACGGGCTGCCTGCCGACGTTGCGCTCGAGGCGGTCGCCGCGCAGTGTGCCTTCACGACGCATACGCCCGTCGCTGCGGGCCACGACAGCTTCCCGCACGACCTGGTGCGCGAACAGTTCTCCAGCTACCTCGACAGCCTGGGTTGGCCCGCCGATCGCGTGCTGGCACTGGGGCGCGCGCCGGATGCGCCGCATGAATTCAACATGACCTGGCTCGCGCTCGCGGGCACGCGCCATGTGAACGGCGTGAGCCGCGTGCATCGAGGCGAATCCGCGAAGCTGTGCGCGAAGCACTGGCCCGAACTGACGGCGCAGGAGAACCCGGTCGGTTTCGTCACCAATGGCGTGCACGTGCCGACTTTCCTGCACCAGACCTGGGCCGAATTCTTCGACCAGCACCTGTCACGCGACTGGCTCGGGCGCCTGTCCGACAGCAGCCTGTGGGCGACGCTCGAACACGTACCGGACAAGGCGTTCTGGGTCGCCGCGCAGGACGTCAAATCGCGCATGTTCGCAATGGTGCGCGAGCGCCTGAAGGCCGAATTCGCGACCAAGGGCATGAGCGGCGCGCAATGGCGCCAAACTTCGCGATGGATCGATCCGGAGCGTCCGGACGTGCTGACCATTGGTTTCGCCCGGCGCTTCGCGACCTACAAGCGCGCCTCGCTGCTGCTGCGCGACCGCGCGCGCCTCGCGCGCCTGGTGAACGACAGCGCGCGACCGATGGTGCTGCTGTTCGCCGGCAAGGCGCATCCGGCGGATGAGCCGGGCAAGGCCGTGCTGCGCGAGATCAAGCAGCTGATGCTGACACCGGAATTCGCCGGACGCGTCCTGTTCCTCGACGACTACGACATGCAGCTTGGCCGCGCGCTCGTATCCGGCTGCGACGTGTGGCTCAACAATCCGATCGCGCCGCTCGAGGCGAGCGGAACGTCGGGCATCAAGGCCGCCACCAACGGCACGCTCAACCTGTCGATCCTCGACGGCTGGTGGACCGAGGCCTGGGATGGCGAGAACGGCTGGGGCCTCTCGCCGGTCCCCGTGCAGGATGCCGCACGCCGCGACGCGCTCGAAGCCGAGAACGTGCTCGACACGCTCGAGGAAGAGGTGCTGCCGCTCTACTACTCCCGCAACGGCAGCGGCTTTCCGGTCGAGTGGGTGCGCAAGAGCAAGCACGCGATGGCGACGGTGATACCCGCGTTCAACATGGGTCGCGTCGTCAACGATTACGCCGACGGGATCTATCGGCCGGCCGCGCGCCTCGGTGCCGCGCTCGCCGCGGACGGTTACGCCGGCGCGCGCGCGCTCACGGAATTCAAGCAGCGCGTGCGCGCGGCCTGGCCGCGGGTGGCCCTGGTGCGTGTCAGCGATCCGCCGCCGCAGATCGACCTGTTCGGTCGCCTGCAGATGAGGGTGGCCGTGCAGCTCGCCGGGCTCGCCCCCGACGAGGTCGCGGTCGAGCTCGTGGGCAAGCGGCGCCTGCCGAGGCCGCCGGACGATGAGCCGCTGCTCACCTCGTATCGCGAGCAGCCGCGGGACGGCCACTTGAACCTCGCGTTCACGCCTACCGGGGAGACCACGGGCGAGGGTGCGCAGGTTTTTGCGATCGACGTGCCCGTGGCGGCGAACGGGCAGTACGCGATCGAAGTGCGGGTGCGTCCGGCGCACCCGCTGCTCACGCATCCTTACTGGATGGGGCTCATGAAGCGTCTCGCCTGAGCACCACGCCGCCGAGCGGCGGCAGCGTGATCTCGAGCGAGCAGGGCTGGCCGCGATGCGGCGTCGGTGTGGCGGGGAGCGGCAGCGGATTGCCGAGGTTGCTGCCGCCGTAGTACTGCGAGTCGGAATTCAGGATCTCGCGATAGCTGCCCGCCTCGGGTACGCCGATGCGCAGCGCGATGCGCGGCACGGGCGTGAAGTTCAGCGCGACGACCACGAAGTGCTCGTCGCTGCGTCGCACGTACACCAGTATCGAGCTGGCGGCGTCGTCGCAATCCAGCCACTGGAAACCCCGCGGTTCGAAGTCGTAACGGTGCAGACTCGGGTCGCCGACATACAGCCGGTTCAGGTCACGGACCAGCTGGCGCACCCCGGCGTGCGCCGGATCGTCGGCGAGCGACCACGGCAGCGCGGCGGCAAAGTTCCACTCCGAGTCCTGGGCGAACTCGCCGCCCATGAACAGCAGCTTCTTGCCGGGCAGCGTCCACATGTACAGGTACAGCAGGCGCAGGTTCGCGAGCTGCTGCCAGCGGTCCCCGGGCATGCGCCCGAGCAGCGAGCGCTTCAGATGCACGACTTCATCGTGCGACAGCGGCAGCACGAAGTTCTCGGTGTACGCGTACATCATCGCGAACGTCAGCCGCTGGTGGTGGTAGCTGCGAAACAGCGGATCCTGGCGGAAATAGGCGAGGGTGTCGTGCATCCAGCCCATGTTCCACTTCATCGAGAAGCCGAGGCCGCCGTCGTGCGCCGGGCGGCTGACCATGGGCCAGTCGGTCGACTCCTCGGCGATCACCACGGCGCCCGGGCAGCGCGCGTGCACCAGCGCGTTCAGCTCCCTCAGGAAGTCGATCGCCTCGAGGTTGTGGTTGCCGCCGTAGCGGTTCGGCAGAAAATCGTCCTTGCGGCTGAAGTCGAGGTAGAGCATCGAGGCGACCGCGTCTACGCGCAGACCGTCGAAGTGGTACTCCTCGAGCCACCAGCACGCGCTCGAGAGCAGGAACGAGCGCACTTCGTTGCGGCCGTAGTCGAAGACCAGCGTGCCCCAGTCGCGATGCTCGCCGCGGCGCGGGTCGGCGTATTCGTAGAGCGGCGCGCCGTCGAAACGCGCGAGTCCGTGCGCATCGCGCGGAAAGTGACCCGGCACCCAGTCGAGGATCACGCCCAGGCCGGCGGCATGGCAGCGGTCGATGAAGTGCCGCAGGTCGTCCGGCTCGCCGTGGCGGCTTGTCGGCGCGAAGAACCCGGTCGTCTGGTAGCCCCAGGAATCGTCGAGCGGATGCTCGGTGACCGGCAGCAGTTCGAGATGCGTGTACCCGAGGTCGCGCACGTACGGCACCAGCGTGTCGGCGAGTTCGCGGTAGCCCGGGAAGCCCCCGTCCGCGTGGCGCTGCCAGGAACCGAGGTGCACTTCGTAGATGCTCATCGGCGCGTGCAGCCAGTCGCGCGCGGCACGCGCGCGCAGCCAGGCCTCGTCCTGCCAGGCATATGACGTTGCGGCCGGCAGGCGCGAGGCGGTGGCGGGTCGCAGTTCAGCGCGGCGCGCGTAGGGGTCGGACTTCAGGCTGAGCGTGCCGCTGTCGCGGTTGCGGATCTCGAACTTGTAGAGCTCGCCGGGCGCGAGGTCCGGCACGAACAGTTCGAAAACGCCGCTCGATCCGCGCGCCGACAGCGGGTACTGGCGGCCGTCCCAGTTGCAGAACGGCCCGACGACGCTCACGCGCTCGGCGTTCGGCGCCCAGACCGCGAAGCGCATGCCTGCGACGCCGTCGCGCACGCGCGGCACCGCGCCGAGCAGCTCCCATGCCGCAGCGTGCGCGCCGCGGCCGAAGCGCTCGAGCGCCGCCGGTTCGAGCTCGGGCGCGAACGCGTAAGGGTCGTGGCGCGAGTGGGCCCCGTGGGCGTCGCGCCAGCGCAGCCGATAGCGCTCCGGTACGTGGGCTGCATCGCCCTGCCACAGGAAGAAATCGGTCTGGCCGACCCGCGGCACGGTGAGCGTGTCCTCGAGCATCACGTCGTGCGCGCGCGGCAGGTACAGCAGGACGGCGAGCCGGGTCCCTTCGCGGTGCGGGCCGAGCACTCCATGCGGATGATGGTGGCGCCCGTCCGCCAGGCGCCCGAGGTCGTGCGCGAGCGTGTCGAGCAATCCGTCGGGGTTCGACATTTGGCGTGTGATCGGGTTGCGCCTGAAACACAAAGGTGTAAACGTACGTCTACCATATGACCAAGCAAGCCGCACGCGCATCATCGGGGCGTTACGTCAGCCGACTCACCAGCGGCGCGCTTGCGGTCATCATGGCGGGCGGGCGCGGCGAGCGCCTGGGACCGCTGACCGAGAGCCGCTGCAAGCCTGCGGCGCCGTTCGGCGGCAAGTTCCTCATCATCGATTTCGTGCTGTCCAACTGCGTGAACTCCGGCATCCGCCAGATCATGGTGCTCACCCAGTACAAGGCGCAGTCGCTGATTCACCATGTGCAGAACGGCTGGAACTACCTGCGCGGCGAATTCGGCGAGTTCGTCGACGTGATCCCGGCGCAGCAGCAGATCGGCATGCACTGGTATCGCGGTACCGCCGATTCGGTCTACCAGAATCTCGACGCCATCCTGCAACTGCGGCCCAAGTACGTGCTGGTGCTCGCCGGGGACCACATCTACAAGATGGACTACGGCCCGATGATCGCCTACCACGTCGAGAAGGGAGCCGACATCACCGTCGGGGTGGTCGAAGTGCCGCGCGCGAGCGCCGCGAATGCCTTCGGCGTGCTGACCGTGACCGAATCGAACCGGGTCACGCGCCTCACCGAGAAACCCGCCGATCCGGATCCGGTGCCCGGCAAGCCCGACAGCGCGCTCGCCTCGATGGGTATCTACGTGTTCAGCACGCGTCTGCTCGAGCAACTGCTGGTCGCCGATGCGGCCGATCCCGATTCGAAGCACGATTTCGGCCGCAACATCATTCCCGGCGCGATTCCGGACATGCAGGTGTTCGCCTATCCGTTCCAGGACGTCAAGACGCGCGCCCAGAACTACTGGCGCGACGTCGGCACGATCGATGCGTACTACGAGGCCAATCTCGAACTCGTGCATGTCGCGCCCGAACTCAACATCTACGACGAGGAATGGCCGATCTGGACCTACCAGGTGCAGCAGCCGCCGGCCAAGTTCGTGCTGAACGACGGCGCGCGCGTCGGCACCGCGATCAACTCGATGATCGCGGGTGGTTCGATCGTCTCGGGTGCACGCGTCACCGAGTCGCTGCTGTTCTCGAACGTGCGCGTCAACGAGTACAGCACGGTGCATCGCTCGTTGGTGCTGCCGGGCGTGAACATCGGCAAGGACTGCCACATCAACAACGCCATCCTCGACGAGGGCTGCGATGTGCCGGACGGTGCGCGCATCGGTATCGATACCGCGGCCGATCGCGAGCGCTATTTCGTGACCGAGAAAGGCGTCGTGCTCGTGACCGCCGCGATGCTCCGCGCGGCCGGCGCCTAGTTCCATGTCGGGTCGTCTGCCGGTCGTGCTGCTGTGGCACATGCACCAGCCGCAGTACTGCGATGCGCTCACCGGCGAGTACACGCAGCCGTGGACAGCGCTGCATGCGCTCAAGGACTACTCCGACATGGCGGCGCACCTCGAGGACAACCCGGCTGCGCGTGCGGTGGTGAATTTCACGCCGGTGCTGATCGAGCAGCTCGAGGCACTGGCGCTGCAGGTGAGGGCGCACCTCGGCATCGGCGCCGCGCTGCTCGACCCGGTGCTCGCCTCGCTGGTCGGCACGCTGCCGGCCGAGCCCGAGGCGCGCCTGGCGCTGGTGCGCGCGCTGCTGCGCGCGCAGCGCGCGCAGATGATCGAGCCGCTGCCGGCGTATCGTGAGCTCGTCGACATCGCCGCGCTGCTCGCGACTCCGGCGCGCATCGCCTACGTGAGCGACGCGTTCATCCGCGACCTCTCGGTCTGGTATCACCTCGCGTGGACCGGCGAGACGATCCGTCGCCGCGACGCGCGCGTGGCGGCGCTGATGGCACGCGCGCGCGATTTCACGACGGACGATCGCCGCGCCCTGCTCGCCGTGATCGGCGACACGCTCGCCTCGATCATTCCGCGCTACCGGGCGCTCGCGGCAGCGGGACGCTGCGAACTGAGCGTGTCGCCGTATTCCCACCCGATCCTGCCGCTGCTGTGCGACTTTGCCGCCGCGCGCGAGTCTCTGCCGGCGAGCCCGCTGCCGAGGCACGCCGGCTACGCGGGTGGGCGCGAACGCGCCGACTGGCACATGGGGGAAGCCGTGCGCGTGTTCGAGCGCGCCTTCGGCGCCCGGCCGGTGGGCTGCTGGCCGTCGGAGGGCGCTATCAGCCACGCGGCGCTCGAGGTGATCGATCGGCACGGGTTCGCCTGGGTCGCGAGCAGCGCAGGCGTGCTGCGCGCGAGCCTCGATGCACGGTCGGGCGAGGTAGCCTGGGCGGCCGATGCCCTCGATCGCCCGTATCGGCTGCCGGGACAGCGGCTGCAATGCTGGTTCCGCGACGACGGGCTGTCCGATCTCGTCGGGTTCACCTATTCGACCTGGCACGGGGACGACGCGGTCGCGCACCTGGTCGCGGCACTGGTCGAGCTGGCGGCGCGCCATGGCGACTCGCCGGGGCACGCGGTGCTCATCGCCCTCGATGGCGAGAATGCCTGGGAGCACTACCCGCAGAACGGCTACCACTTCCTGCGCGCGCTCTATGCCGCACTCGCCACCCACCCGCAACTCGAGCTCACGACACTCGGGGCGCTGTCGGCGCGCGAGTCGCTGCCGCCGGCGCTCCTGCCGCACGTGCGCGCCGGCAGCTGGGTGCATTCGACGCTCGCCACCTGGATCGGCGATGCCGACAAGAACGCGGCCTGGGACCTGCTGTGCGAGGCGAAGCTGGCATTCGACCGCGTGGTCGCGGGCGGCGCACTGGTCGGCGAGTCGCTGGCCGCGGCGCGACGCCAGCTGGCGCAGTGCGAGAGTTCGGACTGGTTCTGGTGGTTCGGCGATTACAACCCCGCCGAAGCCGTGGCACAGTTCGATCTGCTGTTTCGCCGCCAGCTGACCGTCCTCTATCGCATGCTGGCGCTCGAACCACCCGCGGAACTCGGGCAGCCGGTCTCGCGCGGCGGCGGCTCGATGGAACACGGCGGCGTCATGCGCCGCGCCCATGACGACTGAATCGCCACGTCGGGCGGGCGTGCTGCTGCCCATGTTCGCGCTCCCGCGCGCAGCGGCCGGCGCCGTCGCGGCGCGCGCGTTCGTCGACTGGCTGGCCGCAGCGGGCTTCACCGTGTGGCAGGTGCTGCCGATCGGCCCCACCGGTGCCGACGGCTCGCCCTACTGGCTGCGCTCGGATCATGCGACACACATCGCGCTGATCGATCGGCAGGACTACTCGGCCGACGACTACCACGCATGGCGCGAGCGCGAACGCGACTGGATCGACGACTACGCGCTGTTCGAGGTGCTCGCCGCCGCGCACGGCGGCGCGCCGTGGCAGGAGTGGCCGGTGGCGCTGCGCGATCGCGAGCCCGCGGCGCTCGCTGCGGCGCGCGCCTCGCACGCCGAGGCCATCGGGCGCATCGTCCTCGACCAGTACCTTGCCGCTCGCGGCTGGAGCGAGTTGCGCGAGTATGCGAATTCGCGGGGCGTGGCACTCTTCGGCGACCTGCCGGTCTACGTGGCGCCCGATTCGGTCGAGACCTGGGTGCATCGGCGCCAGTTCCAGCTCGCTGCGGCCGGCCGACCAACGGCACTCGCGGGTGTCCCGCCCGACTACTTCGCTGCGGACGGGCAGCTGTGGGGCAATCCGGTCTACGACTGGGACGCAATGGCTGCCGACGGATACGCATTCTGGTGTGCCAGGGTGCGGCGAGCGCTGTCGCGCTACGACCTGCTGCGCCTCGATCACTTCCGTGGACTGGTCGCGTACTGGCGCGTGCCGGCCGGTGCAGCCACGGCGCGCGACGGCAGCTGGCAGCCGGCCGGCGGCAGGCCGCTGCTGCATGCGCTGCAGGCGCTCGCGCAGGATCGGCCGCATCCCGGGTCTTCGACCTACGTCGCCGAGGACCTCGGCGTGATCACGCCGGATGTCGAAGCGCTGCGCTGCGAGTTCCGGTTGCCGGGCATGAAGGTGCTGCAGTTCGCGTTCGATGGCTCGGCCGCCAATCCCTACCTGCCGCACCGCCATATGCGCGAGTCGGTCGTGTACACCGGCACGCATGACAACGACACCACGCTCGGCTGGTACCAGGGCCTCGACGGGCACACGCGCGCGCGCGTCGACTACGTGCTGCGTGTGCACGCCGGGGAGATGCCCTGGGCGCTGGTCCACGCGGCACTCGCCTCGGTCGCCGACCTCGCGATGCTGCCGGTCGCCGATGTGCTGGGCCTCGGCGGCGCGGCGCGCCTCAATACGCCCGGCACGACAGTCGGCAACTGGCAATGGCGGCTGCCGCCCGGTGCATTGACGCCACAGCTGGCGGCGCAGTTTCGCCACGCCAACCAGGTATTCGGCCGCGCTCTGCTAGGATAGGCGGCATGAGGATTCTCATCGCCACCGCGCTTGCGGTATTGCTTTCCTCCTGCGCGGCCACCCGCCTCGAAACACCCCACCTGCAGCTCGTCAATATCGAGATGATGGAAAGCGAGCTGTTCGAACAGCGCTTCAAGGTGCGCATGCGCGTGCAGAATCCCAACGACCGCGCACTGCCGGTGCAGGGCATCAGCGCGAAGATGCAGCTTCAGGGCGAGGATTTTGCGCAGGGCGTCGCCGGCGAGGCGTTCACGGTGCCGGCGTTCGGCGAGGCCGAGTTCGACATGGTCCTGCGCGCCAACGTGGCCGGCGCGATCCTGCGACTCCTGTCTTCGATGAAGGATAAGAAGAGTCCGGACAAGCTCGACTACCGGGTGGTCGGCAAGCTGTCACTGTCCTCGGGGTTCCTGCGCTCGGTCCCGTTCGAGGAATCGGGCTCGTTCAACCTGGGCGAACTGACGAAGGGCTCGGGCCGGCCTTGAGCGCGCCGGGCGCGGCTCAGCGCCCGAGCACCCGCTCATACAGCGCCACATACCGCGCACTCTGGCGCGTCCACGAGAAGTCCTGTGCCATGCCGTTCTGCATGAGCCGGGTCCACGCCGGCTCGTCGGCGTGCAGCGTGAGCGCCTGCTGCAGCGCCCAGGCCATGCCCGCCGAATCGAAATCGTTGAACACGATGCCGGTACCGCGCCCGGTCGCGGCATCGAAGTGCTCGACCGAATCGGCGAGCCCGCCGGTACGCCGCACGATCGGCACGGTGCCGTAGCGCAGGCTGTACATCTGGTTGAGGCCGCAGGGCTCGTAGCGCGAGGGCATCAGGAACATGTCGCTCGCCGCCTCGATCCAGTGCGCGCGCGCCTCGTCATAGCCGGCGTGAAAGCGCACCTCCTGCGGGAAATCGCGTGCCAGGCGCGCGAAGAACTGCTCGTAGCGCGCCTCGCCACTGCCGAGCGCGACCAGTTGCAGGCGCCGCGCCGCCAGCAGCGGCGGCAGGCTGTCGAACAGCAGCTCGATACCCTTCTGTTCGGCCAGCCGGCTGACGACTCCGGCGAGCGGTACGCCCAGCCTGAACGGCAGACCCTCGCGCGCGAGGAAGGTGCGCTTCAACTCGGCCTTCGCGCCGAGGCGCTGCGCGTCATAGTGGATCGGCAGCCAGCGATCGTGGCGCGGATCCCATTCGTCGTAATCGACGCCGTTCAGGATGCCGGTGAGCGAGTCGCCGCGCGCGCGCAGCGTCTCCTGCAACCCCATGCCGTATTCTTCGGTGCAGATCTCGCGCGCGTAAGTCGGGCTCACGGTCGTCACGGCATGCGCATAAAGGATGCCGTGCTTCAGCGCATTGACATGGCCGGCACGCAGGTCTTCCTGGTGCAGGCGCGAGAGGTCGTCCAAGCCGATGTCGCCCGCGTACTCCGCATCGAAGCTGCCCTGGTAGCCGATGTTGTGGATCGTCAACACGCTGCGGGCCGCGGCAAACAGCGGGTCCGCGCCGTACTCGGCGGCGAGCAGCAGTGGGCCGAAGGCCGTGTGCCAGTCGTTGCAGTGGAGGATGTCGGGCGCGAAGCCGAGGCGGCGACACAGTTCGAACGCGGCGCGCGTCAGCCTGATGAAGCGCAGGTGCTCGTCGGGATCGGCGGTGTACAGCGTGGCGCGGTCATACAGCCGCGGCTCGTCGATGAAGTACACGGTCGCCGGGGATCCGGGCAGCCTGGCGGTCGTGATCCCGCCGCTGGTGGAGAGGCCGTGCGCGGCGCGATCGATGCTCGAGTAGAGAGGCGTGACAGTGACCACCTCATGGCCGGCGGCGGTCAGGTGCTTGGCGAGCGCCGCGGAGACGTCCGCGAGCCCGCCGGTTTTCGAGAACGGGGCGACCTCCGAAGCGAGCAGGGCGATGCGTAACGGCACGCCGGGCATCTTACCGAACGCGCGAAACGCCGCCGTCCCAATTATGATGGATGACTTATGTTGCGACGTCTGTCACTCGTGCTCGTCACCTCGGGCGCCCTGCTCGTGTCTGCGGGCATCGGCGTGCTCGCGGCCGATTGGCCGTTCCTGCACCGGCTGTGGCAGCTGCCCGCCGATGTGTCGGGCTGGCGCGAGACCGTCGCCGTACCGACCGTCACGATCGCCGGCAGCGATGCGCCGTATATTCCGCCGGCGGCGCCGGATCCACTCGGCATCGATGCCGCGCTGCTCGAGCAGGCGGCGAGCCAGGCCGAGGCCGAGGACAGCGTCGCGCTGCTCGTCCTGCACCGTGGTGCGCTGCTGATCGAGCGCTACTGGCACGGTATCACGCGCGATACGCTGTATCCGCTCGAGGGCCTGACCCGTGCGCTGCTCGGCATCGCCTATGGACGCGCGCTCGATGACGGCAGCATCGAATCGCTCGACGCACCGATCGAGCAATGGCTGCCCGAATGGTACGGCGAGCCGCGCGGCGCCATCACGATCCGCCAGCTGCTCTGGAACGTGTCGGGTCTCGAAACACCAGCGGAGGAAGGCTGGTGGGGACGCCTCGGCAAGGCCGGCAGGCTGCGCTTCGGCACCACCTTCGAGCGCACCGCGCTGTCATATCGCGCCGCGCACGAGCCGGGCACCCGCTTCGAACTGTCGCGCGTCGATGCACAGCTTGCCGCGCTGGTCCTCGAGCGGGCGAGTGACGAGGATTATGCCGGCTTCATCGAACGATCGGTGTGGCAACCCGCGCGTGCGGGGCGCGCCGAGTTCACGCTCGATCGACCGCACGGCGCGGCTGCGGCATTCGACGGCCTGCGCGCCACCCCGATCGACGTGCTGAAGATCGGCGCGCTGCTCGCGCTCGATAGCGGCTGGGCGGGCGAGATGGCGCGCGGTTCACTGCCGAACCCGCGCTACGGCCTGCAGGCGTCCGCCGTCGACGGCGACGGCCTCCTGCTTTCGGGCGACGGCCGCGCCGTGTGGGTCTGGCCCGGGGAGCAGCTCGTGATCGTCCGGCTGGGCGATGCCGCGCCGGGCTGGGATGCGAGCGCATGGGCGCAGGCGCTGCGGCGTAGTCTGCACTGATGCGTACGCGCGACGTGGTGGACATGCTGCTGCTCGGCGGCATCTGGGGCGGTGCCTTCGTGCTGCTGCGCGTGGCATCGCCCGAGTTCGGCGCCGTGCCGCTCGCGGCCGTGCGCATCCTGGTGGCGGCGTTCACGCTGCTACTTTTCCTGCGCGATCGCAGCCTGCTGCGCGCCGAGCCGCTGCGCCTGCTGCTGCTCGGCCTGATCGCCTCGGCGATTCCGTTCACGCTGTACGCCTACGCGATGCTCAGCATCACCAGCGGCCTCGCCGCATTGCTCAATGCGACCACGCCGATGTTCGGTGCACTGGTCGCCTGGCTGTGGCTCGGCGAGCGATTGTCGGTGGCGCGCGTCGTCGGCATCGTGATCGCCTTCGCCGGCGTCCTGTGGCTCGTCAACGACGCGCTCGGCACGCTCGGCGTCGGCGCACTCGGCGGCGTACTGGCCGCGCTGCTGGGTGCGGCCTGCTATGCCGTTGCGGCGAGCTACACGCGCCGCGTATTCCCGACCGCCGATCCGGTGGCCCTCGCCACCGGCACCGTGCTCGGTGCGTTCGTCGCGATCCTGCCGTTTGCGGTGGTGACATGGCCCGCCGCGCCGATCTCGCTGCGGGCATGGATGGCGGCCGTTGCGCTCGGCGTCGTATGCACCGCGATCGCGTACAAGGTCTACTTCCGGCTGCTGCGCAATGTCGGTGCGGGCCGGGCCGTGACCGTGACCTTCCTGTTTCCGCCCTTCGGTGTGCTGTGGGGTGCGCTGGTACTCGCCGAGCCGGTGACCCTCAGCCTGCTCGCAGGCTGCGCGGTCGTGCTTGCGGGCACGGCGCTGGCCGTCGGGCTTTTCGATCGTGTGAGATACTGAAATATGAGCCAGATCCGCAACCTGATCACCGCCGCCAGCGTCATCGTCGCGCTGCTGGCGGGTGGCTGGGCGATCTACGCCACCCGACACGCCGGCGACCGGGTGGCGCCCGTCGACCTGGCGGCGGGTCCGCGCAGCGATAGTGCTGTACAGGGTGCCGCGGTGGCGGTTTCCGTCGTCACGGGCGAGGTGCGCAGTGAGCGCATCACGCGCGAATTGCAGGCGCTCGGCACGGCGGTGGCCAACGAGTCGGTCAGCATCACCTCGAAGGCCACGAACCTGGTCATGGCCATAAACTTCCAGGACGGCCAGGCCGTGAAACGCGGCCAGGTGCTGGTCAAGCTCGACGATGCACAGGCCCGTGCCGATCTCGCCGAGGCGAGCGCCGCGCTGACCGAGAGCACGAGCCAGTACGAGCGGGCGCGCGACCTGCTTTCGACGCGCGTCCTGTCGCAGTCGCAATACGAACAGCTCGAAGCCACGATGAAGGCGAACCGGGCGCGCGTCGACGCCGCGCAGGCCCGGCTGGACGACACCGTGATCCGCGCTCCCTTCGACGGGCGGGTCGGCTTGCGGCGGGTCAGCGTCGGCAGCCTGATCAATCCCGGCACGGTGATCACGACCCTCGACGATACGAGCGTCATGAAGGTCGATTTCGCGGTGCCGGAAAACCAGATCGGGAGCCTCCGCAGTGGACTTGCGCTCACTGCGCGCACCGCCGCGCATCCGGACCGGCTCCTCGAGGGTCGCATCATGACCATCGATTCGCGCATCGATCCGACCACCCGTTCGGTCACGGTGCGGGCACTCGTGCCGAACGACAGCGGCCTGCTGCGGCCCGGCATGTACGTGAACGTGTCCCTCGCGCGGGAGGAGTACGAGGCGCTCGTGATCCCCGAGCAGGCTCTGGTGCCGGAACAGAGCCGCCAGTACGTCTTCGTCGTCGAGGACGATCGGGTCGCGAGGCGCGAGGTGCAGATCGGCCGGCGAACGCCGGGCAGGGTCGAGGTCGTTTCCGGTCTCGCCGCGGGCGAACGCATCATCGTCGAGGGTACGCAGAAGGTGCGCGAAGGCAGCCTCGTCGCCGAGGCTGTCAACCAGCCGGTCTGAACATAAGCTGTTGAATTTCAAGAATTAAGTTCGCCATCGAGGCCCCGGGCGGCGCCCCAGCGGGTACAATGGCAGACGTTCCCCCGTCTGGTGACACCGTGTCCGCAACGCCCTATCAGCAGCTCGAGCAGGAGTGGAAGCGCCTCCACGCGTTCCGCGGTGCGCTCGCGCTGCTGCGCTGGGACGCCGCCGTGATGATGCCGAAGGGCAGCGCGGAGAACCGCGGCGAGCAGCTCGCGGCGCTCGAGACCGAATACCACGCACTGCTGACCTCGCCGCGCATCAGCCGCTTGCTCGACCGGGCCCAGGCGAACGTGCAGGGCTACACCGACTGGCAGGTCGCCAACCTGCGCGAGATGCGCCGCCAGCGCGACCACGCGATCGCGACTCCGGTGTCGCTCGTCTCGCGCCTGGCGCGCGCCACCTCCAGGGCCGAGGTCCAGTGGGTCGAGGCACGCCGCGCCGACGATTTCGCGATCTTCGCGCCGCATCTCGAGGAGGTGCTGCACCTCGTGCGCGACAAGGCGCAGCTGCTCGGTCAGGCGCTCAATCTCGCCCCTTACGATGCCCTGATCGACGAATTCAGCCCCGGCATCACGATGGTGGACATCGACGCGATGTTCAAGGCGCTGTCGCGCCGCCTGCCGACCCTGATCCGCGAAGCGATGGCGCTGCAGGAGAAGCATCCGCCGGCGCCCCTGACCGGCAAGTTCCCGGTCGCGAAGCAGCGCCAGCTCGTGAACGAGTTGATGAAGGCGCTCGGCTTTTCGTTCGAGACCGGCCGCATCGACGAGAGCGAGCATCCGTTCACCGAGGGCGTCCCCGGCGACATCCGCATCTCGACGCACTACAGCACCGACGATCTGTTCTCCGGCGTGCTCGGTGCACTGCACGAAACCGGTCACGCGATTTACGCCCACGGGCTGCCCAGCGAATGGCGCGACCAGCCGGTCGGGCGCGACCGCGGCATGGCGATCGAGGAGAGCCAGTCGCTGCTGGTCGAGATGATCCTGTGTCGCAGCCGGCCATTCGTGCGCTACCTGCAGCCGCTGCTCGTCAAGCACTTCGGCGTCGAGGGTCCCGAGTGGGAGGTCGAGAACATCTACGCCCACCTGACGCGTGTGCGGCGCGGCCTGATCCGCATGGATGCCGACGAGCTCACCTATCCGCTGCACATCCAGTTGCGCTACGAACTCGAGAAGAAGCTGCTTTCCGGCCAGCTCGCGGTGCGCGAGCTGCCGCTGGCGTGGGCCGATTTCATGTCGGGGCGCTTCGGCGTCACGCCCGCCAACCACCGGGAAGGCTGCCTGCAGGACATCCACTGGGCCGTCGGCTCGTTCGGCTATTTCCCCTCGTACGCGCTCGGCGCGGCGATCGCCGCGCAGCTGTACGAGAAGATGCGCATCGACATTGGCGCCCTCGACGAGCAGATCGCGCGCGGCGAGTTCGGCGCCCTGATCGGCTGGCTGCGCGAGCAGGTGCATTCGCTCGGTTCCAGGCTCACGATCCAGGAGTTGCTGAAGCATGCGACCGGCAAGCCGCTGTCGGCGGCGTCCGCATTGCGTTACCTCGAAGGCAAGTACCTCGAGGATCCGGCCTCCCGCACCGCCGCCGCCTGACGTGACCGCGCCACAGCCCGTCGATTCCAACACCTCGAAGCGGCTCGCCGCGCACCTGCGCGGCCTCGCCGGCAAGGCGATCGAGGATTTCCGCATGATCGAGGCGGGCGACCGGGTCATGGTCTGCCTCTCGGGCGGCAAGGATTCCTACACTCTTCTCGACCTGCTGCTTTCCCTGCAGCGCAGCGCGCCGGTGGATTTCGAGGTGGTCGCAGTCAATCTCGACCAGAAGCAGCCGGATTTCCCGGCCCACGTGCTGCCTGACTACTGCCGTGCCCTCGGGGTGCCGTTCCACCAGATCGAGCAGGACACCTACAGCGTCGTGAAGCGCGTGATCCCGGAAGGGCGCACCATGTGCGGCCTGTGTTCGCGGCTGCGGCGCGGTGCGCTGTACCGGTTCGCCGAGGAGCACGGCTTCACGAAGATCGCGCTCGGACACCATCGTGACGACATCGTCGAGACGCTGTTCCTGAACCTGTTCCACGGCGGACGGCTGAAGGCGATGGCGCCGAAGCTCGTGTCCGAGGACGGCCGCAACGTGGTGATACGCCCGCTGGCCTACGTGCCGGAGCGCGAGATCGAGCGCTATGCGCGCGCCCGCGCCTTTCCCGTGATTCCGTGCAGGCTGTGCGGTTCGCAGGACAACAACCAGCGGGTGGCCGTGAAGCGCATGCTCGCCGCGTGGGAGCGTGAGCACCCCGGGCGCGTCGCGTCGATCTTCTCGGCGCTCACCCAGGTCGAGCCGGCGCATCTCGCCGATCCCGCCTTGTTCGATTTCGCATCGATCACCCGCGCGCCGCAGTGATCGAGCTGCCGTTCAGCAACGCCTACTGGGTACGGGAAGGGCGCTGGCTCGCAGGCGAATACCCCGGTGGCCCGACGCGCGAGGACACGCGCGCGCGGCTCGCGGCGCTCGCCTCGCTCGGCATCGACACCTGGCTCGACCTGACTTCACCGGGCGAGCTGCC
>DAOQXO010000009.1:0-40368 GCA_035342635.1 Steroidobacteraceae bacterium
GGAAAACCAGCGCTCATCAAGTGCCGCAAAGACTCTGCCGCCCAGACTCCTAGCCGTCTCCGCGCCCGCAGGCGGCGTACTCACGCCGACGGAGGTACCCTCAGGCCTTTGGCACGCTGAGTCTCGAGCACCTCGTCGTAGAGGTCGACATTGTCCTGAACGCTCACCAGCGGACGATCGAGGTAGGCATTGAGCGGCCAGGCACTCGCCTGCGCGTAGACGGGCACGTGCGCGCCCGGGATCAGCTCCGCGAGGAAATTGAAGCGCTTCATGGTGCGCTGGCGGCGCAGCGCCTCGATTTCGATCGTCGCGGTGATCAGCGTTTCCCCGGCGCCATCCGCCATATGCATCACGCGACCGTCGAAGCCGATGATTTGCGAATGTCCGTGGCTCACGCCGGGCGGCAAGATGGTGTCGAGGAACGGCCCGGTGTTGGCCATCGCGAGATAGCAGGTGTTTTCGTAGGCGCGGGCGCGCCGGGCGATCGTCCAGCCGCCGTCATCGGCCTGGTGAGGCCCGATGCCTTCGCTCGTCAGGTGCAGCAGGATCTCGGCGCCGCGCAGTGCCAGGCAACGCGCAACCTCCGGGAAATTGATGTCATAGCAGCCGAGCATGCCAATGCGGCCGAGTGGCGTATCGAGGACGGGGAACAGTTCCCCGGGACCGCCATGTCGCCGCGTGTACTCTTCGTAGATATCCGCCGGGGTCGTCTTGCTGGTCAGCGAGTAGAGCTTGCGATAGCGCAGCACGACCCCGCCGGCCGGGCTCAGCAGGAAGGCCGTATTGAAATATCGACCGGGATAGTCGTCCGTCACCTCGTAAGCCATGCCGGCCACGTAGGCCCCGGTCTCGCGCGCCACCTCGCCGAGCCGCGCGGTCTCCGGTCCCGGAATGCGCACCGATGCCGCGATCCAATCCTCGGTGGACCGGCCGAGTTCGAAGCCCTGCAGGAAGAACTCGGGGAGCACATACAGGTGGCTGCCGTACACCCGCGCGCCGCTGCGCACCAGCCCGCAAGCGCGCTCGAGGTTCTCCTCCAGCGCATCGCGGCGCAACGGGCCGTCGCCGCAGTACACCGGCCGGACCGCGGCCTGCACGACGGTCAGGCGCCATGGCTCGATCACGTCTTTTTCCGTAACCCGCCAGAGACCGGTGTCAGGCCCATATGATGAATGCTGGACTCGATCTCAGCACCGCATAAAGACTAAGAGGATTCCGCTCTACCGGGGACCTCAGTGACGTCTGTGCGGCATCGAAGGCGGGTAACATTAGCGCCTCATTCAGCGCGTGCTGGACTTGAGATAAGCGATGAGCGCGCGACGATCAGCCTCTTTCACCATCCCAGGGTAAACCATGGTGGTACCCGGGACCAGCGACGCCGGGTTCTCAATCCATCGATCCAGACTCGATTCGTCCCAAGTAAGCCCCGCTTTGCGCAGAGCATCGGAGTACCGGTAACCGCCCTGAGTTGCAGCTGACCGATTAAGTAATCCATGCAGGCTGGGCCCGACCTTCTGCAGCGTGTCGCCTTCCTGACTTGCAGGGCCGTTTGCAGCGACATCGTGACAGGCAGCGCATTGCAGGTACAGGATCGAGCCTCGTTTTACGATCGCAGCGCTGGCAGCAGGCTGAACATCGTCTGCAAGAGCACTGTGCATCCAACTAATCATCAGGGTGATAGCTCCGACGAATGCCAGACGTAATGGCGAGCGACGTCCAATCATGACCAATTGCCTCCGACTTGAATTCACTCAGAGTCAGTCAAGAAGAATTTCGAGTGCCGCGCGTTCGCCGGACTCCAACGCGCCTTCCATTCCTCGCTGTGTTACAGCGGTGTGCTCCCCGGCGAATTTGATGCGGCCCACTTGCTGCCGCACACATTCTCCATACTTCTGAACTTGGCCCATCTTCCAGTAGACCCAGTCTCCCGCGCCAAAAGGATCTCGTGTGCATGACTGCAACGCTATAGGCGTCAGGTGGCCGCGCAATGACGGCCGAATCTTCTCCGCAACGGCAGTCACATACTCAAAACACTGCGCGTCCGTGAGGAAGTTAAACGCCCTAGCCTGCGGTCCATTGATGTACGCCTGCATGACGCTGAATTCGCCATTCGGGCCACGGTCCATCGCCTCGAACTGATCGATGGCCGTATCAGTCCACATGTTGGAGGGCAAACCGTCCTTCTCCCAGTACGGCTCGCGCACCCCCATGAATACTCGTATGGAAGGACCGTTCTCGATCTCTTGCACAGCGTAGGACAGCGGCGATGGCAACGCCGGAGAGAACCTCACGTTGCGCAGCAACGCCGGCGGCAGTGTCATGAGCGCAAAGCGCGCTGTATAGGAGGAGCCATCGGTGCAGTATATTTTGACACCCTTGTCGCCGTTCTGGACGGCGACCACAACCTTGCCAAGTTCAATTGCATCGTCGCCCAGCGCCGCTGCCATCGCCTGCGGCACTCGCGCGTTTCCACCTTCGACCTCGAACACCTTGACGGTGCCCTGAACAGCGGCTGCTCGCTGATTGAAGTGCTCCCGGCGCATCTCCCACAGGGCGGAGGTAATGTCGAAGGAATCAGTATGGACCCAGACGCCCGTGAGATCGATGGTCGCCTGATTGTGGCCCAGAGACCGCAAATATTCCGGCCCCGACATGTTGTCCCACTTCGCGAATTTCGGCAGCAACCATGCATCCGCTGGCTCGTTCCGAAGTGGCGAATCGCGGAACATCCGCCCGAGAAGCTGATGAGGCAGAATCGCACGATCCCCGCCGGAAAGTGGATTCACATCGCTCGTTGGCCAGTCCTCGCTGAGCACCCATTTACCTCTAATGCGATACATCCAAGGCTTCTGGGACAGCGGCCCACCTACCGCCGGCTTCGGCTTGAGGTTGAATCGTTTCATCAGTGCGACCATGCGGGCATAGTTGGCGCCAATGTACTGGCCCGCAGCCTCGGGGTGCCCAGCGACATCGACCAGGGTCTTGACTCGCCCACCAACCCGGTCACGACCCTCCAGCACCCGCACGGACAGCCCTTGCTCCTGGAGCAACAGTGCGGCATTGAGTCCCGACAGGCCGGCACCCACTACAATCACGTCCAATGGCCGGCTTTCGCCTGCGTAGAGGGGTCGCGACGATACCGTTCCCGCAGCCCCTATGGCCGCGCTGCCCATTAGGCCGAGAACTGTGCGTCGATCGATGGTCGTCATTGTGGCCGCTCCAGGATTGAAAGGTCGGTGTGCGGACTTCGCCGTTCTCACAGCCGATGGCGAACAGACAGCATCCACATGCGTGGCGGATACATCCACGTGGACGCAAAGCCCAGGCTGCGCCCGAAGTCGAAGGCGCCACTAATCACTTCGGAATCCGTAAGGTTCGAACCATTTAATGTCACAAGCGTCCTGCCTGATGGACTCTCCCACCGCAGTTGAGCGTTAAGAAACTCGTAGTTAGTCGTCGCGATGCCTGGGGTAGTGCATACGTTGTTGAAGTATTCGTCACGCTCATTGAAATCGGCGCCCACTGAGAAAACACCGCGGCTCCCGGTATCGTATGAGTAGTTCGCTCCGATTCGGTACTGCCAATCTGGCATTACCTTCAAGGGCATGGCGAGATACTCCGGAATGGTATCGATGCCGTACACTGCGCAGCTGGAAAGAGCCGCGTCCCACGCTGTGTACTTGGCGTCTAGCAAGCCAATGTTGGCAGTAAGCTCCAGGCCCCGTACCGGAACTCCGGCCAGCTCAAACTCGAGTCCATTTACACGGACATCGCCGGAATTGATCCGGCCGTAACCACCTTCAGGAGTGGTCAGGCTCGCCTGCAATCCACGATACTCATTGCGGAATGCCGCCACGTTCGTACGAAGACGGCGATCGAACCAATCCGCTTTCAAACCCGCTTCGTAGCTCCAGTTGGTCTCCATGTCGCCGATCAGGCGATACAGATTACGAAGCGCAGCGACATCACGCCCATTGGTTGTCCCTCCCTTGAATCCCTTCGCCGCAGAAACGTATGTCATGGCTGAATCATTAAGCTTGAAGTCGATCACGAACCGTGGTGTCCAGGCGGTCCAGGTCTTGTCAAATGCACTCTTGTTGATGAAATCGCTGTATCCAAGCGCAAGGTCGGCCGCCGTGCAGGGGACGGCTCTAATCTGCACAGCAGGCGTCACGGTCTGATTCAGACAGGCGACGTGCGCCGTGCCATCCGGCCGCATTACATCATTGCTAAAGTCCTTAGTCTCGCTCGTGTATCGCAACCCGGTCGTAAACGATAGCCGATCAGTAAGCTCCAGAGTACCGGTCACGAAAGCCGCGTATGAATCAGTCGTCATGGACTCGCGGGCAATATTCGTGAGGTCGATCCGACCTGCAGATGCGACGGGCAGGCCGTATAGCGCTGGTAGGCCGAGCACGCTGATGCTGTCCTGATCATTGTGTTCACGAAAGGTGTAGATTCCTGCGACATAGGACAAGCGAGAGTCCATCAGCTTGCCCAGCGCCTGTAGTTCCAAGCTTGATTGATACTGCTCCTGATCCTGGTACACGTGGTACAGGGATGCTCGTGATGGCAGCGGCTGATAGGTATCTCCATCGGCATCCAGATACAGCTCGTTCTCGAGTACGCGATGAGAGGCGATTGCCTTTAGCGTGAGATCCTCATTTACGTCGAACTCGAGCGTCGTCGACACTCCCCAATGGTCGAGATCGTTCACCGGCTGCTCTATGTCCGAGTTCGTTACAGAAAAGTCGCCAGTCTTGGCTTCAGGGCCAGGAACCGGATCGCCAATCGACGTGTCAAGTACGAGTGGCACGGCGTAGCCCGGCGTCGAACGTTCGCGTACGTAGTCCGCCACGACGAGCGCGCGGAATCTTTCCGTGGGCTCCATCAGTAGCGATAGACGCGCCCCCTTGACGTCCTGATCGTTCACATCCCGGCCAGTGGCCAGATTCTTTGTCCAACCGTCACGCTCACGCACCAGCACCGCCCCCTGGAGGGCCGCCGTCGCGCCGATTGGAATGCTGCCGGAGGCGCGCAGACTCGTGCTATTGAAGCGACCAAAGGCTACTTCCACCTGGCCCTGATGCTCTCCGATGACTGGCCTCTTCGATACCAGTTTTACAGCGCCAGCCGAGGAGTTGCGCCCGTACAATGTGCCTTGGGGGCCCCGAAGCACCTCGAGTCGCTCAATGTCAAACAGGTCAAATATTGCGCCTGTCTGGCGCGCGATATAGATATCGTCGATGTACATGCCAACCGGCGGGTCCGCTGTGAAAAAGGATTCTGCTTCGCCAATGCCACGCATGAAGATTTTCGCTGCACTGCTCGTACCAGTGTTCGGCGCAATGTAGAAATTGGGAACGACTTCCCCGAGTTGGGCGACGCTCCGAATTTGCTGCCGTTCGAGCATCCCTTCGGATAATGCGGTAATCGCCATCGGCACGGATTGCTCGGCCTCTGAGCGGCGCTCCGCGGTGACCGTGACTTCTTCGAGCGCCGCGAGTACTCCATCGGGTTGCTGTTGGCTCGCCTCTCCCTGGGCAAGCGGGGAGGCAGTTGCCTGATTCAGGCCGTACCCGACCAAGGCAATCACAGCAATGGACACGGTGCGCACGCAGGTAAGCCTCATTGAGAAGTCACTCCTTAAACTTGATACCGGTTGCCAACTGTACGCTCGAGCGCACCCGACAAACTTGACATTGCTCATGCCTACTCCCCTGTTCCGCACACCCACAGCCGGCTGGTGAACGACGACGGATACCCAAGTATCGCGGTCGCGCGAATTTCTGGTCAGGCGCCGCCGAAATGCCGCGCCCGCGTGTTCTCGACGTCGCTGTAGAGCAGCGTCAGTTCGCGCTGCTCCAGCGGTGTCTCGTTGACCTGGACGTCGAGCATGGAGGGCCGCGGGCTGGCGAGCGCCCGCGCCAGCGCTGCCGGCAGCGAGTCGCCGTCGCTCACGACCTCGCCGACGAATCCCATGGCCTGGCCGATGGCGGCGTAATTGATGTCGCCGAGATCGGCGTTGAGCGTGCGGCCGATTACGGGCGGCTGCATCAGCAATTCGTTGCCCCACGAGCGGTTGTTGGCCACGATGATCGACAGCCGCAGCTTCTCGGTCACCGCGGTGGCCAACTCGCTGGGATAGAAGCCGAACGACCCGTCGCCGGTAACCAGTACAACGCGGCGCGGTGACCGACTCTGCGCTGCGGCCTCGTCCTGCTCGGCAATCGACGCGCCGATCGCCATCGGAGTTCCCATGCCCATCGAGCCAAGCGGATAGGTATCCATGTACGATCCGGGCCCGTCGAAGCGCAGCACGCCGAGCATCCGGGTCAGGATGACTGCGCCGTCATTGACCAGCAGCGTGTCAGGGCCAAGATGCTCGCGTAGCAGCGTACCAATCCGGTATGGATTGACGTTCGCCGCAGGAATCGCCGCCTTCTCCAAGAACACACGCAGCCGCCCCTGCAATGCCTCGCTGAGCCAGGCTGGGTCGCGGGTCGGCGCAGCGTTCGATTCCAACGCAGCGTGCAACTGCTCGATCGACAACCTGACATCGGCCAACAGTGGTACGTCCACGGGTCGGTTGCGCGAGAGTTCCTCGGCGCTCAGATCGATCTGCACCATCGGCACGTGCCGTTGGAAGCGTGGCGCGAGCCCGTAGCCGAAGCGGCGCGACAGGCGTGCGCCTGCCCATATGACGAGATCGGCCTGGTCGGCAGCGGTCTGCGCCACCGGCCAGGGCCACCCGAGCCGGTTGTCCTCTGGCACCAGGCCGCGCCCCATCGCGTTCATGAGCACCGGCACGCCAAAGCGCTCCGAAAACTTCCGCAGTGAACTGCCGGCACCCGACCAGTAGGCGCCGCTGCCGGCGATGATCACGGGTCGTTCGGAGCGATCGATCAGGCTGACAATCTCGGCGAGCGCAGCCGGATCCGGTGCTGGCCGAACAACGGCGCGCGGCGGCCGGCCTGCAGCTACGCCCGGCAGCACCTCCTGCGTGAGCAGATCCTTGGGGTAGGCCACGACACAGGGGCCGGGCCGCCCGGCCAAGGCCTTGCGGCATGCGATCTCCACATACTCGGACAAACGCTGGGCCGAGTGGCAGGTGCGTGCCCACTTCGTCACCGGCCTCAACAGCGCGAGTGCATCGTGATCGACCGGCAGTTCCGGCTCGATCCAGCTATGTGGCTCCCTGCCGACCAGCACGACGACGGGTGAGCAGGCCTCGAATGCCGATTGCACGCCGGTGACGGCATTCGCCATGCCCTGGTCGGCGTTGATGATCGCCACGCCAATGTTGCGTCGCACGCGGGCATAGCCGTCCGCGGCGCCGACCGTTGCAGTTTCGTGCCGCGTCTGCACGATGCGCATGCCGTGACGATCGAGTTCGTCGATCAGCACCGACTGCGAGGCGCCCGCCAGTGCAAACGCACTGCGCACACCGTACTCTTCGAGTACGATCCGTACGGCACTTGCGGCGTTATGACCTTGCAGCATCTTCCAGGCTCCGGCGCGTTGCGTCGCGTGGCCCGAGGCCACGAATGGCAGTGTTACGCCTTTGACCACCTGTTCGCACTCAGAATGCCCTTGGCCCCCGCCAAGGAGTTCTTGTCCGAGCCCGCGCCCATGCTGGAACTGCTGACGTGAAGCGTAGAGCGGAACCGACCAGGCCGAACGACACGGCAGAAGGCGATCCCGCCGACCCCACGGGACTGCCGAGGCGCGGTGCACCAGGTGTCGTTCCCGCGGATCGTCTCGACCTGAAGCTGCTGTCGCGATTCCTTGCCGTGGTCGAACACGGGTCCTTCGCCAAGGCGGCGCGCGCGGTCAACCTGACGCAGCAGGCCGTGGCCTACTCGATCGCGTCGCTCGAGGAAACCCTCGGTGTTTCATTGTTCGAGCGGGACCAGCTCGGCGCCATTCCGACCGAACATGGGCGTCGGTTGACGCACCACGCCCGCGCGCTGCTGACGGAGGCGATGCGGACCACGGCGAGCCTGTACGCACTGCAGTCGGCCACCGCGGGGTCCGTGCGCGTCGGAGTCAGCGAGTTGTTGAGCGCGCAGATCGTGCCGGTGGCGCTGGCGCGCCTGCTTGCGAGGTTCCCCGATATCGATGTGACGGTGCGCGAAGGCACCAGCTCGCGAATCTTTGATCTGCTGCAGAGGGGCGAGGTCGATTTCATGGTCGGTGCGCCGCCGGTGTCGATCCCGCTGCGCGACAACGTCGAACAGGAGCTGCTGTTCGAGGATTTCGACCAAGTCGCGATGCGGACCGGCCACCCGATCGCGAGCCTGAGCGCGCCGACGCTGGCCGATCTGCAGGCCCTGACGTGGATCGTGCCCCAGTCCCGCGAGGAGGATTACCAGTTTCTCTGCGAGTCGTTCCTCGTCGCCGGGCTCGAAGCTCCGCGGCACGTGATCCACAGCGACGGGCTCGCGTTCGGCATCAATCTGCTGCTGCTCACGGACTACGTCAGCCTGACATCGCTGTGGCTCTCGCCGCAGATCATGAACGCGAAGTCGGGCGGACTATTCCGTACCTACAGGGTGCGTGGACTCGATCGCAAGCGACGCGCGTTCATCCGCTTCATGCGCAGCGCGACGCTCTCACCCGCCGCGCAGTCGTTGATCGAGGAGATCCGCACGGCGGCCTGCAAACTGCGTAGCGGCGACCGGGGCGACTGAGGCGCGCGCCGCCGCACCCGACCCCTGCCGCAAGAGTTCTCTGTGGACCGGCAAGAATACTTTGATGCTTGCCATGCCCGCGGGCATCTATGATGACCAAGGCGGGGCGCGTGTAGCGATCCCGAGGCATCCCGACATGTTGCAGTACCGAGCCGTCGCGCTCCAGCTCAAGTGCCACCCGGTCAATTTCGCGACCAGCACTGCGGCGGCGAGGGAGATCATCGCCGCGAACCTCCTGCGGCTCGAGCGCGCATTGTCCGGCCTGAAGATCATTGCGGGTGACGATGTACGGCTCGTCGTGTTGCCGGAATACGTTTTCTCCGGATTTCCGATCGACACCACGATCGGCGAATGGGCGAGCCGCGCCGCCTTGCAGCCGGATGGGCCGGAGTACGCGAGCCTGGCCCGCCTGGCGGGCAAGCACGGCATTTACCTCTGCGGCAATGCCTACGAGACGGACTCGAACTTTCCGGGCATCTATTTCCAGTCCTGCTTCGTCTTCGACCCCGACGGCTCCCGTATCCTCAATTACCGGCGGCTCACGTCGATGTTCTCGCCGACGCCGCACGACTACTGGGATCGTTACCTCGATCTCTACGGCAAGGAATCGATATTTCCGGTGGCGCGTACGCCGATCGGCAACCTAGCGGTGATCGCATCCGAGGAAATCCAGTACCCGGAGCTGGTCCGCTGTTTCGCGCTGCGCGGCGCCGAAGTCCTGTGTCACCCGAGCTCCGAGCCTCTGATGACCGGACTCACGCCGAAGGACATCGCCAAGCGGGCGCGCGCGATCGAGAATCTCGCGTATGTCGTGTCGGCGAACACTGCCGGGATCGAGGACGTGCCGTATCTCGAGGCCACCTGCGACGGCCTTTCCAAGATCGTGGATTTCGAGGGCCGCGTGCTCGTGGAAGCCGGGCCAGGCGAATCCGCCGCCGCCGTTGCGGATCTCGACATCGCGGCGCTGCGCCGCTACCGCAACCGGCCGGGCATGAACAACTTCCTCTCGCGTATGCGGATGGAGCTGTACGCGGATACCTACAGTCGCAAGGACTTCTATCCCGCCAACACCCTCAATGGCATTGCCCCTTCACGCGAACACTTCAAGGCGGCGCAGCATGAAGTGATCGACCGGCTGCGCAGTCTCGGCATCATCGAGCCGGCGGACTGAGCGATGCCTACCGCCCTGATTACTGGCGCCGCGCGCGGGCTTGGACTGGGACTGCTCGGCCGTTATCTCGACGCCGGCTGGGACGTGATCGCCGCGGTGCGCGACACCGGGGCCGACACGCTGGCGGCACTGCATGCCCGACACACGTCCCGGCTTGTGGTAGAACATCTCGACCTCGCGGACTTCGAGTCGATCGGTGCCTGCGCCCGGCGCGTCGGCGGGCGGCCGATCGACGCGCTGATTGGCAATGCCGCGGCAACCCATGTCTCCGATCGCGGCTTCGGACAGACCGACTACGACGACTGGGCAGCGGTGATGCGCGTAAACACATTTGCCCAACTGCGGCTCGCGGAAGCGTTCGTCGAGCACGTGGCTCGCAGCCAGCGCCGCGTCATGTATTTCGTGTCGAGCAGGGTCGGCGCAAAACCGATCCCCGGAATGATGATCGCCTATCGCAGCTCCAAGTCGGCGCTGAACCAGGTCGTGTACCAGCTCGCGCTGCAGTTGCACGCGCGCGGCATCTGCGTGGCCTGCGGACACCCGGGCTTCGTGCAGACCGATGCCACGCACGGGCGCGGCACATTCACCGCCGAGGAGAGCGCCGGGCGGCTGTTTTCCCTTATCGACCGGCTGCAGCTCGCAGATTCGGGCAAATTTTTCGAACCGGACGGCTCGGAGCTCCCCATCGTCACGCGCCAGACCAATCCGCGCGCCGTGGGCAGCACTCCGATTGTCGAGGCGTAACCCACGATGCAGCAGTCCTCCGCATGAACCAGGCCACAGCGCCTTATCCGTCCGCGGCCCGCGCCTGGACCATCGTCACGATCCTGACGCTCGCGTACATCGTCTCCTTCCTCGACCGGCAGATACTTGCGCTGCTGATCGAGCCGATCAAGGTGGCGCTTGAGCTTTCCGACACGCAGGTGGGCCTGCTGCTCGGCCCGGCTTTCGCCGTATTCTACGTAACGTTGGGTTACCCCGCGGGATTGCTGGCCGACCGCAAGAGCCGCAAGGTCATCATCGCCGCCGGCATCACGGTCTGGTGCATCATGACCGCGCTGTGCGGGCTGGCTCGGGATTTCAGGCAGCTGTTCGCGGCGCGCGTCGGAGTCGGTGTCGGAGAGGCGACCCTTACGCCAGCCGCGCTGTCGATGATCAGCGACTGCTTCCCGCGCGAGCGGCGCGCGCGGCCGATCAGTGTCTACATGATGGGCATCTCGCTGGGCGGCGCCCTCGCGTACCTGATCGGCGGCCAGCTGCTCGAACCGCTGCTCGAGAGACCACCGGTCGAGGTGCCGATACTCGGGGTCATCCGGCCTTGGCAGGCTGCATTCCTGATCGTCGGCCTGCCGGGCGTGCTGCTGGCGGTGCTGATCGCGGCAATCCGCGAACCCGCACGGCAAGACGTGAATCGGGCTCTCGGCGCCACCACGGTGCGCGAGTCCATGACAACGGCCCTGACCTATATCCGCAAGCACTGGCAGGCCTACTCCGCGCTGACGATCGGACTCAGTTCAAACACCATCATCGGCTACGTGGCATCGTGGAATGTCGTGCTATTCCAGCGGCGCTGGGGCTGGGGTATTGCCGATATCGGCCTCTCACTGGGCCTCGCATTGCTGATCTGCGGACCGCTGGGCACGATGATCGGCGGGGCGATATCGGATCGACTCTCGCGGGCCGGTCACGCCGACTCGGCGATGAAGGTCACCATGGTCGCCATTGTACTGATGGTCGTCTTCGGCACGCTTTACCCGGTCGTCGGCGCGCCGGTCACGGTGCTCGCACTGTTTGCGGCCATGGTTCTGGCGGCATCGGCGGCGTCGGCGACCGGGGCCGTTGCGCTCGTCACACTGAGTCCGAATCAGATCCGGGCCCAGGCCACGGCACTCTACTGGATCGTCAAGAATCTCTCTGGCCTGCTACTTGGGCCGGTAACGGTCGGCCTGCTGACCGACCGGGTCTTCAGCGATCCACAGCAGGTCGGCAGCAGCATGGCGGTTGCATCCGCCTTCTTCGGGGCGATCGGCATCGCCGCGCTGCTGCTGGGTGCCCGGCACTATCGAGCCAGTGTGTCGACCGCGGGGCAGTAAAGCCTGCCGCTCACCGGCGGCGCACTCATCGGGGCGTTGCGCGCTCTCGTCTAGCGCGCAGGGCCATTGCGGCCATCGGCAGCAGCGACACGACGATGATCAGGATCGTCACCAACCCGAAGTTCTGCTTGATCCACGGCAGGTTGCCGAACAGGTAACCCGCGACGACGAACAGCACGACCCAGCTCGTGCCGCCGGCGATGTTGTAGGCCTGGAAGCGCCCGTAGGGCATGCGCCCGACGCCGGCGACGAACGGCGCGAAGGTGCGCACGATCGGCACGAAGCGCGACAGCACGATCGTCATCGGCCCGTAGCGGCGGAAGAAATCCTCGGTGCGGTGCAGGTATTCGAGCTTCAGCAGGCGATAGCGGCCGCTGAACGCCGGCGGCCCGATGCGCGCGCCGATCGCGTAGTTGGTCGTGTTGCCGAGTATTGCGGCGAACGCGAGCAGCGCGGCGACGATGGTCGGATCGAGCGTGCCGCTGGTGTCGACCGCGGCGAGCGCGCCCACCGCAAACAGCAGCGAGTCGCCAGGCAGGAAGGGCGTCACGACGAGGCCGGTCTCGGCGAAGATGATCAGGAAGAGGATCGCGTAGATCCACACATCGAAGCGCACCAGCAGCTCGACCAGGTGACGGTCGAGGTGCAGCACGAAATCGACGAGGACGTACAGGAATTCCAAACGTCAGTGGTCGGCGCGGGCCAGGCGGCTGCCGGCCTTCAGCGCATCGAGCGCAACGCGCACTTCGCGGTCGGTTGCGACGCCGGCCGGGTCGGGCAGCGTTTCCTTGCCGTCGATCAGCAGGTCGGGCGTGATGCCTTTTTCCTGGATCGACGCGCCCGAGGGCGTGAAGTAACGCGAGGTCGTGAGCTTGATGGCACGGCCTTGCGACAACGGCATGACGGTCTGCACGGAGCCCTTGCCGTAGGTGGTGCGGCCGACGAGCACCGCGCGATGGTGATCCTTGAGCGCGCCGGCGAGGATCTCGGCCGCCGATGCCGACGCGCCATTCACCAGCACCGCCATGCGCGCGCCCCCGAGCTCGTCGCCGGGCGAGGCCTCCATGCGGAAGCGCGAATCTGAGGTGCGGCCCTCGGCCGTCACGATGATGCCGGATTCGAGGAACAGGTCGCTCACCTCGACCGCGGCTTCGAGCACGCCGCCCGGATTGTTGCGCAGGTCGAGCACCAGGCCCGACAGCACGCCCTTCGACTCGTGCTCGAGCGCGCCGATAGCACGCACGACGTCGGCGGCGGTGGTCTCGCTGAAATTGGTGATGCGCAGGTAACCGTAGCCGGGCTCGATCATCGCGTGTTCGACACTGTGGACCGCCACCTGCGCACGCTGCAGCGCCACGTCGATGGGCGCGGGCGCGCCGGCGCGCGCGAGCGTCAGGGTGATGCGGCTGCCCGCGGGTCCTCGCATGCGCTTGATCGCATGGTCGAGGTCGACGCCGATCGCCTCGCCGTCGATCGCGACGATCAGGTCGCCTGACTGGATGCCGGCGCGAAACGCCGGCGAGCCCTCGATCGGCCGCAGCACCTTGATGCCTTCGGCTTCGGCGGCCACCTCGATGCCGACGCCCGGATAGGTGCCGGTGGTGCTCGCGCGGATCTCGTCGTATTCGTCGGCATCGAGGAAGGCCGAGTGCGGGTCGAGCGCGCCCACCATGCCGCGCACCGCATTTTCCATCAGCGCGTGGTCGTCGACGCCGTCGACATAGTCGCGCTTCACCCGTTCCAGCACTTCGGCGAGCAGGCGCGCGTCTTCCCAGGGCAGCGCTTCGACCGCGCGCGACGCACCGGGGCGCAGGTCGGCGAGCACGCTGCCGGTCATCGACGCGGAGAACCCGAGAATGGCCCCGGTGGCCAGCGCGAGAAGGGTGCGGGATCGGACCTGCATGCGGTGATTACTACACAGCCCGGGGCCGGCGGCAAGCCGCGGGGATACCCCTAGTGGAGCCCCGGGGCCGGCTCGGGCGGCACCTCGATGGCCAGCCGCGGGGCCTCCCCGACGATCGAGGGCAGATTGGCGAGAATTTCGGCCAAGGGGGTCGGGCGGCCGATCGAGAAGCCCTGCCCGTAGTCGACCCCCAGTGCTGCGATGCGCTCGTGGATCGCGCCGGTTTCGACATATTCGGCCACGGTCGTCATCTGCATCGAGCGGGCGAGCTGCGCCACGGCCTGCACCAGCGATTCCGAGCGCGCATCGTGCACGATGTCGCGCACGAAGCTGCCGTCGATCTTGAGCATCGATACGGGCAGCTGGCGCAGGTACGCGAGCGAGGACAGGCCGGTGCCGAAATCGTCGAGCGCGACGCCACAGCCGATCTTGCGCAGGCGCCGCATCAGCACTTCGGCGCGCGCCAGGTTCGCGATGGTCGCGCTCTCGGTGAGCTCGAAGCAGAGATTCGCCGGCGGGATGCCGCTCGCCTCGATGCGCGAGATGAGCTCGTCGGCGAACTCGATGTCGTTGAGTGACTGACCGGAGAAGTTGATCGCGAACACCGTGCGGGTCGCCGCCAGCACGGTGGCATGCGGCCGCAGTGCCTCGAGCGCATGCTCGATCACCCAGCGATCGATGGTCGGCATCAGCTGGTAGCGATTGGCCGCGGACAGGAAGCGATCGGGGCCGATGGTCACGCCCTCATCGTCGATCATGCGCAGGAGCAGTTCGAAATGCGGCGGATGTCCGTGCGTCGCATCGAGCGGCAGGATGAACTGTGCATCGAGTCGCAGCCTGTCCTCGGCGACGGCCGCGCGCACCGAGGCGGCGATCGTGATGTCGGTGAAGCGCCGCACCACGCTTTCATCCGCGGCCTGGTAGGCCTCGGCGCGATTGCGGCCGCGATCCTTGGCGGCCTTGCAGGCGGTTTCGGCGGCCGCGAGCGTGTGGGTGAGCCCGCCCTCCGGCTGCGAGTGCTCCGCGACACCGATGCTGAGCGAGGCGCGCGAGCGCGCGTCGCCCTGCACGGCGGAAATCTGCGCGGCGAACTCGCACCACGACGTCGCGAGTTCGAGCGCCGCCTCTAGCGTGCCCGGCATCACCACCGCGAAGCGGTCGCCGGAGATGCGTGCCGCCACGGCGCCCGGCGGCAAGCGCCGGCGCATCATGTCGGCGAGCATGGAGAGCATCAGGTCGCCGACGTGCATGCCGAAGTTCTCGTTGACGAGGTGCAGCTGGTCGACGTCGATGTAGAGCACGGCGAATCGCCCGGCTTTATCACCGGACCTGACCAGGTCGTCCGCGCGCTGCTCGAATGCCTGGCGGTTCAGCAGGCCGGTCATCGCGTCGTAACTCGCCTCGATGATCACCGAGGCCTTGCGGGCCAGCACGTCGACGAGCCGCGCCTCGCGGTCGGTGAAGTCGGCGGCGCCCTCGTGGCGAAAAAGCGCAAGGATGCCGATCGGGCGTGTCGAGGCATTGCGCAGCGAGCAGGAAAGGATCTTGTACGGCAGCGTGCCCAGCGCGGAGTTCTGGGCGAGCCGGTTCATGATGACCGGATCGCGACGCACCTGCCCGAGCGACAGCAGGTGCCGGTGAGTCTGGGCGAGCAGCCGGCCGTCGGCGGGATTCTGCTGCGACATGCGAAAGAGCACGAGACTCTTCTCCGGCACGAGCAGCGCGGCCAGCGCGCAGCCGAGGTGCTCGACGGTGTTCTCGAGGATCACGCGCAGCGCCGAGGCGTCGTCTCCGGGGCGCGCGCCGTCGCGGCGTGACACCGCCAGCACGAGCTCGAGGTCGCGATCGCGCGCGCTCAGGCTCTCGGCCAGCAGGTCGAGGCTGTGGCGCGAGACCAGTTCGCGGCGCAGACATTCAAGCGCGGGCCGGATCAATGCGTGCACGAACGAGAACGAGCGCCGTTCGCTTTCGTGGCCCGCGCGACCCTGGATCGCCACCACGGCAAGCAGTTCGCGCGTGTCGTCGTCGCGCAGCCAGCACAGGTAGAGCGGCACATCGCCCTCGAGCACGCGCAGCTGGCCGGGCAAGTCGGCATCGTCGGCGGCTTCCCGCACCGAGCGCTCGACTTCGCTCACCAGCTCGGGCCAGGTGGCCGAATCGCTGGTCCAGCGCAGATTGGCGCGCGCATCGAACACGGCGATGCCCGAGGTGCGAGGAACGAGCGAACGCACGAGCTGCGCATACGGCTCGAGGGTGGTCCAGTGATTCGAGCGGAGATTGTCTGCCGGCGCAGCCATCGATCCTTCCCTATGGCGTGGGCCGCACCATGTCACACCCGGGCATTTCACGGTGTTGATCGAGTTGGCGTTTCGTCAAATCGTTGCACCCGGGCGAGTCTGCGGTGCCACGCTCGCCCGGCGCAGCGCCAAATCGGGCGCGAATGGCCGCTAATGTGTGATGCGCATCACACGCACCGGCGCCGCGGAGCGGGGCGGGGCGGGGCGGGGCGCAGCGCCGGAGCACGCGTCACGGTCGCGGGGCGGCGCGCTGGAACCAGGGCCGTGGATCGATCGGGCGCCCCGCGCGGCGGATCTCGAAGTACAGCTCCGGCCGGCTGCGCCCGCCGCTGTCGCCGGCGCCGGCGATGGTGTCGCCGGGTGCGACCCGCTCACCCACCGCCTTGTACAGCTGGTCGTTATGGCCGTAGAGGCTCAGGTAACCGCCGCCGTGATCGACGATCACGAGCAGACCGAGTCCCGGCAACCAGTCCGCATACGCTATGCGTCCGCTCGCCACACTGCGCACCGGCGCGCCGCGCGCGGTCGCGATCATCATGCCGTCCCACTTGATCGCACCGGCACGTGTGGTGCCATAGGTGGCCACGATCCTGCCGGTCGTGGGCCACGCAAGTTTGCCACGCAGCTTGGCGAACGCCGCCGTGGGGTCGACGGGGAACTGCTCGAGCGCGCGTCGCAGGTCGCGCACCAGCTTTTCGAGCCCGGCCTGCTGCGAACGCAACTCCTCGAGCTTCGCCGCACGCGAGCGCGATGCGGCATCGAGTGCGGCGAGTGCCTTGCCGCGCTCGGCGCGCGCGGCCTCGAGCTGCGCGACCTGCTCCTTCTGTTGCGCCTCGAGCGCAACGAGACGCTCCTCCTCCGCCTGCAACTGCGCATCGAGCGCCGCGATTTCGGCAACGTGCGCCTCGATGCTCGCGATGCGATCGGCCCGGGCGCGGCCAAAATAGCTGTAGTAGGCGAACATGCGGCCGGCGCGCGCGGGGTCCTCCTGATTCAGCAGCAGGCGCAGTGGCTCCTCGCGGCCGATCAGGTAGGCGCTGCGCAGTTCTCCGCCGAGCGCCCGCTGCTCCTTGCCGAGCGCCGCCTCGCGCCCGGCCTTCTCGCGCGCGAGCGCGGCGCGTCGGGTGGTGCGCTCGCTGCGCTCGCGCCGCAGGCGCGTGAGCTCGCTGCGCGCATCCGCCACCGATACCTCGGCGGCCCGCAGGTTGCGAGTCAGCGCGTTGCGGTTGACGGAGTCGCGCTTGACCTGGGCGGCGATCTTCGCGATCTCGGCCTTGACTGCCTTGAGCTCGGCCTCGGCACGGGCCGCGTCCCTGCCCTGGGCCCCGGCGCTCCCGATGACCGCGGGTAGGCCCGCCACCAGCAATGCGAGGAAAATCGGAGGAAAAGACCGCAGCAACGACATCGAGGCTAGTCTAACGCAGCGCCCCCGCTATAATTCGCGGCCCTTTTCCGAGGTTCGCGCTCCATGGACCGATTGCTCGAGTACGCCGCCAACCACCCCTGGCTAGTGGGTGCGACCGGCCTCGCGCTCGTGATGGTGATCGCCTACGAGGTGCGCGCGCGCGCGACCAGCTTCGCATCGGTAGCGCCGCAGGAGGCGATCCGGCTGATGAATCAGCACGCCCTGCTGCTCGATATCCGCAGGCCCGAGCAGTTCGCCGAGGGGCACATCGGTGGTGCGAAGCACATGCCTTCGGACCAGATCCTGACGGCGGGAGAGACGATGAAGAAGCATCGCGAGAAACCGATCGTCGTGTACTGCGATAGCGGCTCGCTCGCCGCGGCGGCGGTCCGCCAGCTGACGGCTCAGGGTTTCACCAAGGCGGTCAACCTGCGCGGTGGACTCGCCGCGTGGCGCGCCGAAGGCCTGCCGGTCATCAAGGGCACGAAATGACGGCACCCAAAGTCGTCATGTATGCCACGAGCTGGTGCCCCTACTGTGCACGTGCCCGCAACCTGCTTGCCTCGAAGGGTGTCGCGATCGAGGAGATCGACGTCGAGGCCGCGCCCGGCAACCGGCAGGAGATGCAGGCGCGCAGCGGACGGCGTACCGTGCCGCAGATTTTCATAGGCGACACGCACGTAGGTGGATCCGACGATCTGCATGCGCTCGACGCCGCAGGCAAACTCGATTCGCTACTCGGGAGAACATCAAGTGAGCACTGAAGCCGCCGGCGCCGTACCCGCCGATACGACCGCACCGCAACTCGCGCTGCAGCTCGTGTACCTCAAGGACTGTTCGTTCGAAGCTCCGCAGGGACCGCGGGTCGACGGCGCCTGGAACCCGCAGATCAACCTCGACCTGAACACCACGGTCTCCCCGCTCGGCGACGACCTGCGCGAAGTGCTGCTGACCGTCACCGTGTCGGCGAAGCATGGCGAGCAGACGACATTCCTCGTTGAAGTGAAGCAGGCCGGCGCGTTCCTGATGCGCAACCTCTCGGAAACGGAGGCGAAGCGCGCCCTGACGAGCGTGTGCCCCGGCGTCCTGTTTCCGTATGCGCGCGCCGCGGTATCGAACCTCGTGACGCTCGGCGGCTTCCCGCAGTTCCTGCTTCCGCCAGTGAACTTCGAGGCGCTGTACGCCCGCTCGGTGGCCGACAGCCAAAGCGCCACCAAGAACTGACGTGTTCGCGGGCGCCACCTTGCAGGCGCAGATTGCCGTGCTCGGCGCCGGGTCGTGGGGCACGGCGCTCGCTATCCAGTGCGCCCGCAAGGGCAATGCGGTGCGCCTGTGGAGCCGCAACGGCGAATCGCTCGCGCGCATCGGTGCCGCGCGCCGCAACGAGCGCTACCTGCCCGACGCCGCGTTTCCCGCCTCGCTCTCGGTCGAGGCCGATCTCGCCCGCGCGGTGCGCCAGGCGCGCGACGTGATCATCGCGGTGCCGAGCCACGCATTTCGCACGGTGCTGACCGACCTCGCGGAAGTCGCGGAGGCCGAGACCGGCATTACCTGGGCAACCAAGGGATTCGAGCTGGATACCGGGCTGCTGCCGCACCAGGTGGCGCGCGCAGTACTGGGCGAGCGCGGCAATATCGCGGTGCTGTCGGGCCCGACCTTCGCGCGTGAGGTGGGCGCCGGCCTGCCGACCGCGATGACGATCGCCTCACCCGACCAGGCCTATGCCACGTCGCTTGCGCAGCTCCTCTCCTCCGACACGTTCCGCGCCTACACCTCGACCGACATCGTCGGCGTCGAGACGGGCGGGGCGGTCAAGAACGTGCTCGCGGTCGGCGCGGGCCTGTCCGACGGCCTCGGCTTCGGCGCGAACACGCGCGTCGCGCTGATCACGCGCGGCCTTGCGGAAATGACCCGCCTCGGCGTGGCGCTCGGCGCGCGCAGCGACACGTTCATGGGCCTCGCGGGCCTTGGCGACCTGGTGCTGACCTGCACCGACGACCAGTCGCGCAATCGCCGCTTCGGTCTGCTGCTCGCGGGCGGCGCCTCGGTCGCCGACGCCCTGCGCGAGATCGGCCAGGTCGTCGAGGGATACCCCGCGGCGCGCGCGGTGCTGAAGGTCGCGCAGCGCGAGGACGTGTCGATGCCGATCGTCGAGGGCATCCACAGCGCGCTGTACGAGGGCGTGCCCGCGATCGAAATCGTCAAGGGCCTGATGACGAGACCGGTGCGCGCGGAAGTCGACGGCTAGCCGGGCGTGCCGGAACCGGACGCGAAGCCGGTCTGCCGCCAGGCCTCGTAGGCGACCACGGCCACGGCGTTCGACAGGTTCAGGCTGCGATTGCCCGGCCGCATCGGCAGTGACACATGATGCGCCGGCGGGAGCGTCGCGAGCACCGCCTGCGGCAGGCCCGTGCGCTCCGACCCGAACAGCAGCGCGTCGCCCGGCTGCCAGGCGATGTCGCTGTAGAGACGCTTGCCGCCGGTCTCGATCGCGAACCAGCGCGAGCTCGCGAGGGCCGCGCGGCAGGCGGCGAAATCGGGGTGCACGCTCACGGTCGCGAGGTCGTCGTAGTCGAGACCCGCGCGGCGCAGCGAGCGCTTGTCGAGCGTGAAACCGAGGGGCCGCACGAGGTGCAGCGCGGCGCCCGTATTGGCGCACAGCCGGATGATGTTGCCGGTATTGGGCGGGATCTCGGGTTCGTGCAGGACGATATGGAACATGGGCTGGGCGTGAAGCTTAGGCCGTGGCCCTATAATCGACCAATGTCGAACTCCAGTCCGCTCGCGATCGAATTCTGCGGGTTACCATTCAACTCCCCCATCGTCCTGCTCTCCGGTTGTGTCGGCTTCGGCGAGGAATACACCCGCGTCGAGGGCTTCTCCAATCGCGACGCCGGCGCGATCGTGCTCAAAGGCACGACCGGCAAGGCACGACTCGGCAATCCGCCCCACCGGGTCTACGAGACCCCGATGGGCATGCTGAACGCGATCGGCCTGCAGAATCCCGGTGTCGACCATGTCGTCACCCGGATTCTGCCGACGCTCGATTTCAGCGAAACGCGCTTCATCGCCAACGTCTCGGGCTCGACGCTCGAGGAGTACGTCGAAGTCACGCGCCGCTTCGATGATTCGCCGATCGACGCGGTCGAAATCAACATCTCCTGCCCGAACGTCAAGGAAGGCGGCGTCGTGTTCGGCAACTCGCCGGAAATGTCCGCGCGCGTGGTGGCGGCCTGCCGCGCCGTGACCCGCAAGCCGCTGATCACCAAGCTCTCGCCGAACCAGACCGACATCCGCGAGAACGCGCGTCGCTGCATCGAGGCCGGCACCGACGCCTTTGCCGTGATCAACACTGTGATGGGCATGGCGATCGACACCGGCACGCGCCGGCCCGTGCTCGGCAATGTGCAGGGCGGCCTCTCGGGCCCGGCGATCAAGCCGATCGCGCTCCTCAAGGTGCGCGAAGTGCACGAGGTCGCCGCCCCGCACAAGGTGCCGATCATTGGCCAGGGCGGCATCGTCACGGCGCGCGACGCCATCGAGTTCCTGCTCGCCGGCGCCACCGCGATCGGTCTCGGCACGGCGCTCTTCTACGACCCGATGGCGTGCAAGAAAGTGAACGCCGGCATCACGGAGTATCTGCTCAAGCACGGCTTCGCTTCGGTCAGCGAACTGGGCGGCGCGCCTCGCTGATATTCCGCTGCGTCGGGTACGCGAACTCGATGCCGCGCTCGCCGAATTCCTCGAGCAGCCGGAAATTGATCGCCTGCTGCGTATCGGCGAACAGCCGGTAATCCGGCTCGGTCACGATGTAGACCACCTCGAAGATCAGCCCGGAATCCCCCAACCTGAGCAGGTGACAGCGATCGAAGCGGGTCTGCGGCTGCGCGCGGATCGCCGCTTCGACGATCGCGGGTATTTCGGCCAGCAGCTCGCGCGGGGTCTCGTAGGTGACGGCGACCGTGAACGCGTAACGGCGCTCGCGCATGCGCTTGAAGTTGTGCACGCGGGACTGGAGCAGGTCGGCGTTCGAGATGACGATCTGCTCGCCATTCAGGCTGCGCAGTCGCGTGCTCTTGATGCCGATGCGCTCGACCGTACCGTTGTCGTCATCGACGAGCAGTGCGTCGCCGATCTCGAACGGCTTGTCGAGCGTGATCGACAGCGACGCGAACAGGTCGCCGAGCACGGTCTGCACGGCAAGCGCGATCGCGATGCCGCCGATGCCGAGACCGGCGAGCAGCGGCTTGATCTGCACGCCCAGGTTGTCGAGCGCGAGCAGCGCCGCGAACGTGAAGATCACGAGGCGCGAGACGAACATCAGCACTTCGAAGGAACCGGCGCGCGCCGCGTCCGCGGGACCGCGGCGCAGCAACTGGTGGTCGAGCGCGAAACGCGTCGCGGTGACGGCCCAGAGCGCAACCTGCAGCCAGAACACCAGCACGCCCAGCACCGTGACGGCGCGGTCGAGCTGTGCCGGCAGGGTCAGCACGCGGGTCGCGAAATAGAGCGCGAGGACGAGCAGGAACAGCCGCAGCGTCGCGGTGACGAGTCCGCTCACGAGTTCGCGGCCCATCTCCACCTGCTCTCCCGCCGCGGCGCGCGCCCGCGCGCGCCGCTCGATGAACCCGCGTATCGCCGGCAGCACCGTGAACGTGACGAGAAAGATCAGCGCGGCCAGCAGCCACGCGCGCACCGGGTTGCCGAGGAAGCGGTAGTCGAGCAGTTCGAGCAGGGTCTCCATGGGCAGGAATTATAGAAGCTCGTCATCCGCGCCCATGCCGAGCTCCTTGAGCTTGCGCGTGAGCGTGTTGCGCCCGAGGCCGAGGAGCTTCGCGGCGTCCTGCCGGTGCCCCTGCGATCTGCGCAGCGCGACCCGGATCAGCGTGCGCTCGAACTCGGGCGCCGCGGTCTCGAGCCAGGGACCGTCCTGCGCAGTGCGCCGCTCCGCCCATGCCTCCAGCGCCCGCGACCAGTCGACGTCAGCGCCGCCGTCCTGCGCCTGCGACATCTCCGCCGGCAGATCGTCGGCATGGATTTCCGTTCCCGGCGCCAGCACCGTCAGCCGGCGGCACAGGTTCACGAGCTCGCGCACATTGCCGGGCCAGTCCCACGCCACCAGGCGTTCAAGCGCCCCGGGCGAGAGCTGCTTCGCATCGACGCCGAGTTCCTGCGCCGCGACGCGCAGGTAGTGCGCCATCAGGTCCGGCACATCCTCGCGCCGCGCGCGCAGCGGCGGCAGTTCGATACGGATCACGTTCAGGCGGTGGTACAGGTCTTCGCGGAACTGACCGTTGCGCACGCGCGCCTCGAGGTCCACGTGGGTCGCGGCGATCACGCGCACGTCGACGCGCACCAGCGACTGGCCGCCGACGCGGTAGAACTCGCCCTCGGCCAGCACGCGCAGCAGCCGCGTCTGCAGCGGCGTCGACATGTCACCGATCTCGTCGAGAAACAGGGTGCCGCCATCGGCCTGCTCGAAGCGGCCGCGGCGCTGGGCGTCGGCGCCGGTGAAAGCGCCCTTTTCGTGGCCGAACAGTTCCGACTCGAGCAGTTCCGAAGGAATCGCCGCGGTGTTGAGCGCGATGAAGGGCCGCTTGCCGCGCGGGCTGTGCTCGTGCAGCGCGCGCGCCACCAGTTCCTTGCCGGTGCCAGACTCGCCGGTGATCAGCACGCTAACGCTCGAGCGCGACAGTCGGCCGATGGCGCGGAACACCTGCTGCATCGCCGGTGCGCGGCCGAGCAGTTCGGGAATGCGCGGGACGTCGCCGGCTTCGATGCCGCCGCGCTTGCCCGTCTGCGCCGCGCGCCGTACGAGTTCGACCGCCTGGTCCACGTCGAAGGGCTTCGGCAGGTACTCGAACGCCCCGCTCTCGTAGGCCGATACGGCATTGCCGAGATCCGCGTGCGCCGTCATCACGATCACCGGCAGCAGCGGCCAGCCGTCGCGGATGCGCTTCAGCAACTCGAGGCCGCTCGTCCCGGGCATGCGGATGTCGGTCACCAGAACGTCGGGCGTGTCGCTGCGCAGCGCGCCGAGCGCACTGCTCGCCGATTCGAAACTCCGCGGCTCCATGCCGCCGCCGCGCAGGGCGCGCTCGAGAACCCAGCGGATCGACGCGTCATCGTCGATGAGCCACACGCGCAGGGCGCGCTCGTTCATGCCACCTCCGTGAGCGGCAGCAGCAGGCTGAACACCGTATGTCCCGGTGCGCTCTGGAATTCGACCATGCCGCCGTGGCGCGTCGCGATCTCCTGTGCCACCGCAAGTCCGAGGCCGGTGCCGTTCGCGCGGCCGGTGACGAGCGGCAGGAACAGGCTCGCCCGCAGCTCCTCCGGCACGCCCGGACCGTTGTCCTCGACCTGCAGGCTCGCGACCAGACGATGGCGCGTCGCGCCGATCGTGACCCCGAACAGCGCGCGCGACCGCAGCGTGACGCGGCCACGTTCGCCGACGGCCTGCAAGGCATTGCGACCGAGGTTCAACAGCGCCTGAATGACCTGGTGACGGTCGATGTCGGCGTCCGGCAGGCTCGGGTCGTAGTCGCGCTCGAGCAGCACGGTCGGTTGCGCCTCGCTGCGCAGCAGCGTGAACACGTGTTCGCACAGCTCGTGGATATTGGTGCTCGCGCGCTGCATCGGGCGCAGCGGACCGGCCATCGAGTCGACGAGCGCGACGAGCCTGTCGGCCTCGCCGATGATCACGCCGGTGTACTCGCGTTGCGCCGGGTCCGCGAGTTCGCGCTCGAGCAGCTGCGCGGCGCCGCGCAGCCCGCCGAGCGGATTCTTGATCTCGTGCGCGAGCTGCCGAATCATCATCCGGCTGCTGTCGAGACGCGCGAGCAGGTCGGCTTCGCGCGAGATGCGCTGGCGCTGGGTCGCATCGGCGAGCTCGAGCAGCAGGTGCGATCCGGTGACCGTGTCGGCGAGCGGCGTGACCGTGATGTCGACGATGCGCGGCTCGCGGCTCGAGCCGCTCGGGCGAAAGGTCAGCTCACGATCGGCGAACGCCTCGCCGTGCTCGATCGAGCGACGCAGGATAGCCGCGAGGCCGTTCGAATCCACCAGCAGGTCCGCGAACGGCCGGCCGCGCGCGCGCGCGAAGCCGGCGCCGAGCAGGTCCTGCGCCGCGACGTTGGCGTAGACGACGCACAGCTGGCGGTCGAGGACGACGATGCCGGTGGCGAGCGCATCGAGCAGGCTGGCCGGATCGAAATGCGACAGCGGCGAAGGCGGCGCGTCCTCAACGGGCATCGCCGCACCGGGAGGCGCCGCAGCGGCGCGTGATCAGTTGCGCGGAGGCGTGGGCCTCGGCGTGGGCCTCGGCGTCGGTGCCGGTCGGCGCGCGGGCGAGTACAGGCTCGGCTGGCGCACGTGCACGGTGACCGGGGCGGACTGGCACATGCCCCTGCCGTTGGCGTCCACGATGCTGATCATCAGCGTGTGCGTGCCGCGATCGATCGGCGCGATAGTGAAGCTCGTGCCGGTCGGCGAGACTCCTGCCACGAGCTGGCCGTCGAGCGCGAGCGTGACGCGATCGCCCCCACGCAGCGCCGGCTGGATCTGCCAGCCGACCGACAGCGAAAACGCGTTCGGCAGGGTCTCGTCGTTCGCCGGGCGAACGATCGCGCAACTCTGGTAGCGGAATTCCTCGGCCAGCTCCGCGCCCGCTGCACTCGTCGTGGCGAGCACTACGGACGGTGGCGGAGTGCTCGCCGGCGCTCGCGTATCGATGTGCACCTCGGTCGCCCCGGGCTGCGGGCGATCCGAGTAATGGATGGTGCCGTTCGCGTCCACCCACTTGTACATCGTGCCGGCGAATGCGGCGCCGGAGGCGAGCAGCAATATGGCAAATGGCATGCGGCGCATATCGACCGAGCATACTCGCCGGCCGACCCGGGGACAAAAGAGCGGCCGGCGGAGTTGTGACGTACTCCGCCGACCGCAGCTCACGTTCCGATGCGCCGGGCACCATCAGCGCCCCGACATCAGCAGCTGTAGTACATGTCGAGTTCGACCGGGTGCGTCGCCATGCGGAAGCGGGTCACTTCCTGCATCTTCAGCGCGATGTACGCATCGATCACGTCGTTGGTGAACACGCCGCCGCGCGTCAGGAACTCGCGATCCTGGTCGAGGTGCTCGAGCGCCATGTCGAGCGAGTGACACACGGTCGGGATGCCCTTCGCCTCCTCCGGCTCGAGGTCGTAGAGATCCTTGTCGGCCGGATCGCCGGGGTGGATCTTGTTCTGGATGCCGTCGAGGCCCGCCATCATCATGGCCGCGAACGCGAAGTACGGATTCGCCGTGGAATCCGGGAAGCGCACTTCGATGCGGCGCGCCTTCGGGTTCGACACCCACGGCACGCGGATCGACGCGGAACGGTTGCGCGCGGAGTACGCGAGCATCACCGGCGCCTCGAAACCCGGCACCAGGCGCTTGTAGCTGTTGGTGCCGGCGTTCGCGAAGGCATTGATCGCCCTGGCGTGCTTGATGATGCCGCCGATGTAATACAGCGCGAGGTCGGACAGGCCGCCGTACTTGTCGCCTGCGAACAGCGCCTTGCCGTCCTTCGAAAGCGACTGGTGCACGTGCATGCCGGAGCCGTTGTCGCCGACCAGCGGCTTCGGCATGAAGGTCGCGGTCTTGCCGTAGGCGTGCGCGACATTGAGGACCGCGTACTTGAGGATCTGCACTGCGTCGGCCTTCTGCACCAGCGTACCGGCGCCGACGCCGATCTCGGCCTGCCCGCCGGTCGCGACCTCGTGGTGGTGCACCTCGACCACCTGGCCGAGTTCCTCGAGCGCATTGCACATCGCATTCCTGATGTCCTGGAACGCGTCGACCGGCGGCACCGGGAAATAGCCGCCCTTGAGGCCGGGTCGGTGACCCTTGTTGCCCTCCGGATAGATGGTGTTGCTGTTCCACGCACCTTGTGCCGAATCGATTTCGTACGAACAGCCGCGCAGTTCGCTGTTCCAGCGCACGCTGTCGAAAATGAAGAACTCGTTCTCGGGACCGAACAGCGCCTTGTCCGCGATGCCGGTCGACTTCAGGTACGCCTCGGCACGCTTGCCGATCGAGCGCGGATCGCGCTCGTAGCCCTGCATCGTCGCGGGCTCGATCACGTCGCAGCGAATGTTGACCGTGGGCTCTTCGATGAACGGGTCGATCACGGCCGTGCCCGGCTCGGGCATCAGGATCATGTCGGACTCGTTGATGCCCTTCCATCCGGCGATCGACGAGCCATCGAACATCTTGCCGTCGCGGAACAGATCCTCGTCGACGAGCTTCGCCGGAATCGTCACGTGCTGCTCCTTGCCGCGCGTGTCGGTGAAGCGCAGGTCGGCGTACCGCACTTCCTTTTCCTTGATCAGTTTCAGGACGTCGCTCGGGGTCATGCAGGTCTCTCCACCAGGGTTTCAGGGATGCACCCCTTCAGTGCAGGGAACGTGCCAACCATTCATATGCAGAAAATCAATGGGTTACGCACGCGCGGGTGATCACGACGCACCATGATAGGGCATGTCGACGCGGCGCTGCACTAAACTTGTGCGGACTCGTGGGATCGACACACAGGTACTTGCTCGCGCTCGGCAGACCGAAGAGCGGTATCGCCTCAGCTGGTGGGACAGCCTGATCCGCGGCAGCGCAGGCGCAGCGTCACGGTCCGCGACCCGTTCCGGTTGTCCGTCGAGGAGGCCGTCGCCACGTACGGGGCAGCCCCGACCCCCCGGTACCGGAGCCGCCCGTCCGCCATGCGTACCTGACCTCAGGCCGTCGGTACACCGCGCGTCGAGACCTGCATCCCCTTCCGCAGGAGATGAGAACCTGTATCATCAATCGGTTGTGAGCCCATCCAGGGAGTAATCGAGTAGTGGCCGCAGGCATCACCATCCCCGACCGCCGACCCAGCGCCGTCCGTTCCATTTTCCAGGTGTCGATCGACCTGGTGCTGCTCGCCGCGTGCATCGTCGGCATCGTGCAGCTGCCGCTCTGGGGCAAGATCGCCTGCACGCTCGCGCTGGCCGTGGTGTTCGCGCGCCTGTTCGTGCTCGGGCACGATGCCTGCCACGGCAGCCTGTTCAAGAGCGAGAAGGTCAACGCCTTCGTCGGGCGCCTCGTGTTCCTGCCGACCCTCACCACCTTCAGCCTCTGGCACGTCGGCCACAACGTGGCCCACCATGGTTTCGCGAACCTCAAGGGGCGCGACCAGGTCTGGGTACCGTTCAGCCCCGAGGAGTTCGCCGCGCTGCCGAAGTGGCGCCAGCGCCTGGAGCGCGTGTATCGCTCGGTGTGGGGCTTCGGGCTCTACTACCTCGTCGAGCTGTGGTGGAACAAGCTCGTGTTCCCGTCGCGCAAGCATGTCGGCGCGCGCCGCAAGGCATTCATCGTCGACTCGGTGCTGACCGTGCTGTTCGCGGTCGCGTACCTCGCCTTCCTCGTCCTGGTGGCCTATGCCACCGAACAGCCCTGGTGGCTGCTCGCGCTGTTCGGCGCCGTGCTGCCCTTCCTGATGTGGAACTACATCATGGGCACCGTGATCTTCGTGCACCACACGGGCCCCGACATGGTGTGGTTCGACAAGCGCTCCGAATGGATGCGCATGCGCAAGGTCGACGACCTGACCCGCGACATCCACTTCCCGCTGCGCCTCGAGAAGCTGCTGCACGGGATCATGCTGCACCGGGCGCACCACTACGACCCGTTCATCCCGAACTACCGGCTGAAGGACGCCACCCAGCGCCTGATGGCGCACGGCGTGGCGAGTGCGAAGGCCACCGTGGCGGGCTGGAAGTACCTGCGCGAACTATCGCGCAAGTGCGCGCTCTACGATTACAAGGCCAAGACCTGGCTGTCCTTCCCGCAGCACGAGGCACTGCCGGCGACGGCGTAGCTTCCCCGCGGATCCCGCTCGCGCCGCCAGGGCCGCGTTCAACCTCGGGTCGCGAGCGTGGAGGGCGCCGAGCCGCGGCGAGCAGCGCGAGGCGTAGCGGTGAGGATTCTGCTGCCGCAGTCAGATTCACCGCCTCGCGCCGCCGCGGCGAGGGAACGCCACCGCAGGTGGCGCGCCCGACCCGTGAGCGACCCGAGGTCGAACGCGGCCCTGGCGATGTGCGCCGACGCGCGGGCTAGGTTGCGCCGGCGGCGGCCGTGACGTCGTCGAAGAGGCGCAGGAAGTTGCCGCCCAGCACCTTGGCCGCGTCGGCCTCGCTCAGGCCGCGTACGAGCAGCGCGGCGGCGAGCAGCGGGAAGTCCGCGTAGTCGGTCAGCACCGGCTTGTAGTTGGCGTCCATGTCCGTGCCGATCGCGACGTGCTCGATGCCCACCGCGTCGATCAGCGCGAGGATCTGAGCGACGAAATCCGCAAGCGACGCGCTGCCGATGCCCGCCGGCCAGGCGCCGATGATGCCGCCGGCGTCGGCGATCAGCCGCGCGTGTTCGAGCGAGATCTGGCGCGGCGACGGTTCGGCGCCCGACTGCAGGCTGCTGTGCGAGAGCATCACCGGCACGCGTGATTCGGCCACCACGCCGGCACAGGTCGCCTGCGTGGCATGGGCGACGTCGATGATCATCCCCAGGCGATTCATTTCGCCGACGACTGCCCGCCCGAATTCCGTCAGTCCTTGATGCACTGGCGCGACAGTCTGGATGTCGCCGAGTTGATTGACATGGTAGTGTACCAATGTGATGGATCGCAGGCCCGCCGCGTGTGCTTCCGCCAGCCGCTCGATCCGATCCTCGATGAATTCGCCTCCCTCGCTGCAGAGCACCGCGACGTGCTCGCCGGCACGGTGCGCCGCGCGGATGTCCTCGGGCGAGAGGCCCGGGCGGATGAGGCCGTCGGCGATCAGGCTGCGCAGTCGCGCCAGCTGGCGGGTGAAATCGCGGTACGCCTCGCCTTCCTCGAATTCGCGCACCGCGCTCAGCCCGCCGCCCTCGAGGGCGAGCAGTGGAAGGTCGGCCACGATCGAAAACAGGCTCGCGGTCACCCGCGCCTCGCGCATATCGGCAATCCGGTCGGCCTCGAAGCCGTCGCGCATCAGGCGGATCACCAGGCTGTCCGGCTTCGCACCGACCAGGAAAGAGCGGCCCGGATGGCTGTGCACGTCGACGCTCGGATGCGCGGCGAGCAGCGCGGCGCCGCGCTGCCGGAATTCCTCGGGGATCTCCATGCCGAGCGGCGGCTTGCGGCCGCGCGACCACCAGAGGCCCCCGGCTGCGGCGAGCACGACCCCGCCGGTGATGCCGCCCGCAATGACGGCACGGCGCGTCGTCTTGCGCATCAGGTCTTTCCTCGCAGTGTCACCTGGCTCGCCTCGCCCAGGTAATCGATGTGTGCCTCGAGCGCCCGTTGCGCCGCTGCCGGGTCGCGCTGCGCGAGCGCCTCGACGATGCGCCTGTGATTGGCGAGCAGACGGTCGGCCGGAACGGCCGACAGCGCGCGGTTCCGCGTGGCCGTAGTCAGGCTGTCGAGACCTTTGACGGCGCGCGACAGGATCGGATTGCTGACGGCGCCCTCGATGATTGCGCGAAACTCCTCCGCGAGCGCATTGACACGCCTGACGTCGAGCGTGCCGACGTGTGGCTGCGAATTGATCGCCGCCTCCAGTGCGGCGAGGTTCGCCTGGAGCCTGGCGATCGCGTCGTCGTCGATGACGCGTGCGACGAACGCCAGCACCGCCCCCTCGACGACTTTGCGTGCCTCGAGGATCGTCTCGAGCTTGTGGCGGTCGAGACCGAGGAAAAGGTGCAGCGGGCCGAGCAGCGTATCCGGATCAAGGCCGGTGACGAACACGCCGCCGCCGTGGCGGATGTCGACGATGCCGAGCAACTGCAGAGCGCGCAGCGCTTCGCGCAGAGTGGGGCGGCCGACTCCGAGTTCCTCGGCGAGAGTGCGCTCCGCAGGCAGGCGATCGCCGGGCTTCAGGTGGCCCGACTTCACGAGCCCGACCAGTTGCCGCACGATCTGTTCCGGCAGTCCTTCCCGCTTGATGACGGGAACGATCCTCGGTGCGATGTGGGGGGCCTTCTTCATCAGTGTCGTCCGTTGACACTCCCGCCAACTGGTAATACCATTTTGCCATTCTAGCGATAGACGGGGAGTGCGGCAATGCTTCGCAGGAATTTTCTCGGCGGCAAGCAGTTGATCGGGACGACGACCATGGCGGCGCTCCTTGCGCTGCCCCTGTGCGCTGCGGCGCAGGAGGGTGAGACCTTCGAGATCCAGGAGGTCGTCGTGACCGCCCAGAAACGCACCGAGCGTCTCGTCGACGTGCCGGTGGCGATTTCCGTGTTCAGCGCGGAGGCGATCGACCAGACCGGTGTCCGGGAGCTGAAGGAAGTCACCGGCTACATGCCGAACGTGCAGATCTCCTCCGGCAACGATTTCCGTTCGACCGTCACGATCCGCGGCGTCGGCGCGACCAGCCGCAACATCGGTTTCGACTCCCGCGTCGGTGTCTACATCGACGGCGTCTACGTCGGCCAGTCGCCGGCGATCAACCAGGAACTGATGAATCTCGAACGCGTCGAGGTGCTGCGCGGTCCGCAGGGCACACTGTTCGGCAAGAACACGGTGGCCGGTGCGATCAACCTCGTTACGAAGAAGCCGGACGACGAGCTGCGCGGCATGGCGAGCGTCGACATCGGCAATTACGACTACCGCGAAATCCGGGCGTTCGCGAACCTGCCGCTCGGCGAGGCCGTCAGCACCTCGTTCTCCGTGTCGAAGACCGACCGTGACGGGTACGTGCCGAACATCGTCACCGGCAATGACCTGAACGAGCGCGATGTGCTGGCCTACCGCGCGCAGTTGCGCTTCAGCCCGAACGAGCGCTTCGAGGCCAATGCGTCATTCGACGGCCTCAACAGCGATGGCCGCATCCTGATCGGCGATCCGGTGACGGACATGCTGGGGATGCAGCCGGTGCAGATCGCCCCGAAGATGGGTGAGGTCGGATTCAATTTCGACCCGAACGACGAGCGCGACGTATACGGCGGCAGCCTCGACCTGGCTTACGAGCTGGCGAACGGCCACACCCTGAAGAGCATCACGGGCTATCGCACGACCGATGCCGTCTACAGCAACGCCACCGACTACTCGCCGGTCGACATCGTCTCCATTGCGTACCGGGACGAGTACGACGTGCTGTCGCAGGAGCTGCAGTTCATCTCGGCGACGGACAAGGCCTTCAGCTACACCGCAGGTCTCTACTTCTACCACCAGAAGGCGAACACCAGCCGCGACGTGATCCTGGGCAACGACTTCGAGACCTACTTCATCGGCCCGCTGTATGCGTCGGGCGCACTGACCCCGCCGCTGCCCGCACCGCCGGCGCTGCCGAACAACGTCGTGCGGCAGTTGCTGGGCTTCGGCCCGCCGCTGTCCAAGGTGTACAACAGCGGTGAAGTCACTACCGAGAGCTATGCGGCCTATTTCAACGGCGACTGGCACATGACGGATCGCTGGAAGCTCGGCTTCGGCGTGCGCATCTCCACCGAGAAGAAGGATGTCGACTGGCTGCTCGACGGGCGCAACTCCGGCATCTTCAACATCGGTTCGACCGGCCCGGATCCGCTGAATCCCACGCCGATGATCAACGACCGCACCGACGACTTCGTCGCCCCCGCCGCGAGCCTGAGTTACGCGCTGACCCCGCGATCGAACGTCTACGCGCGCTATGCCGCGGGCTACAAGAGCGGCGGCTTCAACCTCGATTACATCAACGAGGACGAACTCGCGGCGAACCAGGGGCTCGAGTTCGACAAGGAAACGGTCGACAGCTTCGAGCTGGGCATCAAGGGGAATTACTTCAACGGGCGACTCTCCATGAACCTCGCCGCGTTCATCGCCAACTACGATGACTACCAGGTCAACCAGTTCGTGGACCTGGGGGGCGGGCGCACCTCGATCCGCATCAACAACGCGGCGAAGGTCGAGACCACCGGCTTCGAGGCTGAAGCCACCCTCTACGCCACCGACGAGCTCACGCTGCACGGCTCCCTCGGCCTGCTGCAGGCGGAGTTCGACAGCTTCCCGGGCGGCGGCAGCGGCGGAACGGACGTCTCGGGCAACGAGCTGACGAACGCACCGGATCTGACCTATTCGTTCAGCGCGGTGTGGAAGCACCCCGTGCCGGCGCTGCGTGCGAACCTGCTCATGCGCGGCGACGTGACGCACATCAGCGAGGTCTATACGACCGCCGACAACACGACCACGACGCCGTACAACAGCGCGTATCCCGGCGTGATCTCGTTCGGCCAGCTGGAAGCACGCACGGAACTCAACGCGCGCATCGGCCTGATGTCGGACAACGAAACCTGGGAGGTCTACGCCTGGGGCCGCAATCTCACCGACGAGACCGATCCGACGGACGAGTTGCGCGACTTCTTCGGCACGATCGCCAAGCTGCCGGGCATGCCGCGCACCTACGGGGTGAACCTGGTCTGGAACTTCCACTGATCCCGTCGGGAGCGCCGCCATCGATACTCTGCCGCACCGCTGGATAGCGACCGGCGCAGCCGCCCTCGCGACACTGGTCGCCGGCTGCGCCAGCCTTCCGCCACCCGATGCGCAGGGTCCTGCTGCCCGCAGCGTCGAGATCCAGCGCACCGCCCACGGCATCGCGCACATCACGGCGCCGGATTACGAGACGCTCGCCTACGGCGTCGCCTACGCGCATGCGCAGGACAACGTGTGCCAGACCGCGAACCAGCTGGTCACGGTTCGCGGCGAGCGCTCGCGCTGGTTCGGTCCGCAGGAGCGGGCGCTGCTCGGACTGCGCGAACAGTCGAACGAGACGATCGACGTGTTCATCCGCAGCCACATGGACGACGCGGCGCTGGCGAAGGCCTTTGCGGCCGCCAGTCCCGAGACGCAGGCCGTGTCCAACGGCTATGTCGAGGGCTACAACCGTTACCTGCGAGATTCTGCCGCGCGCCTGCCGGCTGACTGCGCGGGCGCGCCCTGGCTGCGGCCGATGACGACCGCGGATTACCTGCGCCTGCAGGAACTGACGATGGTGCAGCTCGGTGTCGCGTTGTTCGCCGATGCGATCTTCGAGACGAGCCCGCCAGCCGACGATGAGCCGGCCGCGAAGCCACCGGGCACCGGGCAGGCCGTAGTCGCGCTGGAGCGCTTCCGCCTGAACGAGCCGCTGCTCGGCTCGAACGGCTGGGCCTTCGGCGCGGATGTCACGACCAACGGTCGCGGCGTGCTGCTCGGCAACCCGCACTTCCCGTGGAGCGGCGTCAACCGCTTCTGGAAAATGCACCTGACCATTCCCGGTACGCTCGATGTCATGGGTGCGGCGATCGGCCACACCGCCGTGGTGCAGATCGGCTTCAACCACGACGTCGCGTGGACACACACCGTCTCGACGGGCCAGCGCTTCACGCTGCACGAGCTCGAGCTCGCTGACGGCGATCCGCACAGCTATGTCATCGACGGCAAGCCGGTGCCGATGACCCCGGAGCGCGTGACCTACGAGGTGCTCGATGCCGGCGGCGCGGTGCAGACCCGGGAGCACACGGTCTGGAAGACGCGCTTCGGGCCCATCCTCGAGGTGCCGGCCGCCGGACTTGCCTGGGGGAGGACTCACGCCTACGCATTGAAGGATGCCAACACCGCGAACCTGCGTGCGATGGACATCTGGCTCGGATTCAATCGCGACCGCAGTGTCGGCGAGATGCGCGAGACGCTCGCCGGACTCGGCGTACCCTGGGTGAACACGATCGCGGCCGACCGTGACGGCAACGCGATGTACGCCGATGTCAGTGTCGTGCCGGACGTGAGCACGGCACAGCTCGAGCGCTGCGCGCCCTCGGAGGCGGCCGCAAGGCTGTTCAAGGCCGCGGACCTGACGGTACTCGACGGCACGCGCAGCGAGTGCGACTGGCAGCACGATCCGCGCTCGCCGGTGCCGGGCCTGCTGCCGATCGAGCGCATGCCGGTCAGCGTGCGCCGCGACTGGGTGCAGAACAGCAACGACAGCTTCTGGATGACCAATCCGGCCATCGACTGGCCGCAGATCACCCTAATGGTCGGCTGGACCGATTATCCGCAGAGCCTGCGCACGCGCGCGGGCCTGTACGAAATCGGCCAGCGGCTCACCGGCACCGATGACGTCGCGCCGCACGCGAAGGTCGGTATCGCCGAAGTGCAGGCGATGCTGTTCCGCAATCGCAATCACGCGGCCTTCCTCGCGCTCGACGACTTCCTGCCGGTCTGCAGGGAGACGCCGGGCGAGGCGGCGCGCGCCGGCTGCGCCGTGCTCGCGACCTGGGATCGTCACAACAATCTCGAATCGCGCGGCGCGCACCTCTTCCGCGAGTGGTGGCGCGCGGCGAGCGCGATCAAGGGCCTCTTCAGCCGGCCGTTCGATCCAGCCGATCCGGCCAATACGCCCGCCGGCCTCGCCACCGACATGCCCGAAATCCGCGCGGCGCTGCTCAAGGCGCTGGACGACGCCGTCGCGACGGTGCGTGCCGCCGGCTTCGGGCTCGATGCGCCACTGCGCGAGGTGCAGACCTACACGACCCCCAATGGCGTCGTCGGCGTACACGGCGGCCCCGAGCCCGAGGGTGTGCTGAACAAGGTGGAGACGGCGAGTCGCGGCCCGCTCGGCGCCGACGGCTACCCCATCATCTTCGGCAGCAGCTACATCCAGACCGTGACCTTCGACGAACGCGGCCCGGTGGCCGAGGCGATGCTGGTCTACGGGCAGTCATCGCAAGTCGACTCGCCCCTCTCGTTCGACCAGCTGCCGCTCTATACCGGCAAACGGTGGATGCGTCTGCCGTTCCATGCGGCCGATGTCGAGCGCGAGCGTGTCGGCGAGGTGCTGCGGCTCACCGTCGAATAGCGCTCACACGTAGGTCGTGCCTGCGGATCTGTTCATGGCGTACGCCTTGCGCGCGGGCCATTCCGGGGTCGGGATGTGTGGTCCCCACAGACAGCGGAACCAGGAGCCGGCGCTGTAGGACAACGCCGGCTCCTGGCGCCTGATTACCATAATCCTGTCGGCGAATGGCGGCGCGGGCAGGCGCTCACTCGCGCACCTCGAGGATCAGGTTGAAGGCCGTTTCCGCCGCGCGGCGGAAGTGAGTGAAGCCGGCCTTGTGGAACACCTCCTGCAGGCGCCGCGGTCCGGCCTGGGCGCCGAGCACCAGGTTCCCGCCCTCCGCGATGGCATGCGCGCAGCAGATCAGCGTGGAGCCGCCGTAGTAGAGCTGGCCCACAGTCGAGAAGTTGTCTTCCGCGCGATCGTGGGCGAAGGGTTCGACCAGCATCAGCGTACCGCCCGGGGCGAGCACCTTGCGTGCGTGCCGTGCGGCCGCCACCGGATCACCCAGATCGTGCAGCGTGTCGAAGAAGCAGACGAGATCATAACGATGGTCCGGGTAATCGCTGGCACGGGCCACCTCGAACTGCACGCGGTCACTGACGCCCGCTGCCGCGGCCAGCCGCCGCGCCTCTGCGATCGAGTCGGTGTGGGTGTCGAAGCCGTAGAAGCGCGAGTTCGGGAAGGCCTGCGCCATCAGCAGCGTCGAGTGCCCGTATCCGCAGCCCACGTCGGCCACGACGATGCCGGCCTCGAGCCGCGGGACGACGCCATCCAGCGCCGGGAGCCAGTTGGACACGAGGTTCGCCTTGTAGCCATTGCGGAAGAACGCGGCCACCCCGCAGGCGAGACGCGCGTCGTGTTCGCCCCAGGCCACGCCGCGGCCGGTACGGAAAGCCTCCAGTGCCTTTGGCTCGTCGGCCCAGAGAGCCGCCGGCAGATTCCACGCGGGTGGAATGTACGTGGGGCTGTCCTCGTCGGCGAGTACCGCCGCCTCTTCGGGCGGCAGCTCGTAGGTTTCGCTGCTTGCGTGATAGCGCAGGTACCCCGCGGCCGCCTGGGCGTTGAGCCACTCGCGCACATAGCGCTCGGCGCAGCCGGCACGCCCGGCGACCTCTTTCGCCGACAGCGGGCCGGCGCCGGCCATGGCCGTGTAGAGGCCCAGCTTGCTGCCGAGCGTGACCATGATGCCGCTGTACGACGCGGCGATGTCGCCGATGGCGCGCGTGGCAAAGGCTTCGAGACGTGATTGATCGATGACTTGGGCATTCATGAAAGTTTCCTCTTCGCATCCGGTGCTGGTTGCACGCGGGGCGCAGGATCGCGGCACACGAGTCGCGGCGACAGTGGCAGAATCGCCCACAACAGGTCCATTCGTGCCAAGGGAGCCGCATGTCCCCGGTGGCAGACATTCCCGCCCGGGCCGCCTCGGAAGGCCCGGTCGCGTATCACGTCTCGGTGGTCGCGCTGCCCGACGCGGTGATCTCCACGCTGGCCGGCATTTTCGACACCATGAGCGCGCGCTCAATGCTGGGCGCCGGCCAGGTGACACGTTCGTTCGATGTGGAAATCGTGGGCGAATCGGCCGGACCTCTGCGGCTCGCCAGTGACCTGCCCATCGAGGTGCAGCGGAACATCGATACGCTCGAGTCGAGCGACATCGTCATCGTGCCGTCGGTGCTGCTGCGCGGCTCGACATGGCAGAAGGGGCGCTATCCGCGCCTCGTCGCGTGGCTCGCGAGGATGCACGAGCGAGGTGCGGTGTTGTGTTCGGCCTGTTCCGGCATCTTCCTGATCGCCGAGACCGGGGTGTTCGACGGACGCGACGCCACCGTGCACTTCGGCTACGCCGATGCCTTTGCCAGGGCTCATCCCGCAGTGACGATCCACCCGGAGCGTGTCCTCGTGATCTCCGGCACACGCGAGGAACTGGTCAGTTCAGGCGCTTCCTCGAGCTGGCACGACATGGCACTCTACCTGATCGCCCGCTTCGCCGGGGCAACTGATGCTCAGGCAGTCGCGCGCATGCTGGCGCTGCAGTGGCACCAGGACGGCCTCGCACCGTACATCACCTTCGAGGGGCGCACCGATCACGGCGACGCGGAAGTCGCCGCCGCGCAGCAGTGGCTCGGCAACCATTTCTCCGTGGCGAACCCTGTGGAGGAGATGATCCGGCGCTCGCGGCTCGCCGAGCGCACAATGAAGCGCCGCTTCGCAGCCGCCACCGGGCTGACGCCCATCGAGTATGTGCAGCGGCTGCGCATCGAGGACGCCAAGCGCCGGCTCGAGCGCACCGTGGCGCCGATCGACGAGATCGCCTGGCGGGTCGGTTACGAGGATCCGGCGTTCTTCCGCAGGTTGTTCAAGCGTGCCACGGGCGTCACGCCGGGCGCGTACCGGCGGCGTTTCAGCATCCCGGAGTTCGCGCGCCGGGGCGTGCAGGTCTAGAGCGCCGCCGCGAGCCGCGCGCCCTGGTCGATCGCGCGCTTCGCGTCGAGCTCCGCCGCCACGTCGGCGCCGCCGATCAGGTGCACCTCGACGCCGCGCTCGCGCAGTGGGGCCTCGAGGTCGCGCAGCGGCTCCTGCCCGGCGCAGATCACCACGTTGTCCACCGCGAGCACGCGCGATTCGCTGCCGTTCGATATATGCAGGCCCGCATCGTCGATGCGCTCGTAGTTGACGCCCGCCAGCATGTGCACGCCGCGGCGCTTGAGCGTGGTGCGGTGGATCCAGCCGGTGGTCTTGCCGAGACCAGCGCCCGGCTTCGAGACTTTGCGCTGCAGTAGATAGATCTCGCGCGCGCTGTGCGCGAGACCGGCGCGTGATTCGTGCGTGCCGGCGAGGCCGCCGCGCGCCGCGGGCGATCGATCGACGCCCCATTCCGCCAGGAACGCATCCACGTCGAGGCTCGGCGAGACGCCGTCGGCGTGGCTCAGGAATTCCGCGACATCGAAGCCGATGCCGCCGGCGCCGACCAGCGCGACCGTGCGCCCGACCGGCGCGTCGCGCAGAAGCACGTCGACATAGGACAGCACTTTCGGATGCTCGAGGCCCGCGATGGGCGGGCGGCGCGGCGTGACGCCGGTCGCGAGCACCACGACGTCGTGGGCCTGCGCGAGCTGCTCGGCGGTGGCGTCGGTGCCGAGGCGCAGATCGACATGGTGAAGCTCGATCTGGCGGCCGAAATAGCGCAGCGTCTCGCGGAATTCTTCCTTGCCCGGGATGCGCTTGGCCATGTTGAACTGGCCACCGATCTCGCCGGCCCGTTCGTACAGTACGACCTCGTGCCCGCGTTGCGCGGCGATCGTCGCGCAGGCAAGTCCCGCAGGACCTGCACCCACCACTGCGATGCGTCGCCGCGTGGTCGCCGGCCCGTAGTCGAACTCGGTCTCGCGCGCCGCGCGCGGGTTGACGAGGCAGGTGGCGGGTTTCCCCTCGAACACGTGATCGAGGCAGGCCTGGTTGCAGGCGATGCAGGTGTTGATCTCGTCCGCGCGGCCCTCGGCGCTCTTGCGCGCGAAGTCGGGGTCGGCAAGCAGCGGACGCGCCATCGACACCATATCGGCGCCGCCCGCGGCGAGCACGCGCTCGGCGACGGCCGGATCGTTGATGCGGTTGGTGGCCACGAGCGGCAGCGCGACATGCGGCCGCAGCCGCTCGGTCACCCATGCGAACGCGGCGCGGGGCACCATCGTCGCGATGGTCGGCACGCGCGCCTCGTGCCAGCCGATGCCGGTGTTGATCATGGTCGCGCCGGCCGCCTCGACTGCGCGCGCGAGGTGCACGACCTCATCGAAGTTGCTGCCGTCGCCAACGAGATCGAGCATCGACAGGCGGTAGATCAGGATGAAGTCGGCCCCGAGCGCGGCGCGCGTGCGACGCACGATCTCGACGGCGAAGCGGATGCGGTTTGCATACTCGCCGCCCCATTCGTCGCTGCGATGGTTGGTGCGCGCCGCGATGAACTGGTTGATCAGGTAGCCCTCGCTGCCCATGATCTCGACGCCGTCATAGCCCGCCTCGCGCGCGAGGCGCGCACAGCGCACGAACGCGGCGATCTGCCGTTCGACGCCGCGCGCGCTCAGGGCCCAGGGCGTGAACGGCGTGATCGGCGAGCGCAGCCGGCTCGGTGCGACCGCGAGCGGGTGATAGCCATAGCGGCCGGTGTGCAGGATCTGCATGCAGATGTGGCCGCCCTCGGCATGCACGGCCCGGGTGACCAGCTGGTGCCGGGGGATTTCGTCGCGGCGGGTGAGCTTGCCCGCGAACGGCGCGACCCAGCCGGCGCGGTTCGGCGCGATGCCGCCGGTGACGATGAGCCCCGTCCCGCCGCGCGCACGCTCGGCGAAGTAGGCGGCGAGGCGCGGGTAGTCCTCGGCCTTGTCCTCGAGACCCGTGTGCATCGAGCCCATGAGGATCCGGTTGCGCAGGCGCAGGTAGCCGAGGTCGAGCGGTGCAAGCAGGTGTGGATAGGCATTCATGCCCCCGCAACTTACCTCATCCGGCCGCTATACTTCGCGGCCACCCATGAGCGCTCCCGTCGGCACCCCCCCGCACACGTTCCAGGACCTGATCTTCGCCCTGCAGAAATACTGGGCAGAGCAGGGCTGCGTAATCCTGCAACCCTATGACATGGAAGTCGGCGCCGGCACCTTCCACACGGCGACCTTCCTGCGCTCGATCGGCCCGGAGCCCTGGAGCGCCGCCTACGTGCAGCCCTCGCGCCGGCCGACCGACGGCCGCTACGGCGAGAACCCGTTCCGCCTGCAGCACTATTACCAGTTCCAGGTGGTGATCAAGCCCTCGCCGCTGCCGATCCTCGACCTCTACCTCGACTCGCTGCGCACGATCGGCTTCGACCCGCTGGTGCACGACATCCGCTTCGTCGAAGACAACTGGGAGTCGCCCACCCTCGGCGCCTGGGGCCTCGGCTGGGAGGTGTGGCTGAACGGCATGGAGATCA
>DAOQXO010000010.1:0-39978 GCA_035342635.1 Steroidobacteraceae bacterium
GACTGGCAGGTGCCGTGCGCGACGTTCGACACGTCCTGCACGCTGCGCGTGGCACCGAAGCGCGCGAGCGCGGCGAGCAGCGCTCGCGGCAGCAGCAACTGGCGCTTTTCGGACGGCAGCGCCTCGAGCTGGCGGGTGTACTCGCGCGAGTCCTCGGGCAGGATCTTCATGCCCTCGGGCAGCTTGAGAGGATCGCCCTCGAGCGTCTCACGCTCGCGCTTCTGGTGCCGCGCCTTGTAGCCCATGATCGCCAGCGCCCAGATGAACAGGATGATCTCGCTCTCCTGCTCGTAATCCTTGATCAGCACGTAGAAGGAACGTTCGGCGATGTAGTTCGGATCCTTCAGCATGCCGGCACGCTGCTCCTCGAGGATCGCCTGCGCCTTCGGCCTGATGTCAAGCACGTAGACGCCGTGCACGATCACGATCGTGATCGCGAGTGCGAACAGGCTGAAGACGAATTCGCTGGGGTATCTGCGCTGGATGGGCATGCGTGGCTTTCAGTGTCAGATGTCGACGGGAAAACTGATGTTGTTGTCGGCGGACTGGCGCAGCTCCGGCGGCACTTCCTCGCGTTCGGTGACAGGCGCGCCGATCTGCGGACCCTCGTCGATCATGCCCGCCTCATCGGGTGGCGCCTCGCCAGCCGGTGCCGGCTCGGCGGAAGGCGCAGGTTCCTCGGTCGACTGCGCGACCGCGGACGGCAGCCGGTACGCGATGGCGAGCACCGCGGCCCAGAGTGCGAGCGATGCGAAGCTGATGATCCAGATCTGGCGCCAGATGTTTCTCATGGGCATATCCCCGTGCTCGTGGGTCTCAGGGGTCGGCGTAGCGTGCCACGCGGAACCCGATCACCTGGCTCGAGCCCTCGGCGCCGTCGCGCCAGGCAAGCCTCAGGTCGGCCACCGTGGCCGTACGCCAGTTCGAGCCGCGAACCGCGTGCCGGGTTCCCTGCGCGGGGCCGAACGGGTCGGTCTGTGCCGCGCCTTCCGGCAGCGAGACGTAGTAATCGTGCACCCATTCGCTCACGTTGCCCGACAGATCGTACAGCCCGAGCCGGTTGGCGCCGAATTTCCCGACCGGCGCGGCGACCGGGAAATCGTCGCGGTAGGTCTCGAGGATCGGGCTCATGGTGCCGATCGCTTCCGCGCCCGCGTAGTTGCCGTTCGCGGGAGCGACCGGCAGCGCATTGCCCCAGGAGTAGCGCTGCAGCGCCCCGGGGCCGGCGTAACGCGCGGCGTACTCCCATTCCACCTCGGTCGGCAGCCGGAAGCCGTTCGACACCGGGGTCTTGAGTTGCCACTTGCCGTCCCTGCTTTCGTAAGCGGGCGTGAGCCCTTCCTGTTCCGAGAGCCAGTTGCAGAACTGCACGGCATCTTCCCACGTCACCTTGACGACCGGTTGCGCGTCGAGATCGAGGCTGGTGTTGTTGACATGGCCCGAGGCGTGCTCGGGCCGGAAGCGCCGGAACTGCGCATTGGTCACCTCGGTCGCCCCGATGTAGTAGGCGCGCGTCAGCGTGACCTGCCGGCGCGTCTCGTTCGGCCGCCGGCCCTGCTCGCGCCGCTCGCTGCCAACCTGGAATGTCGCCGGCTGCACGAGGCGCAGCACGTAGCCGACCCTGGTGCCGAGCTGCGTGCCGGCGGCGAGCGCGCTCGAGGGTCGTCCCGCCGCGGTCAGCTGGTATTCGATGGTGCGCGCGAGTCCCGGTGCGAGCGTGATCCTCGACTCGTGCGAGGCGAGCGGCACCTTGCGCACCTCGATCGCATGCTCGCCGGCGAGCACATCGAGCGTCAGCGGCGTGCGGCCCCTCGACACGCCGTCGATCAGCACTTCGGCATCGGCCGGTTCGCCGCGCACGGTCAGCGAGACGTATACCGGCTCGAGTCGCGCGTCGAGCACCGTTCGCTCGCCCGACGCGGCGCTGAAACTGCGTGACCACGGCGCGTGGCCGGTTCGCGCGACCAGCACATCGTGCATGCTGCCGGGCGCCACGGCGATGTCGAGCGGCGTGCGGCCACGATAGACGCCATCGAGCGAGACATCGGCGCCCGAGGGCACGGAGCGCACGACCAGGCGTGCATCGGGCGCACCCAGGTCGATCGGGCCGATCGTCGTCGTCTCGCCGGCCTTGATCACGATCGCGCTCTGCCAGGATTTCGCGCCCGCGGCGGAAATCGCCAGCTGGTGCACGCCGGCCGGCAGTTCGATCCGCGGTTCGACGGCAGCGGGCGCGGCCCCGTCGATCGCCAGCATCGCGCCCGGCGTGTTCACCGTGAGCGCGAGCGTGCCCCAGGACGGCTGCATCGCGACCGTCAGGTCCTGGCGCACGCCGAGGCCCTCGACTTCGACCTCGACGACGGCGTCGAGATAACGCTCCGCACACAGGGTCAGCGTGCGATTGCCCGCTGCGACCCGCACTTCGCCCGGCACGCGGCCGATCTCGGCGCCATCGACGGCGACACTCGCCATCACGCCACCGGTGTCGATGACGAGCACGCCCGGTTCCTTCGCGAGCCGCAGGCGCACGGGCACCGCACCCTCGCGGGTCACGGTCACCTCCCGCTCGACAGCCACATAACCGGGCGCGCTCGCACGCAGCTGGTGCTTGCCCGGCAGCACGAAGAGCGTCGCGCCCGAGTGCCAGTCGATCAATGTGTCGGTGGCGCCGACACGCGCGTGCACCGGATCGAGCACGAGCGGCACACGCTGCACGCTGGCAAACAGCGCGAACACCGCGGCGACCACGGCGAGCGCAGCTGCGATGGCGACGCGGCGGGCGATGCGTCCGCCCGCGGCGCGCGGCGCCTCGTCATCGAGAGCCAGCACCTCGCGTGCGACGGCGCCGATCTCGATGTCTTCGTCATCGAGCGCGCCGTCGCGCTCCTCGGCGACCACGAGCGGCGCGACCGTATCGTTGCCGGCGAGGTGCAGCACCTCGATGGCGCACGGCGCGGTGGCACGCACGATGACCTGCGCATCGGCCAGCGTGATCACGTCGCCGGCGCGCAGGTCGCGCGCCTCGCGCAGGCGCTCGCCGTTCAGCCGCGCACCCGCGTCCTGCGCCGGTGTGACGCGCCACAGCCCCTCGTCGACATCGAGCACCAGCGCGGGAGTCGCGTCGGTACCCGGGACGACGATGTCCGAGCCCGCGGCACCGATCGACAGCGGCGCGGCAAGTTCGCGCTGCCCGAGTGGCTCGGTGACTGATATGCGCTCGGTTTCCATCAGATCGGCTCGATGCAACTCACGGCGATGGTCTGTGTGGTGGTGCCCGGGGCGACCGTGATCTCGCGGCGGATATCGCGGTAGCCATCGCGCCTGCCGGTGACGACGTAGCGGCCCGGCTTGAGCTCGATCTCGCGCCGCAGGAAAGTGCCGAAGGCGCCGACGCGCTGGATGGTGACCTCGGTGGCGTTGTCCGACTCGAGCGCGACGCGCACGACCTGGTCGTAGGCCGGCAGCAGCAGTTCGATGCGGCTCACCTGCGAGCGGATCACGGGGCCGCCGGGCTCGATGGCGCGCGCAAGCTCGAGCAGCTCCTCGGTCTCCCTGCGCACGGCGTCGGCCGCGAGCCGGTCGGGATTGTCGATGATCAGCTGCAGGCGTCGCGCGAGCTCGGCCCGCGGCGCGGCCCGATCGCGGCCTGCCTGCGCGAACTGCAGCGCCGGATCGCGCGCGAGCACCTCCTCGTAGATCGCCAGTGCCTCGCCCCAGCGTTCGGACGCCTCGAGCGACGCCGCGCGCCTGCGCGCCTCGTCTCCGGCGCGCGCCTGCTCGGCGGCCGCCACCTGCTCGAGGCCCTGCTGCGGAGCACTCGCCGACGGCTGCATGGCGCGCGCGCGTTCGAACTCGCTGCGCGCGCGGCCGAGATCGCCCGCCTGCAGGGCACTGAAGCCGCTTGCCAGCGTACGCGCGTACTCGCCGGCACCAACCGCCGCGCGCGCAGCGGCCAGTCCCTCGCGCGCCTGCGTGTTGGCGGGATCCGCTGCGAGCGCCTGCTGGTAGAGTTCGGCCGCTTCGGCGTGGCGCGCGGACGCTGCCGCGTTGGCGGCCTGGGCAAGCAGCGGCATCGCGATCTCCAGCGCCTGGGCGCGCGCGAGGCCGGCGGCGGCGCGGGCATTCTGCGGATCGATGCGCTGCGCGAGTTCGAAGGCGTTGCGCGCACGTGCCGGTTCACCGGCCTCGAGCGCCGCATCGCCGCGACCCAGCTCTGCGGCGAGCGCGTCCGGGGCGCGCGCCTCGATATCGGCCAGGCGCTTGCCCAGCGCCGTGAACTCCGTGACGGCGGCGTCGATCTCACCATCGTCGGCAAGCACGCCGGCATGCTCCGCGGCCTGCTTCGCCGCTGCGAAATCATCGCCGCCCCACACCGCGGCCGCGCGCGTCTCGACGGCAGCCAGCCGCTTCGTGATGCCCGCGCGCAGCGTCGCGAGCGCCTCGACGGGATCCGCGGCGGGTGTGGCCGGATCCAGGGCTTCGGCGGGTGCATCCTGTGCATCGACGCCCGCCGATGGCGCAGCAGTACGCGGCGCGAGTCGCGGCATCACGAAGAACACGAGCACGATCGCCGCAGCCACGGCCGCGAGTGCGAGCCAGGTGCCGATTCGTCGCTCCCTTGGCGCAGCTGCGGGTTCGATCTCGATCAGTGCCGGGGCATCGTGCGGCGCGGCGACGATCTCGTCCGCCGATCCGGACGTGGGCAAGGCCAGCGCGCGCATCGGCTCGGGCAACTCGATCGCCATCGTACGGTCGTCGCCGGACGCATCACCCGGCGAGCCCGCGATCGGCGTTGTCGGATTCGACGCGGCGATGACTTCGGTGCCGTTGCCGGACCCGGCAAGCGCTTCGGTCTCGATCGTCACTGTGTCGTGCAGCGACGCGTGCAGTTCATCGATCACCGCGCGCATCGACTCCGGGCGCGCCTCGCGGCTCTTCGCCAGCATGCGCATCACGAGCGCGACCAGGCGCGGCGGCGCGGGTTGTATGGGCCGAAGGTCGGCGACCGGCTCCTCGAGCACGCGCCGCGTCTCGAAGCGCGGGTAGAACGGCGGATAGCCGCTCAGCAGTTCATAGGCGAGCGTGCCGAGGCCGTAGATGTCGTCGGAAGGCGTGGGCGGCTCGCCACGCAGCGCCTGCGGGCTCGCGCTGAACGGCGAGCCATGGTCCGCGAACGGACTGCCGCCCGAGAACGACGCAACACCGAAATCGGCGATCAGCGTGTGCCCCTCGGCGTCGAGCAGCACGTTGCCCGGCTTCAGGTCGCGATGCACGACACCGCGACCGTGGGCGTGCTCGAGCGCCTGCGCGATCCCGATCAGCGCCGGCACGATGCGCGTATAGGGCTCGCCGCGCAGCGCGCCGAGATCGCCGCCCGGCGCGAGCGCCATCGGCAGCACCAGCGTGCCGTCGCAATCCAGCGGTTCGTAGACCCTGAGGATCCCGGGATGGCCCAGTTCGCGGGTGACCGCGTACTCGTGCTGCAGCAGCGCCCAGGCATCGGCCGGCGCGGCCGCAATGCGCTTCATGACCTTCAGCGCGAGATCCTCGCGCCGCACGAGATCACGCGCGCGCCAGACCTCCGAATGGCCGCCGACGCCGATCTTGGCCATCAGCGTGAACCGGCCGCACAGGCGATCGCCGCGAACCAGGTTCGTATTGGGTGGACACGTACTCACTCGCTGGGCGTGACGGCGGGACTATCCTGCGGCGGCGCCCCGGCGACGACACCGCCGGTTTCCTCGAGGTAGATCTGGTGCAGCAATGCGCGCCACTCGCGGTACTGCTCTTCGGCGGTGCCGGTCAGCTTCAGCGTGCGGCCCTCGACTTCGACGACGAGCGGCGCGGCCTCGGCGCGGAAGGTATCCGCGAGTTCCTTCAATGCCTCGGCATGCACCTTCGCCTCGGAATATTTCTTGATGCCCGACATCACGCCCGCAACGCCGCCGACCGCACCGGCTGTCCGCGCGGCGCTCTGCACGTTGCGGCAGGTGTAGTCGCCCCCCGAGCACTGGTCCGGGATGAGTACGCTCGCGAGCACCGCCGCGGCGCCGAGCACGGTCCGGGTGCGCGCCGAGGCACGCGCGCGGTCTTCCTTTTCGATCTCTTCCTGGCTGACGCGCCGGAAGTTGCCGTAGGTGCTCTCGACCTTGTCGGTGAAGCTGGCGTGGTAGCCGTCGAAGGTATCGATGACCGACAGGTCGCGCTCGCGTATGCGGTCGATGCGTTCCATCAGCGGGTCACCCTCGGCCGGCAGGCGCGCAACGCGCGAGATGCCCTGCTTGTCGGTCGAGAGGTAGCCCTGGACGGCCTGAGGCGCGAATTCGCCGGCAAACCGCAGTTCGGTGACGCGCCGGATCTCGCGCAGGTCGGCGGACGTGAGCGCAGCCCGCGCGGCGAGCATGTCGTTGGCGATCTGCGAGTAGACGTTCTGGAAAGGGTCTCGCGCCTGCAGCGCGGCGTCGGTCTTGTACGAACCGAGGTCCGCCTCGCCCTCGTACGCCTTGTCCTTGATCCACACCCGACCCATGGAATCGGTCACGGTGACAACGAGCGCGAGCCGCGCGCCCGTGGAACCGATGATCCTGCCGTCGACCACCACGTCGACCGTCGCATTCGGCGGCACGACGCGGACCGCACCCCACTGGCCCGATCCCTCGAGCGTGGCACGCAGCAGTCCGGGCAGATAAGCGGACTCGGCCTGGCGCACCTCCGGGAAGATGCGTCGCCTGGCAAGCTCTTCCTCGTCGTCCTTGTACTGCTCGGGGATGTTGGCATCGAAAGCGCGAATGCCGACGTCGAGCAGTTCGGCCTCCGGGATCTGCTCGGTCGCCTGGACCGGATTGAGCTTCGGCAGCGGTCGCGTCTCCTGCGTCACGCAGGCCGCGAGCGCGGCAAGCAGCGCCAGGGCGCCGGCCTGACGCAACAGCCGCACTACGTCGTGCATCGAACCGCTCATCCGCCCCGCACGCTCCGCTTGTACTCGTCGTATTCCTTCCAGAGCTTTTCCTTCAGCTCCGGATCGGTTTCCTGCTCGGCTGCGCGACGCAGACGGCGCGCGACGATGTCGTCGTCACTGCCGTCTGCACGTTCGACCGCCGCCTTGCCGCTGCCACCGGTACCGGCGCTGGTACGCGCGGGACCCTCTGAGCCCGCGCCTGCCTGGCCGCCCTGGCTGCCCTGGCTGCCGCCCTGGGTTGAAGCCGAATCGCGGTCGGACTTGAGGTCACCCGGACGCCCGCCCGACTCGCTGCCCGTTTGCGCGACGAGCACGCCGGCGCCCGCACCGCTCGCGGCATTGCTTTCGCGCTCCTTGGCGACACCTTCCTGTTCCTTGCGGATGCGCTCGTCGAAGGTGCCGAGTGAATCATCGAGCCGGCGATCCACGGCGGCGCGCCGTTCCTCCGGAGTCTGCGCGGTGCCCGAGGGCAGCTCGGGACCAGTGCCCGCCGCGCCTTCGCTGCCAGCTGCGCCGGTGGCGCCCTCCTGCTCGCCGGAGCCGTCCGGCTGCCCGGCCGCGTCACCCGCGGTGCCCGGGGTGCCCGGCTGACCGGTGTCCGGAACTCCGCCCGATGGCATCGACATCCCACCACCCGTCGAGCCGTCGCCCGACGGCATACCGCTGCCTGTCGAGCCACCGCCCGACGGCATGCTGCTACCCGACGAGCCGCCGTCGGACGAGCCGCCGCCGGACGAGCCACCGCCGGATGAGCCGCCGCTCTGCTGGGTCGCGCAGCCGCCCAGCAGCAGCGCCGCGACAAGTACCGGTATCCATCCCTGTGACAGGCGCATGACTCACCTCGCGTCGTCGGTGCCGACCGGCTCTGCCAGGCCGTCACCGGCGAAGAAACTGCGCAGCTGCGTGGCCAGGCGATTGCACGCCGTACCCTGCACGCGCGCTATGAACGGCAGCGGAATCACCGCGCCGACGATCGCGGAAGTGCCGGTCACGTTGGTGCCGACACTGCCAGCCGACTTGGCCTGCTGGAGGTCCCAGATCGTGGCCTCGTAATCGGATTCCTTCTCCCACCAGCCGAAGCCGATACAGCCTGCTGCACCGGGGGCGGCACCACAGGCCAGGCTGCCGCCGCCGTCGGTGCGGCGGGTCGCGCCATCGACCCAGACGATGTAACGCACGCCGCTCGCGGCGACGCGCTCGCTGACGCCCGGGTGCGCGAGCAACGCGGAGACAGCTTCGGGACGTGAGGGCGCGGTGCTCGGCTCGAACCAGGGGAACATCGCGTCGACGAATTCGTCGTTGCCGTGCACCCGCAGTCCGCCCGTGCCGCCGGCCAGATTGGCGCCCACACAGTCCATGAATCCCGCCTCGGTCCCTGCGCCCTCGACCTGGGGCTTTGCGAGCACGACGACTCCCTCGTCCCCACTGATCCTGGTAGGCAGCTCGCGCGATTCTTCGACGCGCGCCTGCATGCACCCGCAGAGGCTGAGGAGCCCCGCGACACCTATCAGCTTAGCCGCCCTGGACTTCATGGGTATGCAGAGTATGCCATGGGGTGGGTATCGGGTTCTGACCAGCCCTGCGGCGGGCGGTTCCCGCATTGCGACGAAATGCCTTCAGAGCGCAAGCGGCATCTGGCGACCGCGCGCGTCCGGCCGCCTGAACCGCGTGGTGTCCAGCTCGAAGCCCATGCGCCGCTCGAGGCCCAGTCGTCGCAATGCGACATCGAAGCGCTGCCTGAGCAATTGCGCGTCGGCGCCCGTCCCACGCATGCGGCTGCCGAACTGCGGGTCATTGTCGCGCCCGCCGCGGATCGAATGCACCCGGGACATCACATGCCGCGCGCGGTCCGGATAGTGTTCCGCGAGCCAGTCACGGAACATGTCCTTCAGCTCGTGCGGCAGGCGCAGGACCACGTAGCCGGCGCAGCGCGCGCCGGCCTCGGCGGCGGCCCCGAGCAGGCGCTCGAGCTCATGGTCGGTGAGCCCCGGAATGACCGGCGCGATGAGTGTGCCGACCGGCACGCCTGCGGCGCGCAAATGGCGGATCGCGGCGAGGCGGGCCGCGGGCGACGCCGCGCGCGGTTCGAGGCGCCGCTTCAGGTCGACGTCCAGCGTCGTCAGGCTCACCATGACGCTGACCAGACGCTCGCTCGCCAGCGCCGCCAGGATGTCCAGATCGCGTTCGATCAAAGCACCTTTGGTGACGATCGCGACTGGGTGGTGGAATTCTGCCAGGACTTCCAGTATCGAGCGGGTCACGCGCAGGCGCTTCTCGAGCGGCTGATAGGGGTCGGTGTTGGCGCCGAGCATGATCGTCTTCGGCTGGTAGCGGGGCCGCGAGAGTTCTTCGGTGAGCCGGGCCGCCGCACCGGCCTTGTAGAAGAGACGGGTTTCGAAATCGAGGCCCGGCGAGAGGCCCATGTAAGCGTGGCTCGGGCGGGCATAGCAGTTATGGCTCACCACGCCGTTCGCCAGAAAATCGCCAGTACCGGTCGTGATGTCGAACAGTTCGCGGGTCCCGGGCAACGGCTCGATGGCCACGACCCGCAGATCGGCGCGCGACTTCACGGCGGCACCGGCGATATTGCGCTTCCGGGCGATGCAGGGGTCAAAAAGCCTGAAAAAGCGCAAATTCTGTGCGAGTCCTCCACGTAGGCGAACGTACTGCATGGGCTTGCGATCTCTGCGCGGGATCGATTCTAGTACGGTGTCGAAGCCGAAGGCGCAGAGCGCCGTGATCAACTCCGAGATGATCCGGGGATCGGTATTGCCGATACGGATGATTCCATCGGAGAACGAGCCCTCGGCGTCGAATATTCCACCGACAAAGCCTCGCTGCCAGTCACGGTCCGCAGTTTCCGGCCACCTGACGAGATGCGTAATCAAGGCAACCGAGGCGCGCGAGCTGCAACGGATCGCGCCCATGGCCTGCCGTCCCGCTGTCGCAGTGCCGAATTCGTAGCGGGCCGTCGGCGCACCAAATTCGCCGAGCCACGACGCCGCTCTGGCCAGAGGTTCCGAATCGATCATTGCGAGCCTGAAGCGGTGCTGATCTCCTGAAGCTCGCCCTTCCCGGCGGTACGAATAGACCTTCAGGTGCCCGTCACCCCGGATGACGCCAGTGAGGTAGCCTCGCTTGGCGCTCTCCGTCTCACATCTGTCGACTTGGGCCACATGACCAAAACCCAGCAGTGAGTTGTTCAATGTCAGTCGAGCGTGCGACGAGCCCGAGGCGGCCACGAACTTCCAGCCGCGCTCGGTCAGAAAGCGATGATCGCCACTTGCGATCACCCGTGTTCCGTCAGCTAGGGTGACGCGCCAGGCTGGCTTCGCCGTGCGCCAATGGGCGAGCACCCGGGTCGCCACGTACCGGCGGTAGTGCCCGCGTCGTACCGTTCCAATGATTTCGTCGCCCCGCTCGAGCGACGCCAGCGGCTTGGCACTTCCGTCTGCCATGGTAATCGCGGTGTCGCCGGCCAGGCAGTACACGCAGCCATGCTCGCAGCCGCGGTACGGGTTGATCGACTGCGAGAAGCCGATGTCGGGCGAATCGTTGCGGCTGATGACGCTGCGCGCCGGTTCGGGCTGCACGAGCGTCGCGATGCTGTCGGGCGCGGGCTCAGTGTACCAGCCGTCGTCGACCCCGAGTTCATGGAGTCGCTCGAACCGTGGAGCCGGGTTCGATACCGCACCACGTCCTTTGAGCCAGCCTGCCATCCGCGAACTGTACAAATATACAGTTGCCGAGTCCAGCACCTCCACACGCGAGGCGGCTCGCCCCCGGCAACCGCCGATTGCTACTGCTTCCAGATCAGGCCGCCCTTCATCACGAAGGGCACATGCTGCAGAACAGCAATGTCTTCCAGCGGGTTGCCGCGCACCGCGACGAGGTCGGCGCGTTTGCCCGGCTCGAGCGAGCCGACCTCATCGGCGATACCGAGGAGCTCTGCGGCATTGAGCGTAGCGGCCTTGATGGCGTCGCCAGGCGTCATGCCGTACTTCACCATGAGCACGAATTCCTCCGCATTGCGTCCGTGCGGCGAGACGCCTGCGTCGGTGCCAAAGGCGATGCGCACGCCGCGGGCGTACGCCTGCCGCAGGGCCTGTCCGGTAACGGATGCGCGCCACTCCATCTTCTCGCGTACCTCTTGCGTATAGGTCCCGGGGTTGTTCGCGAGGCGCTCCACGTAGGTGGTGGCTGTCGAAAGGGTGGGAACGAGGAAGGCACCCGAGCGCAGCATCAACTCGATGCCCTGGTCATCGAGCAACGTTCCGTGCTCGATGGAGTCGGCGCCGCACTCGAGCGCGAGATTGATGCCGTCAGCGCCATGCGCGTGCACGGCAACCTTCTTGCCGTACAGGTGCGCTGTCTCGACGACCGCCCGCGCCTCGTCGATGAACATCTGGCGCCCCAGCCCGGTCGCGACCCGGCTGTTCACTCCACCGGTGATCTTGAGTTTGATGAGATCGACGCCGCGACGGACTTGCAGGCGCACCGCACGCCGGCACGATTCCGTACCGTCGCACAGGTTGTCCTGATCCATATGCCCGGCCAGCGCCGAGTGCACGCCAAGCGTCACATCACCCGAGCCGCCCGTCGCGGCGATGCTGTTGCCGGCGTCGAGGATGCGGGGCCCCGGCAGGGCGCCGGCTGCGATGGCATCGCGGAGCGAGAGCGTTACGCCGGCGGGGTTGCCCAGCACCCGCACCGTCGTGAAGCCCGCATCGAGCGTGAGGCGGGCCAGTGTTGCTGCCCGGTAAGCGAAGAACGCGGTGTCCTTGCTCAGGCGTTCCAGCAATGCCCCTTTGCCGGACTCGGTGCCGTTGAAGTGAACATGCGAATCGATCAGGCCGGGCAGAACGAAGTAGGCACGCATATCGATGACCTGCGCGCCCGGGAAGTCCTGCGGATCGACAAAGCCATCACGGACCTCCGCAATCCTGCCATCACGAACCAACACGGTCGCACTCGAGCGCGGCTGCGAGCCTGGCCGGTCGAGAAGATGGCCCGCATGAATGAGCGCCGTCGGCGCTGGCACCTCGCCCGCGTAGGCAGCAGACACAATGATTGCAGCGAGAGTGGCTACGTACAGTCGGCCGCGCCTGAGCACATGCGTCCCCGATTCATTTCCGGATTGCAGGAATGCGGCCAGAGTACTGGCAGTTCCCGGAAACGTCTTTGCTATACAGCATGCTTATAGGTCGATGCAACACGCAATAATCTTGTTGCACTGCTGGCTTTGCTCTACGGTCGCTCGCGGTCGCGCCCCGGAACGCATCGAGTGCTGCACGACCTCACATCTGCCGCGACGAGTGCGTCACGTGCACGGTGAGGCGCGGAAATCGAAACTCCGACGAGCCGCGGGCGCGGGCGCTGAATCCAGAATTCCGACCAGAAACCGGGGGAGCATCCGACTCATGTCGACAGATCATGCGAATCACAACTCGAGACCCGATCGGTTCGTTTCCCGGAGATCGTCCACTGCACACCTTGCGTGGCGGCGCCTCGGCTCCGCGGGCATTGCAGCGTTGCTCCCCCTCGCGGTTTGCGCCCAGGATGTCGCGTCCAATGCGATCGAGGAAGTCACGGTCACGGGTTCACGCATCGCACGCGCGGACGCCGAATCGGTCGGCCCGCTGACGACGCTCACTGCCGAAGACATCACTTTCGCCGCAGCGCTGTCGGTGGGTGAACTGTTGCAGGAGCTGCCGGGAGCGGGAGTCAGCCTCAATTCGAACGGCACGCAAGGCACCTCATTCGGTGTCAGCTCGATCAACCTGCGTTATCTCGGCAGCGCCGAGGGCAGCGGCAACCGCGTGCTGGTGCTCGTCGATGGACACCGCTGGGTGAATGCGGCAGGTGGGCGCACCTTCCGCGACTTCGTCGATCTCAACACCATTCCGATGGGACTGGTCGACAGCATCGAGGTGCTGAAGGATGGCGCATCCGCGATCTACGGCGCCGACGCGATCGCAGGCGTGGTGAACATCCGCACACGCCGCAGCATCGAGGGCATCGAGGCTCGCCTCAACTACGGCCAGACCTCGCACAGTGACGGCGAGAGCCTCAGCGCGGACCTGAGCATGGGTCACAGCTTTGGTCGCGTATCCGCACTGCTGTCGACGAGCTACGTAAATACCGACCCCGTTCTGACAATGGATCGGTCCCTTACCGCGGTCGCGGCGGTTGCGCCGACGAACCCGCCGAGCAGTCCGCGCGGTCTCTATCTCCTCCCGGGGGTAGCGACCAGGGCGGTCACCCGGATTCCCGATACGAATGGCGACGATCCGGCGGATTTCCGCGTCGCCACCCTTCCGGATGATTACTACAACACTCAGGCCCAGGGCGTGTACGCGACCGGCCCCAGCGAGCGCTTCGGCGTCTTCGGCCGGATCGGCGTGGAGTTCAGCGATTCGCTGAGTGGCCATATCGAACTGCTCTACAACGAGCGCAAGTCCAATCAGCTGTTCTCACCGCTCCTGCTCGACCTGCGGGGATCGTACTCGATCACCATTCCCGCCGATCATCCGTATAATCCCTGGCAGACGGCATTCACCACCAATTCACTGCGATTGCAGCGCATGCCGGTCGAGGTCGGCAATCGCAACAACGTGCAGGATGTGGAAACCCAGCGGATCGCCTTCGGCCTGGACGGCGAATTCGAGCTCGCGGGGCTTTGGAACTGGGATCTGTTCGCATCGCACGCCAAGAACGACGCGACATTCAATGCCTACAACCAGGCAGACCAGGACAAGATCGCGCTCGCGCTCGGACCGAACGATCGCTGTGCGGCCAACAACTGCGTACCGTTGAACATCTTCGGCGTCATGACGCCGCAAATGGCCGACTACATCCGCTATACCGCGCGCAACGACAACGGCACCGAACAGACCGACGTGGCTTTCAACATCTCCGGCAGCCTGGTCGACCTGCCGGCTGGCCGCGTTGGAGTGGCAGCGGGCGTGGAATGGCGGGAAGAATCCGCGTACGACGATCCCGATGCGTATGTCAACTCCGCGCCGGAGTTCATCACGAACGAGACACGCACGACTTCCTCCACCCGCGAGCCGACACGTGGCAAGTACGATCTGTGGGAGGCGTACGCCGAACTCGCGGTGCCACTGCTCGCGGACCTGCCCGGTGCGCGAGCGCTCGATCTGAGCGCAGCAGTTCGTCACTCCGACTATTCGAGCTTCGGCAATGCCACGACGAGCAAGCTCGGGCTGGCATGGCGCCCGGTGGATGACCTGCTGATTCGCGGCACCTTCTCCGAGGGCTTTCGCGCACCGTCTATCCTGGAACTCTACCAAGGGCAGCGGCAGACGACCTTTCAGGCAGTCGATCCATGCAACGGTGGCGGCGCCGGGTTGCCAGGGTGTGCTGGCGTGCCTGCGACCTACAATCAGAACCAGTTCGGATCAGGCACCCTGCGCGGAACGATCGGCGGCAACCCGGACCTGAAACCGGAGACCGCTGATACCTACAGCGTGGGCTTCGCCTACACGCCGGGCTGGGCCGCGGGCATGTCACTCACGGCCGACTGGTACCGCATCGAGATCGATGAGGCGATCGCGAGCCAGTCCGCACAGCAGCTGCTCACCCTGTGCGCCCAGAGAGCTGGCGCGTACTGCAACCTGGTGGACAGGGACCTCAGCACCGGAGAGGTACGTGATCTGCGCCAGGTCGTGCTGAATTTCAGCAGCATCGAGGTCGAGGGCCTGGACGTCACCTGGCGCTACGGCTTCGATACGCCGATCGGCCGGCTGAATGCAGTGCTCGATGCGTCGCGCCTGTTCCATTTCACGAACTTTGTGCCGCAGACCGACGGCACGGTTCAGCGGACCGAGCTGGCCGGCACCGGCGACACGCCGCGATCCACTTATCCGAAGTGGAAGGGCAGCGCGGGGCTGCGCTGGGAGCAGGGCCCATGGAGCGGCGGCTACAAGGCGCGCTATATCGGCAGCAGCACGGACGTGGCGGGCAACACCCTCAACGGAGGCCGCACGGACGACGTCGTCTACCACGACCTGCAGTTGGGTCATCACTTCGAGCGATTCAACTCCAACATCACCCTCGGCATCGACAACGTGCTCGATGAAATGCCGCCGATCTCGCGGGCCAACAACCCCATGAACTTCGACATCTACACCTATGACGTTCGTGGCCGCTACTATTTCATACGGCTGATGACCAGGATGTGACGCTCCTGGGGGCGGATCAGGGCGCCGGTGAAAATGCTGAACGTTGCCCGGCGCCGGCCCCTGCCTGCGAGTCACGCGGCGTGGTAGCGATGGAGTGCATCCCGGCAGGCGGCATAGAACGCAAGCGTCAGCGGCGATGCGGACGCGCCGGACGATGTCATGAATATGTATTCATGGATGATTCGTGGCCGGAACGGGCGCAGCTCGATCTCGCGCTTACAATAGGCGCGTGCGAGCATGTCGTTGACGAGAGTTATGCCGACACCGGCCGCCACGAACGCGCAGGCAGCCCCGACGTTGTGGGTTTCCAAGCGTATGCGAGGAACGACGCCGGCGGCACGAAGTGCCGCCTCGATCCGCAATCGCGTATCGCTCCCGCGACCGATCATGATCAGCTCTTCACTGGCAAGATCGGTCGCACTCACCGTCGGTTTGCGCGCCAGTCGATGCCCGCGCGGGACCACGCAGGCTGTTTCGTTCACCACCAGTGGGCGCTTGTGGATGCCGGGATGCTCCAGGGGCAGCTTGCCGAAACCGCAGTCGGCGGCACGCGTAGCGATCATGTTCATGGCGGTGGGACGGGAGTTCGAGTCGAGTACCACCCGCACATTCGGATATTTCTTTATGAAAGTGCCGATGATGCCCACCAGGGGTCCCTCGGCGAGGCTCGGCGGCGCAACAATGCGCAGTTGACCGGCGTTCAGGTCATGCACGTCACGCGCGACCGTGCTCACGCGCTCAAGACCCAGGAATGCGGACTCCACCTCTTCGTAGAGCAGCAAGCCCTGCTGCGTGGGCACCAGTCGACCCTTGATGCGATCAAATACGTTGAAGCCGAGTTCGCGCTCGAGTTGCCCGATCAGGCGGCTTACAGCCGGTTGGCTGAGACTCAGCTCGCGCGCGGCCGCTGTCGCGGAACCCTTCCGCATGATTTCGCGGAAACTCTCCAGTCCGCGCAGGCTGATCTTCACGCCTGCAAGGTAGCCGCGGAGTCTGGCCGATGCAAGCTGACGGCGCCGCGCGATCGCCGCCGAATCATGCCGGGAGCGCATGGCCTGATGAGCGCGCGCCAGCATATTGTGTCCCGTGATTGAGCCGGTACGCTATGCGCAACCCGCCGGGCAGCCTGATGGAAGTTCGCGTGCCATGAGAGTGGTGCTGGATCGCATCGAGCGGCTCGGCAACGCGCTGCCTGACCCGGTCGTCATCTTCCTGTGGCTGATCGCGGCGCTGATCGTCGCATCCGCGATAGCCGCGTCGCTCGGTGTCGCGGCGGTGCATCCGCTCACCGGCGAACGCATCGCGGCCGAGAGCCTGCTCTCCGAAGCGAACGTGCGGCGCCTGCTGGTCGAGATGCCGCAGACGTTCGTGCGCTTTCCGCCGCTCGGGCTCGTCGTCGTCGTGATGCTCGGCGCGGCGGTTGCCGAAAGGTCTGGCCTGCTGGCAACGCTCGTGGGGCGAGCCGTGAGCGCGGCACCGCGCGCGTGGCTCACGCCAGCCACGTTCCTGATCGCGCTGTTGTCGCATCACGCCTCGGATGCCGCGTATGTCGTCTTGATTCCGCTTGCGGCCATCGTCTATCGCGAAGCGGGCCGCCACCCGCTTCTCGGCATGGCGGTGGCGTATGCCGGCATCTCGGGCGCGTTCGCAGGCAACCTGCTGCCAGGACAGTTCGATGCGCTGATGCTCGGCATCACGCAGAGTGCCGCGCAACTGCTCGAACCGACACGCGGCCTGAATCCGCTCGGCAACTGGTGGTTCACAGCGGCGCTCGGCGGCTTGCTGTTCTGCGTCGCCTGGCCCGTCGCGGAGCGCTGGGTCGCTCCCCGACTCGCGGCGGTCGTCGTCGATGGTGAAGCGCTCGAGGTGATCGGGGTCGATTCCGTGCCGACCGTACCGAGCGAGGCGCAGCGACGCGGCCTGCGCCGCGCAGGTGTCGCGGCTCTGTTGGTCATTGCCGTCTTCGCCGCGCTCGTGCTCTGGCCCGGGTACACGCCATTGCTGGATCCGGACTCCGAAGGCTATGCACGCAAGGCGCCCTTCTACAGCGCACTCATCGCGGGGTTCCTGCTGCTGTTCCTCGCCTGCGGCTGGGTCTATGGCCGCGCCGTGGGCAGCATCACGGGGCATCGCGATGTCGTACGGATGATGGTGGACGGACTGCGCGACATCGCACCCTATCTCGTCATCGCGTTCGCCGCGTCGCACTTCATCGCGATGTTCGCATGGTCGAATCTCGGACCCATCCTCGCGATCCATGGCGCGAACTGGCTGCGGGGACTGGCGCTCTCGCCCGTGGCGATGCTCGTGCCGCTGCTGCTCGTGTCCTCGGTGTTCGATCTGCTGATCGGATCGGCTTCGGCAAAGTGGAGCGCGATGGCTCCGGTCGTCGTGCCCATGCTGATGTTGCTCGGCATCTCGCCCGAGATGACTACCGCCGCCTACCGTGTCGGCGACTCGATCTTCAACATCGTGACGCCAGTCGCCGCCAACTTCGTGCTGGTCCTCGTGTATTGCCAGCGCTGGGTCCGCGGTTTCGGCGTCGGGTCGCTGATCTCGATGATGCTGCCCTTCAGTGCGGCATTCGGCATCGCGGGGCTGCTGCTCGTGGCGCTGTGGGCAGGGCTCGGCCTGCCGGTCGGGCCGGGTGCGCCTGCCATTCATCTGCCGGCGGTACCGTGAGCGCGGAACCTGGAATCCGACGGCGCACCGAGCGCGTCGCGATGCGCGATGGCGTGCACCTCGCGACGGATATCTACCTGCCACAGGGCACGGGCCCCTGGCCCGCACTGCTCGAGCGCACGCCCTACGGCAGGCGCGGCACGAATCATGCCGACCGGAGCCTTGCAGATCCCGTGCCGAAGTCGAAGCCCGAGATCGCCATGCAGTTCGCGCGTGCGGGCTACGCCTGCGTGTTGCAGGACTGTCGCGGCCGTTTCGATTCCGAAGGCGAGTTCACGAAGTACCTGAACGAACAACCGGACGGCATCGACACGCTCGCGTGGATTGCGGCCCAGCCCTGGTGCGACCGCCGCATCGGGACGCTCGGTTTCTCTTACGGTGCGCACGTGCAGACGGCGCTCGCGGCGGCGGCACCCGCGGGACTCGGAGCGATGTTCATCGATTCGGGGGGCTTCTCGAGCGCGTTTCACAGCGGCATCCGCCAGGGCGGCGCGTTCGAACTGAAGCAGCTGACCTGGGCGCTCAAGCACGCACGCCTCTCGCCCGCCACCGCGGCTGACCCCGTGCGCCGGGCTGCGCTCGAGGCTGCCGACATACGGACCTGGGCACGCGTGATGCCGTGGACACGAGATCATTCGGCAGTGAGTGCCGCGCCGGAATATGAAGCGTATGTCATCGAGCAGTGGTCGCAGGAATGTTTCGGCGCCTTCTGGGAGCGGCCGGGCCTGTACGCGCGCGGCAGCTACGACCGTTTCGCCGACGTGCCGATGGTGCACATGTCAAGCTGGTATGACCCGTATGCACTCACGGCCACCGAGAACTTCGTCGCGCTGTCGAAGCTGAAGCGCGGGCCGGTGCGGCTCGTGATGGGCCCATGGACGCACGGCCAGCGTTCGGTGTCGCACGCCGGCGCGGTGGACTTCGGGCCGTCGGCGACACTTGACGGCAACGTCGCTCCTGACTACATGACGCTGCGCCGCGATTTCTTCGACCGTCACCTGCTCGGGCGCGACGCGCCCGACTGGCTGGCAGCGCCTGTCACCGTGTTCGTCATGGGCGGCGGCGCGGGCACGCGCACGCCACAGGGCCGATTGCTGCACGGAGGCGCCTGGCTGCGTACGGCCGACTGGCCACCACCGGAGGCCCGTCCCGCTCACTGGTACCTGCATGCGGGCGGCGTACTCGCCACGCAGCAGCCCTGCCATGACGAGGTGATCGCCTGGCGCTTCGATCCGCGCGACCCGGTGCCGACGATCGGCGGCGCGATCGCCTCGGGCGCCCCGCTCATGGAGGGCGGTGCATTCGACCAGCGCGAAACGCCAGGCATTTACGGCGCAAAGCATCCGGGGCGCGCGCTCGCGGCGCGCGCGGATGTGCAGGTGTTCGAAACTGAGCCACTCGTGGACGATGTCATCGTCGCCGGCCCGGTCCGGGCCCGCCTCTGGGTGTCGACGAGCGCGCTCGACACCGACTTCACGGTGAAGCTGCTCGACGTGCATCCACCCTCGCCGGACTGGCCAGATGGTTACGCGATGAATCTGACCGACGGCATCCGGCGGCTGCGCTTTCGCGAGGGCTATGATCGCGCGTTGCCGGCGGAACCCGGACGCGTCTACGCGATCGATGTGGAGTTGTTTCCAACCGCCAACCGCTTCGTCGCCGGCCATCGCATCCGCATCGACGTGTCGAGCAGCAATTTCCCGCACTTCGATATCAATCCGAACACGGGCGCGCCCGCCGGTGTGCCGAGCGAGCCCGTGGTGGCCGACAACTGCTTACACCTGGGCCCCCGCGGGCCATCGCACGTCACGCTTCACGTGCTGCCCGTGCGCGGCGCATGAACGGTGCGGTCGACTTGCGCGCACCCTATCCGGCGCGGAGCGTCGCGCGCGCGCCATCATGGCGCAGGCGGTAGCCGAGTCGCTGCGAAAGGCCCGCAACACGCCCGAGTGTCTCGCGCGCCTGTGAGGCGTCGGCAGGCGAAGGGCGGCCCCGCGTGTCGTAATCGTCCGGGCCGCCGATGCCCACTGGTGCGAGAGCAACGGGCGTGAGCTGCGCTTCTATTAACCGACCCCTTTCAAAGCGGCATTCCGCCACGAGGCTCTCCCAGTTCGGCTCGCCGTAAGCGCCGACCGGCTTACGCGTCTGGAAAATGAAGCTGCCGAGGCCGTGGAACAGCGGTGCGCCGCGATAGAGTTCGAGGCCTTGCAGCAGCGGAGTGCCGTGTGCGACGAACACGCTCGCCCCGGCATCGACACAACGGCGCGCGAAGCTGCGCTGCCAATCGGGAGTGTCCGAGATCTCTTCCGCCCACAGGTGATTGTGCAGGTAGGCGATCACGACGTCGGCTTCGCGCGCGGCGAGTCGCAGCGATTCGAGCATGCGCTCGACGTCGCCGGCATCGAGGCCGCCCTCGGCACTGCGCAGCTCATGGACGCCGGGCCGCGCGTCCGTGGCCGCGCCGCCGTCGCGGATCTTCCCGGCGGCCGCGGCGACCACCGCGAGGCGACCCGCGGCGGTCAGTTGATATGCCGGTGCGGCGGCTTCAGCGAGAGTGCGGCCGCTGCCGGCGAATGCGAATTGGCGCGCCCTCAGCGCATCGATGGTGTCCAGAATGCCGCCCGTTCCGATGTCGAACGCGTGGTTGTTCGAGGTCGCGAGAAAGCTCACGCCAAAGGCGCGCAGGCAATCGAGCACCACGGGATCGGCCGTATGGAGGGTCCCTGAATCCCGCGTGGGTGCCCCTTCGCGCGGTCCGCGGATGGCGACTTCGAGATCGGAGAAGCACGCGTCGTTCGCACGCAGGCGCCGTGCGAGCGGCGCGAGACCGGGCCAGGGCTGCGCGCACAGATCGTGACGGATGAGGCACTGCCCGATCAGTGCGAGGGAAAAACCGGATGACCGGGCGCGCGCCACCGCCAGCGGCGCCAACGGCAGCGTCGCGATGCCGAGCAGCACGCGGCGGCGCTGATCGCGCGGTACACGGGGCGTCGGCGAATGCGGCAACCTCATTTGGCGAACCATGCGTGCCGCCTGTCATCCGGTCAAGCGTATGCGCTGCCGACATCAGGGTATGCGCTGTGCGCGCCTTCCTGAGTCCCCATGCGCGCATGCCTCGTCTAGCCCCTGTTCGGCCACGGAAAGCGGTCGAGCCTGCGCAGCGTCGGTAACAGCGCGGTGTAGGCGAGCACGACGCCGAAGCAGGCGACGCCACCCCAGACCACAGCCGGCACTGCGCCGAGGTAACGCGCGGCGACGCCCGCGCGGAATTCACCGAGCTCGTTCGAGGTGCCGATGAACATCGCGTTCACGGCGCTGACGCGCCCGCGGATGCTGTCGGGAGTCTCGAGCTGCACGAGAATGTGGCGGATGAACACGCTCAGCATGTCGCCCGCACCGAGCAGGACCAGCGCTACGAGCGACAGCGCGAACGACGTGGAGAGGCCGAACACGACGGTCGCGAAGGCGAACAGTCCCGTGCCGAAGAACATCCAGCGCCCGACATGGCGCGAGAGCGGCGCCACCGCGAGCCACGCCGCAACCACGGCCGCGCCGACCCCTGGCGCCGTGCGCAGGATGCCGAGGCCCGCCGGGCCGATGTGCAGCACATCGCTGCTGCCGGTCTACGCGAGCGATGTGCTGCACATCGCTCGCGTAGACCGGCAGCAGCGCCGTGGCGCCGCCGAGCAGCACCGCGAACAGGTCGAGCGAGATCGCCCCGAGCAGCGGCTTGTTGCGTATCACGAAGCGCAGGCCTTCGAGCGCGTCGCGCAGGTGATAGCCGTCGCCCGAACCCGCGACCCTCACCGGCCGTATGCGCAGCATCAGTACGACGACCAGTACGAGCAGCAGCAGCACGCTGCCATACACGATCTCCGCGCCGGCGAGGAACAGCAGCCCGCCGATCGCCGGCCCCGCGATCACCGACACCTGGAACAACGCGGAATTGACGGCCACGGCCGCGCTGAAGTCCTCCGCCGGCACGAGGTTCGGCGTCATCGCCTGGCCGGCCGGCATCCAGAACGCGCGAGCGGCGCCGAAGAGGAGCATCGCCACGAAGATCGGCCAGGTGATCCTGAGGTCGAGTAGCGCGAGCGCGAACAGGGCGAGTGCGCACAGCGCCTCGACCGCGTAGGAGAGCACGAGTATCAGCCGCCGGTCGGCGCGATCGGCGATCTGCCCCGCCGGCAGCACGAGGGCCACGAACGGCAGAAACTGGGCCAGTCCAACCAGGCCGAGCGCGAGCGGATCGCCGGTGAATTCGTAGACCTGCCAGCCCACGGCGACGCTCAGCATCTGCCATCCGAGCGTCGCGCAAAAGCGCGCGGCGGCAAAGCGCGCGAAATCGCGATGGCGCAGGGCGCGCAGGGCTGCAGGACGGCGCACGCTCATGTACGCGGCGGCATTGCGTTGCACGAGGCCATGGATTGGTGGTGAGCATACTTCGTCCGCCGCACCGAGTCGCCTTTGGCCAATAATCCGCACGATCCAACCGGGAGCAGCCATGGCCAGCGTACGCATCACTCGTCATTTCGCCACGATCGAACAGGGCCGCTGGGGCAGGCGCCAGGTGCACTACCGACGCACGGGCAAGGGCCCCCTGCTGATCCTGCTGCACCAGTCGCCGCTGTCCTCGCGCGACCTGGTGCCGACGATGCAGCGCTGGCACCGGCACTTCACCTGCATCGCGCCCGACACGCCGGGCTACGGGCAGTCCGATACGCTCGGCGTCGAGAGCGCCGAAATGGGCGATTTCGCCGATGCGGTGATCGAGTTCCTCGACGCGATCAAGGTTCGCAAGGCGGCCTTCTACGGCTATCACACCGGCGCGATGATGGCGGCACAGGTCGCCGCGAAGTACCCGGAGCGCGTGCACGCCGTCGCCGCGAACGGCTACGTGATCCCGACCCGCGAAGAGCGTGACGACCTGCTCGCGAACTACCTGCCACCGTTCAGGCCGACTTGGGACGGCGGGCACCTCGCGTGGCTGTGGAGCCGCATGCGCGAGCAGGTGATTTTCTTCCCGTGGTACGCCAAGGGCGCCGCCGACCGGATGCACGTCAACCTGCCGTCGCCCGCCAGCCTGCAGGCGGGCCTCGTCGAGATGCTGCGCGCCGGTGACAATTATCGCGTCGCCTATCGCGCGGCCTTCGCGATGCCGAGCGCCGAGGTGCTGCAGCAGATCAGGGTGCCGGCGCTGATCACCGCGGCATCGACCGACCCGACGTCACGCTATCTCGTGCGGGCGACCGACCCGCCGCGCAACGTGACCGTGCGGGAATGCGCGACAGCGCTCGAAACGCTCGAGCTGTGCCTCGCGCACCTGCGCAAGGCGCGGCCGAGCGCCGCGCCGAAGCTCGCTCCGACCCGGCCGATCGCCGGGCGGCTCTGGCAGCAGAGCCTCGATGTGCGCGGCGGGCAGCTGCGCATCCGTCGCAACACCGATGCGCCCGGGCGCACCGTCGTCGTGTTGCACGACGCCGCCGGATCCTCCGACACGGTGGCGGCTCTCGCCGCGTCGTTCATCGGCCGCCGGCCGGTACTCGCGATCGACCTGCCGGGGCATGGCGAATCCGACTCCACCCTGCCGGGCGGTACCGTCACCGTCGCCGCCTACGCGCGCGCGCTGCGCGGCGCGCTCGACGCGCTCGGCATCCGCGAATGCGACATCGTGGGTGTCTGGGGCGGAGGCCTCGTCGGCCTGGAACTCGCGCACCTTGCACCGCGACGCGTGCGCCGCCTCGTAATGGTCGGTCCCCTGTGGTTCGACCGCGCGTTGCAGGCCGAGCTGCGACAACGTTACGCGCCCGATCTGCAGGTCGACGCGCATGGCGGCCACCTGCTCAGGGCCTGGCACTTCCTGCGCGACCAGGGCCTGTTCTGGCCGTGGTACAACACCACGCGCGAAGGCATCATCCGCGGCGAGCCCAACGTCGATACGCAAATGGTGCAGCGACGCGTGCTCGAGGTGATGCGCGCGCCGGCGTGGCGCGCGGCCTATCGTGCGCACTTCAGCTATCCGGTGAAGGCGCGGCTGCGGGACGTGAAGGTCGCGACACTGCTCGCCGCCGCCGACTGGGATCCCATGCGCGAACATGCGCTCGCCGCCGCGCAGACCCATGCGCAGCTCCCCTTCTGCGCGCTCGCGCGCGATCCGGCGGAGTGGGGTCCGACGCTGCTGCGGTTCCTGGATGCCTAGACCCGGCATCCCTCACTTGTCGGTGAGCCATTCGCGCCACACGGCGACCAGCACCGCGAGAATCACCGGGCCGACGAACAGGCCGACGAGGCCGAAGGCCAGCACGCCGCCCAGCACACCGAACATCACCAGCAGGAACGGTATGCGGGTGGCGTTGCTGATGACGAGCGGACGCACGAAGTTGTCGATCCAGCTGACCGCGAGCAGACCCCAGAGGAAGAGGCCGAGGCCGGCGACGGCGTGGTTGGTGATCAGCAGCCAGACGCTGGCGCCCACCCACACGACCGGGGTCAAGAACGGAATCAGCGCCGCGATCATCGTCAGGGCGCCGAGCGCGATCGGCGCGTTCAGGCCCGCGACCCAGTAGCCGAGGCCGGCGAGCGTGCCCTGTGCAAGCGCTGCGGCCAGCAGCCCGTACACCACCGCGCGCACGGTCTGGCTGATCGCGAGCATGTAGCCGTGCACGCGCTGGCCGAGCGACTGCTCCAGCACGCGCGTGACCTGCGCCGCGAAAGACTCGCCATCGCGGTACATGAAGAACAGGCTCAGCATTGCAATGGCGAGCTTGACGATGTTGCGGCCGACGCCGCCGATCACGCCGCCGATCTCCCCCGCCGAGCGCTCGAGCCACGTGAGCACTTCCACGTTCAAGGCTCCGGGATCGTCGGCAATGCGCGCGAGCAACTCGGTGAGCCAGGGCCCGGCCCAGGGCAGATCGAGCAGGAACCGCGGCAAGGTCACCCCCTGGGCGAGGCGCTCGGCGAACGCCCCATAGGCCGCCACCAGTTCGGTGCGGATCAGTTCCGCGAGCCAGATCGCCGGCACGACCAGCGCCAGCGTGACCGCGACCGTCATCAGCAGCGCCGCCGGCGCGCGGCGCTGTTTCATCGCGTGCAGCACGCGCCGGTAGAGCGGCCAGGTGACGTGCGCCAGGATCACCGCCCAGATGACCGGCACGATGAATGGCTTCAGCACCTCGAACGCCAGCACGATGAGGCCTGCGAGCAGGGCCGCCACGATCAGGCGACGCAACCACGGAGCGGAGGCGATGTCTTCCATTGCGGCCATTGTCGCAGGACTCGCATGGTCAGGCCTACAATGTGCGGATCACCGGCCACCGGGAACCTGGCATGCCGAACCAGACCACGATCGCCCTCGCAGTGCTGGCCGCGCTGGCGCTGGTGGCGCCCGCTGCTGCAGCGCCACCTGCGACGACTCCGCTCGCCTTGAGCACGGATGAGCAGCTGGCACTCGCTCCCGACGTGGCGGTGGGGCCCGGCGGGGAGATCGCGGTGCTGTGGCTCGCGAAGGGTAATCCCGAATCCGCGGCCGCGAAGGCCGCCGAGGCGGATCGCGCGAAGCACGGCCACACCCATCTGTCGTCGATGAATCTCTATGTCGCCGTCTCGAAGGACGGCGGCGCGAGCTTCGGGGCACCGCTGCGCGTCAATCGCGAAGACAACGAAGTGTGGGGCTTCGCGGTGAGCCGGCCACGCGTCGCGTATGGACCGGGCGGCACGCTGCACATCGCCTATCCGGCCAACGAGACGCAGCCGCAACTCGGCAAGCCGGTGCTCACCGCGCGCTACACGCGCTCGACCGACGGCGGTGCGAGTTTCGAGGTGCCGCGCAGGCTCAGCACCGTCACCGATGCCGACCTCGCGCAGGTCATCCACGGGGGCTTCGCGAGCGTGGCGGCATTCGGCACGATGGGCGTCGCGCCGAACGGCGACGTGCACCTCGTGTGGATCGACACGCGCGACATGAAAAGCGGCGCCGACAACGCCAGCATCTACGGCGTGGTGTCGCACGACGACGGCCGCACATTCACGCAGGACCGCGTCGAGGCGGCTGGTGGGGTCTGCCCGTGCTGCCAGCTGTCGCTCGCCTTCGATGCCGACTCGCGCCCCTGGCTCGGCTCGCGACTCGTGACGCCCGACGGCGTGCGTGCCAGCACGGTGGCGCGCGCCGATGGCGTCGACGGCAGCTTCGGCACGCGCGTATCGACGGGCGGCGCGCCGTGGAAGATCGATGGTTGCCCGCTGAAGCCGACCGTCCTCGCCGTGCGCGGCGACACTGTCTACACGGCCGTGCACAATGGTGCGGAAGACCCCCCCGGCGTGCTGCTCGCGGTATCCCGCAACGGCGGCGCGAGCTTCGAGGCCGCGTATCCGGCGCACCCGGGCGCACAGGTCTCCGATGCGCCGGCGATCGCGCTCGCGGGCGGCGATCGTGCCGTGGTCGCATGGCACGCGAAGGCCGACGGCCCGCGCCGTATCTTCTATCGCACGCTCGATGCCGCGGGTCAGCCGCTCGATGCGCCCAGTACGCTCACGAGCGGCGATGAAACAGCGCAGCATCCGGCGCTCGCATCGCGCCACGACGGCCGCGTGCAGATCGCGTGGCAGCAGGGCGATCTGATCTACACCGCGATAATCGGTCCGGCCGAGTGATGCGGCGGCGTGACTTCCTCGCCGCCTGTGGCGCACTCATTGCGCAGCAGATGACGCACGCCGACGATCGCGGCATCGCGCTCGTTTCGGCCGGCGGGCTGCGCTCGGCGCTCGACGCCGAGCGCGGCAAGGTCGTGGTGCTGAACCTCTGGGCGACCTGGTGCGTGCCCTGCCTGCGTGAAATCCCGGACCTGGTGCGCATCGAGCGCGAGCTTGCGCCGCAGGTCGTGCTGATCGGCGTGGCGATGGACGAGCCCGATGAGCGCGAGTCGCGGGTCGCGCCCTTCCACGCGAAATACTTCCCGGACTTTCGCAGCTACCTGCGCAGCGAGCGCGAGCTCGACGCGATCGCGAGCGTGGTCGATCCGGCGTGGAACGAAGTGCTGCCGACGACTTACCTGCTCGGGCGCGACGGCCGGGTCGTGCGGCGCATCCAGGGCGCGAAGAGCCATGAGGAATTCCGCGCGCTGATCGCGGCGGCGCTCTAGGACAGCTTCGACCTGGCCGCCTCGACGATCAGGGCGCCGCGCTTCCTGATGGCCTGCAGCGTATGGCGCGCCCAGGCGAACTCGAGGCCGAGGATCGCGAGGCCCGCGGGAATGACGATGAAGGCCGGCCCCGGCAGCACCGTCATCGCGAGACCCACCGCCAGCACCGTGCAGCCCGTCAAGGTGATGACGATGCGCTTCATCCACCTGTAGGGCAGGTGCAGCGGATGGTCGCGATGCAGATCGGGCCATTTCCAGTTCATGAAACGTCTGGGACCTGAATCCGGGCGAATCGTTCAATGGCGCGCGCGACGGCGGCCGGATCCTCGTGGTGCATCATATGGCCGACGCCGGCCAGCGTGTCGATCATGGCATTCGGGAACGACGCGCGTAAGTGCCCGTCGCTGCCGTGCTCGCCGAGCCGCGCGCGGTACTCGGTCAGCGCCCCGAGCAGCAGCAGCATGGGTGCGGTGCCGCGCCGCCAGCAGGCGAGCGCCTCCTCGCGCCGGTAGAGCACGGGATTGACCAGCCGATGCCGCGGGTCGGCGGCGAGCCGCCAGCGCCGGCCATCCTCGCGTACCCAGGCGCGGGCGAGGAATGCCGCACGCGCCCGGGTGAGCCGCGCGTTGCGCGTGCGCAGGAACTTCGCGAGATCCTCCGGCGAGGCATAGGTCGACTGCCGCGGGGGCTTCGCCAGCTCGTCGAGCCAGCGTGCATAGCGCGCCGGCGCATCGTCCGGTTTCGTGTCCGCCAGGCCGAAGCCCTCGAGATTGACGATCCAGCGGAGCCGGCCGGGGCGGATGCCGTCGTACAGCGCCGCGACATTGCCGCCCATGCTGTGCCCGATCACGCGTACCGGCGCCGCATCGGCCACGACCGCGAGCAAGGCCTCGAGGTCGGCGAGGTAGTCCGGGAACCAGTAGCCGTCCTGCTGCCAGGCCGACCCCCCGAAGCCGCGCCAGTCGAGGCCGACGAACGACCAGTCCTCCGGCAGCTCATCGACGAGGAACTGCCAGCTGTCGGCCGCGTCGAGGAAACCATGCAGCAGCACGATCGGCGAGCGCGAGGGCGGACCCCAGCGGGTTATGCGATGACGCAGACCACGCAGCACGAGATCCTCGTGCACCGGCACGCGGCGCGGCACATAGGCAGCGTCGATATCGTTCACGCGCCGAGGAACATCCGGTAGACGGGGTTGTCGCTCTCGTCGACATACTCGTAATGCAGCTCGGCCAGATGCAGCAGAAAATCCTCGCGCTCGGCGGGCGGGACCTGGATGCCGGCGAGCACGCGGCCGTAGTCCGAGCCGTGGTTGCGGTAATGGAACAGGCTGATGTTCCAGCGCGTGCCGATCGCCTGCAGGAAGCGCAGCAGCGCACCCGGGCGCTCGGGAAATTCGAAGCGGAACACCAACTCGTGTTCGATGCCGCGTGCATGGCCGCCGACCATGTAGCGCGCGTGCAGCTTGGCGACTTCGTTGTCCGTCATGTCCTGCACGAGGTAGCCCGCGGCGCGCAGCGCGGCCACCACCGCGTCCTTCTCCTCGCGACCCTGCGAAAGCGCGAAGCCCACGAAGATCTGCGCGGCGTGCGCGCTCTCGTAACGGTAGTTGAACTCGGTGATGGCGCGCGGCCCGAGCGCCTGGCAGAAGGCGAGGAAGCTGCCCGGCTGCTCCGGAATCTCGACCGCGAGCAGCGCCTCGCGCTGCGCGCCCAGGTCGGCGCGCTCGGCGACGTGGCGCAGCCGGTCGAAGTTCATGTTGGCGCCGCTGATGATCGCCACCAGGCGCTTGCCGCGCCACCCGGCGCGTGCGGCGAATTTCTTGATGCCGGCGACCGCGAGCGCGCCCGCGGGTTCGGCGATCGAGCGCGTGTCCTCGAAGATGTCCTGGATCGCCGCGCAGGTTTCATCGGTGTCGACCAGCACGATCTCGTCGACGAAATCGCGCGCAAGCTGGAAGGTCTCCTCGCCCACGCGGCGCACCGCGACTCCATCGGCGAACATGCCGACGCGCTCGAGCGCGACGCGGCTGCCCGCACGCAGCGAGTCGTGCATGGCTGCCGAGTCGACCGGCTCGACGCCGATCACCTTGATGCGCGGATAGAGATACTTGACGTACACGGCGATGCCGCCGATCAGCCCACCGCCACCGACCGGCACGAAGATCGCGTCGATGTCCCCGCCCGCCTGGCGCAGGACTTCGACGGCCACCGTGCCCTGGCCGGCGATCACGTCGGGATCGTCGAACGGGTGCACGAACACGAGGCCGCGCTCGCGCGCGAGCTCGAGGGCGTGCTCGTACGCCGCGTCGTAATCGTCACCGTGCAGCACCGTCTCTGCGCCGAGGTCGATCACCGCCTGCACCTTGATGTGCGGCGTGGTCACCGGCATCACGACGACGGCGTTGGCGCCGCGCCGCCGCGCCGCGAGCGCGACGCCCTGCGCGTGATTGCCCGCCGATGCGCAGATCACGCCGCGCGCGGCCGCGGACTGCGAGAGGTTCGCGATCTTGTTGTAGGCGCCGCGCAGCTTGAAGGAGAAGACCGGCTGCAGGTCCTCGCGCTTCAACGCGACTTCGTTGCCGATGCGGCGCGACAGACGGGGTGCGTGCTCGAGCGGCGACTCGATCGCCACGTCGTAGACGCGCGCTTTAAGGATGCGCTCGATGTAGGGACTCGCCAAGGGAACCGCCGCAATTGTGTGGCGGTCAGCTTACCGAATTTCGGTGCATCGCGGGGCCCGTGTTCGCCGTTCAACCCGGGTTGCGGTCGCCGACCGGGCGCACGGAGTAGCGGAACTTCGTCTTGCCGATCATGACGAGGTCGCCCTCGGTGAGCGCCTCGCGCATGACCCGCCGGCCGTTCACATAGACGCCGTTGGTGCTGTCGAGGTCCTCGACGATGGTCAGCGTGGGTCCGGCCAGGATCACCGCGTGGTGCCGGCTGATGAACTTGGCATTGATCTGCAGGTCGTTGTCCGGCGTGCGCCCGATCGTCGTCTTGCGACCGAGCACGTGCACGACCTCGCCAGGTCCGTCGAGGCGTGTCAGCAGCCGCGCCAGGCCGTCGGCGGTGGCCTCGTTGCCTGTCACGGCGAGCGGATCCAGGCGCTGCATGCTCTCGCGGATGCTGCCGAGCACGGCGGCGCTGCTCGCGGTCTCGGCCTCGATGCGGCCGATCAGCGCATCGCGCTCCTCCAGCGCGCGCCGAGTCGCCGCAAGCTGCGCGCGGGTCTGCGTCGCTTCGGCGCCGAGCTCGTCGAGGCGCACCTGCTTGGCGCGCAGTTCGGCCTCCACCCGGTTGACCTGCTCTTCCGCGGCCTGCAGGTCCTGTTGCAGCTCGGCGACGCGCCCGGTGGCTTCCAGCAGTTCGGCACGCGCCGCATCGAGTGCGCCGGCGCGCTCCTCGAGTTGCTCGATGAGTTCGCGCTCGCGGCGCTCGAGTTCCCGGGAACGCTCGGTGTGCGAGCGCAGCGCCTCGCCCGCGCTGCTGACATGCGTGTCGCGCTCGGCGACCGCGGCCTGCAGCGCGGCCAGCTCCTCGGCCAGCGCGGCATTGCGCTGCTTCTCGCCGGCGAGCATGGCCTCGAGCTCATCGTGCAGCGCCGTCGCGGCGCGCATCGTGGCCTCGTGGTCGGCATCGCGCGCCTCGGCGGCCCGCAGCAGCCGATCGAGGTTCTCGAGCCGCTCGTCCTGGCGACTGACGCTGTCGCGCTGCGAGCTGTAGGTGGTCTGTGCGCCCTGAAGCTCCCGGGTGAGATTGATCACCGCGGTGGCGAGCCGCTCGTTCTCGGCCTGTTGCTCGTCGATCTGCTGCGCGCGCCTGGCGAGCGCCTCCTCGAGCGTCGCCACGGCCTGGCGCAGCGCATCGCGCTCGACGACGCCGGCGTCGATGTCCCGCGCGCGCTCCGCCAGCGTCTCGACCTGGCGGTCACGCTCGGCCTCGAGCGCCGCGATCGTTGCATCGCGCGCCGCCAGTTCCGCCAGCCTGGCCTCGGCTTCGCGCTCGCCCGCCGCCTGCGCCGCAGCCCGCGCGGCGATCGCCGCTTCGCTGTCATGCAGGCGCGCATTGACGGCGTCGCGCTCGGCCATGAGGGCGGTGATGCGGGTACCGGCATTCGCCAGTTCGGTCTCGAGCGAGGCGATGTGCCCCCGCGCCTGCGCGAGTTCGCTCTCGAGCGCCGCGGCCCGCGCTTCGCGGTTCGCGACATCGCTTTCGGCATCGAGCAGCAGGCTCTCGTAGACCCCGCGCTGACCCTCGCGGGTACTGGCCCGCTCGCGGTGTGCGGCGAGCGCCGCGCGCAGTTCCGCGACTTCCGCGCTGCGGCTCGCCTCGCGCCGCTCGCGCTCGGCCAGCGCCTCGCGTGCTCCTGCTGCGTCCCCGCGCGCCGCGGCCAGCTGCTCGTGCGTGCTGGCGAGCTCTTCGCGCAGCTGCGTCAGCTCGCCCTGCACGGCGGCCAGCTGCGCGCGCGCCCTGCCCGCGCTTTCATCACCGGATTCGAATCGCTGTTGCAGCTCGGCGTAGGCGGCATCGCGAGCGGCGAGCGCAGCCTCGCGTTGCGCGAGTTCGTCCGCGAGTGCAGTGGCGCGCGCGCCGATTTCCTGCTGCTCGCGCTCGAGCAGCTCGAGTCGCTGCGCACGCTGCGCGGCGAGCGGCTCGATCTCGGCGAGCCGGCGCTCGCGCGCCGCGAGACTGTTGGCACGCTCGGCGAGCTGGATGTCGCGCTCGGCCAGCGTTTCGCGCAGCGCACGCATTTCGCCGCGCAAGCGGTCGGCTTCGCCCGCGAGCTCCGCGCCACGCGCCTCGAGCGCCGCCGCGGCGAGCGCCCGTGATTCGACTTCGCGGCCCAGTTCCTCGGCCTTCGAGCGGGCCGCGGCGAGTTCTTCGTTCGCACGCTCGCGCTCGCTCGCCTCGCGCGCGCCAAGCTCGACGGCCTCGGCGCAAGCGGCGCGCGCCGCTTCGAGTTCCTGCTCGATCGTCACGAGCCGCTCGCCCTTGCGGATCAGCCGTTCTTCGACGTCGCGCAGGTTCGCGGACAGGGAACGCAGGTCGAGCTCGAGTGCGCCGCGGCGCGCGGTGGCGGTCGCAAGATCCGAGCGTAGTGCGCCGATCTCGGCTTCGAGCGGGTCTGCGCTCTCGCCGCCGGACGCGTCGGCCACGAGCGCCGTCGGGATCGCGTAGGTGTCGGTGGACGACAGGGGATCGTCGAGCGACGGCAGCTCGGCCGTACTGTCGAGGTCGGGGTCGTGATGCGGCTCGGAGGGCTTCTTGTGCGCACCCATGGCCCCGACAAGTCTAGCGCGGCGCGCGGTGTGCGGCGCGTGGCGTCGCACAATGGGACATAACCCCGGTAACATGGCCGCCCCGCGAAGGAAGCACCCCGTGCGCAACGTCTGGATACTCACGCTGGCGCAGGCCATGGCCGCCTGCGGCATGCTCGTCATGTTCGCCTTCGGCGGCATCGTCGGCGCCCGAATCGCCCCCACCGCCGCCCTCGCCACCCTGCCGCTCTCCCTCGGGGTCGTCGGGGTCGCGGCCGCCTCGATCCCCGCGGCGCTGTCGATGCAGCGCTTCGGGCGCCGGCCGATGTTCGTCCTGAGTGCGCTCGTCGCGGCCCTGGCGGGGCTCGGTTGCGCCTGGGCGGTCGCCCACGCCCATTTCGGCGCGTTCTGCGCCGGGGCCCTTGTGCTGGGGGCCAACATGGCCTTCGTGCAGCAATACCGTTTCGCGGCGGCCGAGTATGTCGACGTGCCGCTCGTGCCGCGGGCGATCGCCGCGGTGCTGCTCGGGACCCTGGCGGCGGCGTTCCTCGGGCCCGAGGCCGGCGACCGCCTGCGCAACATCGGCGGCTGGCCGGAGTTCACCGGCTCGTTCATCGCCGTCGCGGTGTTCCTCGTGCTGTCGGCACTGACCCTGCTCGCGCTCGGGCCGCCGATGGCGCACGCGCTCGCGCGCCACGACGGCGGACGGCCGCTGCGCCAGATCGTGCGCCAGCGCGCCTACCTCGTCGCACTGTTCGCCGGGCTCACTTCCTACGCCGTGATGAGCTTCATCATGACGGCGACGCCGATCAGCATGCACGTGATCGATGGCCACGACGTCACCGCCACGAAGAACGTGATCACCTCGCACCTGGTCGCGATGTACCTGCCATCGCTCGCGAGCGGCTGGCTCATCGCACGGCTCGGCATCGCCCGCATGATGATGGCGGGCATTGTCTGCATGCTCGCATGCATCGTGATCGCCGCCGCCCTCGGGCACGCGTTCCTGCACTATTTCAGCGGACTCGTGCTGCTCGGCGTCGGCTGGAACCTGCTGTTCGTGGCGGCTACGACGCTGCTGACCAGGACCTACTCGCCCGCCGAGCGGTTCCGTGCGCAGGGATTCAATGATTTCGCGACTTTCACGTCGCAGGCGATCGCATCGCTCGCCGCCGGAGCTGCGATCAGCTCAATCGGCTGGCTCAACGTGAACCTGGTGTGTATCCCGCTGCTGCTCGCGATGCTGGTCGCGGTGAGCGCCTGGCGGCGGCAAGTCAGTCGCTGAGGAAGGTGCGCAGCTCGGCGGTGACCGCCGGCAGGTGCGCATCGAGGTCGTCGGGCGCATGCAGCAGCAGCGTCGGTTGGGTCAGCAGCGGCAGGCGCTCGCGCGCCTCCCGGTCCGACGCCGCATCCACCGGGTCGAGGAAGGCGACGCGACGCACGATGGCAACCTGCGCCAGCGCCAGTTCGGCCGCAACGAACGCCCCCGCGCCGGCCGCGAGCAGATCGACACGCCGCAGCCGCAGGTCGGCGAGGAAGTCACCCAGTGCCGCGGCCTGCTCCGCCCAGCTCGCCGGCGCGCGAGGCCCGTCGGATTCGCCGCAGCCCGGCAGGTCCGGCGCGTACACCGAGCGGTCGCGGCCGACGAGGCGCATCAGGCCCGCGAACATGCGCCCGGTCGCGCCGCTGCGATGGATGCAAAGCAGTGGCGTCGCCTCGTCGAATCCGCCGCCGGCTGGCATCGCGTTGTGTACGTGCAGCTGTCCGTAGCGGCACTCGAAGTAGGCGCGGCGCACGTCCGGCTCCGTGTCACGTACCACAACCTTTCCGCGCCTTGCCATGATGGACTGTCCGCTCCTCGCACGGCCCGATGCTGCCGCGGGCGCCAACTATAGCGACAATCCCGTCCCTGCCCTGTGACCGCTGCCCCAATAAGGTCCACCGTGAAACTCTACGGCTATGTCGGATCGCCTTATGTCGTGCGCCCGCTCCTGCTGGCGCGCTGGTGGCAGACCGTGCAGGCGGACCCGGTCGCCGCGGCGCTGCGCAGCGGGTTCCACGGGAATTTCCGCGCCTTCCTGGCAGCGAGGATGAAGGCGGCCTGAGGCCGCGCTCAGGGAGCGCGCACGGCGCCGATCTCGGTGAGCCGCGCGATCGCGCGCGCCTGGCGCTCGCGGAAGTAGTCGCGATCGGGAACCACGATGGCACCGCCGTCGAGCAATCCGTTTGCCTCGCGGATACCCGCCGCCGCGTAGCTCGACGCAAACAGGTCGAGCGCCTGGCGCGACAGCATGTTGCCCATGCCGGGTCGTCGCCGCCAGGCGCGCAGGCCCGCGAGGTCGAGCGACGCGTTGGCCACCATCGACTCGCCCGCACCCGCCTGCACGATCTGGTTGCCCATGTAGTCGATCACGTCGGAGAACCCGTTGCTCGAATCGGCCGGCACGTCGATGCCGTGCACTGCCGCGTTGTTCGCCGAAACGACGTAAGCCAGGTTCTCGAGCGCACGCGCGCGGCGCGCGATCTGCTTCGGCGTCAGAGTCACCGCCGCCACTTCGCTCGAGCAGTGCAGGAACACCTCGGCGCCACGGATCGCATGGCAGCGCGCGATCTCCGGATAGAGGATTTCCTCGGACGCGATCGCCGCGAGTCGGCCGAGTACGGTGTCGGCGACCGGGAAGACGCCTTCGAGACCGTAGAGATCGAGATAGCGATCCCACACGTCGTGCGGCGTCGGCGCAAACATCGACACGAGGCGCCGGTAGCGCAGCACCTTGTCACCGGCGTCGTCGAAGGCGAACGAGGCCTGGAAGTAGAGTCCGGGGAAATTCCGGTCGGTCTCGTAGACATTGCCGGCAAGATGCACGCCGTGGCGCTGCGCGAGCTGCGCGAACGCCGCGTACTCGGGCCCGTCCTCGTCAATGGCGGCCTTGTCCGCCCACTCCGCGATCGTCTCGCCCCAGGGCGGGCCGGTGAGTATGTACTCCGGCAGCACGACGAGTCGCAGGTCCGCGCCGATCCAGCGCTTGGCGCCGGATATCGCGGCATCGATGCGTGCGAGCGTGCGCTGCATGCGCGCGCGCGCGCTGGCGCGGTCGCTGTCGGGATGCACGCTGTCGCAGTCGATCTGCAGGGCCACCGCGCAGTAGCGGTCGAGTCGGGCTGGGCTCATGTGGATACCTCGGCGGAACTGCCGCGGATTGTACGCGGCGTTCGTCGCAGATTGGCGGCGGCGAGCGGCCGGATGGGGCACAATCCGCTGCTATCGCGCGCAACGAGCGCACCATGAACATGGGGGTTTCGACTATGCCTGCCCGCGGCCGCTGCCTGGTTTCCGTCGTCTTCGCCCTGGCCTTCACTTCCGTTCACGCCGAAGGCACCGCTCCGTTCACCAGCGAGGCCATGTGGGGCCTCGCGCGGCTCGGTGCGCCGACACTCTCGCCCGATGGCGCGCACGCGGTGCTGCCGGTCACCCGCTACGACCTCGACGAAAACAAGGGTGACGCGGACCTGTGGATCGTCCCGACCGCCGGCGGCGCGGCGCGCCAGTTCACCAGCGGCAAGGCAAACGACAGCTCGCCGGTGTTCAGCCCGGACGGCCAGTGGATCGCATTCCTCTCCAAGCGTGACGACGACGAGCAGAACCAGATCTACGTGATCGCCGTCAATGGCGGCGAGGCGCGGCGCGTGACCGAAATCCCGGTCGGCGTCGCCGCAATCAAGTGGTTCCCGGACAGCCGTCGCATCGCCTTCGTGAGCAACGTGTGGCCCGACCTCGTCAAATGGGAGGACCAGGGCAAGCGGCAGAAGGAGCGTGCCGACGCCAAGACGAGCGCGCGGGTCTGGGACAAGGCACCGATCGCCTACTGGGACCATCTTCTCGACGACCGGGAGCGTCATCTGTTCTCGATTTCGATCGACGGGGGCGAGACCACCGCCATCACGCGCGGCTCGGGTTTCTGGCTGTCGAAGCAGGAAGTTGGCCCGGGCTCATACGACATCTCGCCCGACGGCGAAGAGATCGCGTTCATCGCCGACCGCGACAGGAGCGGCATCGATGCGAACGACGACGTCATCCTGATCGCCACCTGCGGCTGCAAACCGGCACGCAACCTGACACCCGACAGCGTCGCCGACGAGGGCAGTCCGGTGTACTCGCCCGACGGCAGGTATCTCGCTTATACGCAGGCGCGCACGCCGCGCTTCTACGCCGACACGCGCCGACTGATGCTGCGCGATCGCGCCAGCGGCGCGACGCGCGGCCTGACCGAGGACTGGGACCGCTCCGCCGGCAACCTCATCTGGGCGCCCGACTCGCGCTCGCTGTATGGCGAGATCGACGACGCGGCGACGCAGCGCATCTACCAGTTCCCGCTCGCGGGCGGCAAGCCGCGCGCGGTGACCGCCGCGAGCAGTTTCTCCGACCTCGACATCAGCGGCAGGACCGCGATTGCGCTGCGCCAGAACTTCTCCGAGCCGGCGACGCTCGTGCGCGTGGACCTCGCGAAGGGCAGCGCGACCAAGCTGTCCGACTTCAACGACGGGGCGCTCGCCGGCTTCGCGCTCGGCAAGGTCGAGAGCGTCACCTACAAGGGTGCGAACGATGCCGACATCCAGATGTGGGTCATCTACCCACCCGGCTTCGACCCGGCAAAGAAGTACCCCGTCTACATGCTGCTGCACGGCGGCCCGCACAACGCGATCCTGGATGCGGTCACCTATCGCTGGAACGCGCACGTATTCGCGAGCTGGGGCTACGTCGTCACGTGGCACAACTTCCACGGCTCGAGCGGCTTCGGGCAGGACTTTGCCGACTCGATCAACCCCGACAGGATCTCGCTGCCCTACGAGGACACGATCAAGGCGGCCACCTGGCTCGCCGCGCAACCCTGGGTCGACGGCGAGCGCATGGTCGCCGGCGGCGGCAGCTACGGCGGCTTCCTCGCCGCCACGCTGCTCGGGCGGGCGCACCCTTTCAAGGCGCTGATCGCCCATGCGGCCGTCTACAACAACTTCACGCAGGTCGCCGCCGACTACGGCGCGTCGAAGGAGCGGTTCTTCAGTTTCTGGGAGAAGCCGGAAGAGTTCGCGCGCTACTCGCCGCACACTTCAGCGGGCAATTTCAATACGCCGACGCTGGTGATCCACGGCCAGCTCGACCAGCGCGTACCGGTGAACCACGGCATCGAGCTGTTCAACACGCTGCAGACCCGCGGCGTACCCTCGAAGCTCGTGTACTTCCCCGACGAGAACCACTGGGTGCTGAAGCCGGGCAATTCGCTGTTCTGGTACACGCAGGTCCGCGAATGGCTCGGCAAGTACGCACCGCCGGGAGCGCGCTGAGACCGGGCGGCTACCAGGGCAGCTCCTTGCCGTCATAGCGCCAGAAGCGCCCGCTTGCGTCGGCGTCGAGGCCTGCGATCACCCTGATCATGCCGGCGACGCTCTCGGGCGCATCGATATTGGCGCGCGGTCCGCCCATGTCGGTGCGCACCCAACCGGGGTGGAGCATCCCGACGAGGATGCCGCGCTTGCCGCCGAGATCGATGGCGAGCGACTTCATCACGGCGTTCAATGCGGCCTTGCTGCCGCGGTAGGCGTAGAGGCCGCCCGAGGTGTTCTCCGCGATCGAACCGACGACGCTCGAGATCGCGACGCATTTCTTCTGCGCCGAGCGCTCCACGTGGGCGATGAACGCCTCGGTGACCTTGAGCGGACCGAGGACATTGACGCGCAGGACCTCCTCGAAATCCGCATAGTCGAGCGCGCCGAAGGTGTTGGTCGCAAAACCCGCCTTCCCCACCGCACCGCGACCCATGGTCCCGGCACTGTTCAGCAGCACATCGATGGCCCGGCCGTCGAGGCGACGCGCAGCCGCGTCGACGCTCGCATGATCGGTGACATCCAACTGCTCGATCACCACTTGACCGCCGCCAGCTCCCGCCAGCGCGGCCAGCGCAGTCGCCTCCGCGGGCTTGCGCGCGCAGGCAATGACGTCCCAGCCGGCGGCCGCGTACTGCCGGACGAATTCGAGGCCGAGTCCACGGTTCGCACCAGTGACCAGGACAGTGGGCATATTCGGTACTCCTTTGATCTATGATCGCGCGCCCATGGCAGATACATATCGCAAGATCGTCATCCACCGGCTCACCGGTGAATTCCGCAGTTCGACCACGATCGTCGAGACGCCGCACGTCGCGCCCGGTCCGGGCGAAGTACTGGTGCGCAACCGCTATGCGGGCGTCAACGCGATCTTCGACCAGAACCTGTGCCGCAACACGATCCGCTACGTCAATGTCGAGCCGCCCTTCGACATGGGCGTCGAGGCGATCGGCGAGGTCGTGGCGGTCGGCGCGCGGGTCGAGGGGCTGAGCGTCGGTGACGCGGTCACCAACGTCAAGCTCGGCGCCGGCTACCGCGAGTACCAGGTGGCCGACGTCGGCAAGATGATCCGGGTTCGCGAGGCCACGCCGGAGATCCTCGCCCTGATGGCGAGCGGCGTCTCGGCGATGGTTGCGCTCGAGCGCATCGCCGACATGAAAAGCGGCGAGATCGTGGCGGTGTCGGCAGCCGCGGGCGGCCTCGGGCATTTCGTCGTGCAGCTCGCGAAGCGCGCCGGCAACCACGTCATTGCGCTCACGGGCTCCGACCACAAGGCCGCGCTGCTGCGCGAGCTCGGCGCAGACCGGGTGGTGAACTATCGCACGGAGTCGCTACGCGAAGTGCTCGCACGCGAATACCCGCGCGGCCTCGACATCGCCTACGACTCGGTCGGCGGCGAAATCTTCGACGCCTTCCTCGACCATCTCGCGATGTACGGACGGTTGATCGTCAGCGGCCATACTTCGGACTTCGACAAGCCCATCGAGGACGTGCCGCATCCGCGCGCCTATCACAAGCTGTACTGGAAATCGGCCTCGATCCGCGCCTTCCAGAATCCCGCCTTCCCGCAGTACTTCGATGAGGCGGCGAGGCGCATCCTCGATCTCTACTACCGGGGCGAGCTGCGCGCGCTGGTCGATCCGACCCCGTTCACCGGGCTCGAGTCAGCCGCCGACGCGGTCGAATACCTGCTCGCCGGGCGCAATGCCGGCAAGGTCGTGCTGCGACTCTGAATGATGGGTGCCTGAAACAGGGCATAGAGCACGAGGCTCACGTACCACGCGGTGGCCGCGCTCGTCAGGTCGTGCGACAGGAAGTGCGCGCCGCGCGCCTCCTGTGCGAACGCAAACACGGCGCCGGTGCAGAGCCCGATCGCAAGGCCGAGCCACGCGCGGCGCGGCGCGCAATCACGCAGCACGAAGTAGAGCGCGACAAGGGCGAAGCCGGACGCCGAATGCGCACCAGGGAAGCATGCCGCGTGACGCAACTCGTCCGGCCGGTCGGCGAGCAGCGGGACATAGGGAAACCTGCCACCGAAGGGTGCGAGATCCCAGGGGCAATCTACGTTGGTAAGCTGTTTCAGCAGCCCGACGAGGCCGTTCGTCAGCGCGAGCGCCAGCACAAAATAGAGTAGTGCGCGCCGGTATCGCGCGAGTGGGGCGATCCACCAGCCGAGCGCCCAGGCCAGCAGCGCACCGAGACCGATCGCGCGCACCGCATATCCGCCACCCGCATGTACAATGCCATTTGCCCAGAAAGCGTCGCGGGCGACCCAGCCGCCGCCGGCGGAATCGTGGAACACCCGCGCCCCCGCGAGATCGAGATGCAGTCCGGCAAGCAGGAACATCGCCG
>DAOQXO010000011.1:0-39463 GCA_035342635.1 Steroidobacteraceae bacterium
TCGCCTCGATGCAGCCCTCGCATGCGATCAGCGACCTGTACTTCGCGCCGGCGCGCCTCGGTGCGCAGCGCCTCGCCGGCGCGTACGCCTGGCAAAGCCTGCTCGCGAGCGGTGCGATCGTGGCCGCCGGCTCCGACGCGCCGGTCGAGCGCGGCGATCCCGTGCAGGAGTTCTACGCCGCCGTGGTGCGGCGCTCGCCCGAGGGTTACGCGGGCGAGGACTGGCATCGCGAGCAGCGCGTCACGCGCGAGCAGGCACTGCGCATGCTCACTCTCGCGCCGGCGCAAGCCGCATTCGAGGAGCGCGAGCGCGGCACGCTGGAGGTGGGCAAGCTCGCCGACTTCACTGTGCTGTCGCAGGACCTGCTGGCGGTGCCGGACGAGGCGATTCTCGCGACACGCGTGCTGATGACGGTAATCGGTGGGGAGATCGCCTACCGCGCGGACTTGACAGCTGTCACGACTGAATGAGTTTCATTCCCGTTTTGTGCGCTGCGCCAAGGGTATCATTGGCGAAGCGGTTTACGAGACCGCTTCACTGGAGTCCCCCCGCAAATGAACAAGACTGAACGACTGACCCGGCGGCAACTGATCGGCGTGACGGTGACGGCTGCGGCCGGCCTGTCGGGCGCTGCCGCGTTTGCGCAAGCACCGGCCGGCGCCGCGAGTTTTCCGAAGCTCGACGAGAAGGAGCCGACCGCCGTTGCGCTCAAGTACGTGCATGACGCCAAGCTGGTTGATCCGAAGAAGAGCCCGAACTACAAGCCCGGCCAGAAGTGCGCCAACTGCCTGCAGATCACCGGCAAGGACGGCGACGCCTGGCGTCCCTGCAACATCTTCCCGAAGAAGCTCGTTGCCGCGGACGGCTGGTGCAGCGTCTGGGTGCACAAGCCCGGCACCGCCATCTGAGCCTGCGCGCGCCGTGCGTCGCCACGCTCCTGTGCCTGATTGCGGCGCAGGTCGTGGCGGCCACCGCGGGCGCGTTCTCCATCACTGACGATACCGGCCAGCCGGTCGCGCTCACACGGCCGGCTGCCCGCATCGTCGCGCTCGCACCGGGCGCGACCGCGCTGCTGTTTGCGGCGGGCGCCGGCGATCGCATCGTGGCCACGATCGAGTACGCCGACGAACCCGATGCGGCGCGGCGACTGCCGCGCATCGGCGATGTGCAGGCGATCGACCTGGAACGCCTCGTCGCATTGCGGCCGGATGTGGTCGTCGTCACCGAAGGGATCACCTCGCCGCTGGTCATCGAACGCGTCCGCGGCCTGCACCTGTCGGTCTATGCGACCCGCTATTCGCGGCTCGACGACATTGCGCCCAGCGTCGCGAGGCTCGGGCGCCTCGCCGACACGGCAGACGTGGCCGAAGCCGCCGCCGCGCGGCTCGCCGGCACGCTCGCGGCGCTGCGCAGGCAGTACGCCGGTCGCGGGCCGCTCGAAGTCCTGTACCAGGTCTGGAACCGGCCGATCTATTCGATCGGCGGCCCGCACATCGTGACCGATGCGCTCGCGACCTGCGGCGCGCACAATGCCTTCGCGGACCAGCGTGTCGCCGCACCGGCGCTCGGCATCGAGGCGGTGATCGCGCGCAATCCCGACGTCATCGTCGTGTCGGCACCCCGCGCCGTGGCGAGCGCTTGGGTCGAGGAGTGGCGGAAGTTCCCGCGCCTCGCCGCGACGGCGAACGATCGCCTGTATGTGTTCGATGATCCGCGCCTCGATCGCATGGGACCGGCGGCGATCGAGGCCACCGCAAACCTGTGTCGCATCCTCGACGCCGCGCGCTAGTCGCGGAAGTTCTCGAACTGCAGCGGCCGGTCGAACGGCGACTTCCTTAGAAGCGCCATCGTGGCCTGCAGGTCGTCGCGTTGCTTGCCGGTGACGCGCACCTTTTCGCCCTGGATCGCGCACTGCACCTTGAGCTTCGAGTCCTTGACGAGCTTCGTGATCTTGCGGCCCGTCTCGTGGTCGATGCCGTGGCGCAGCTCCACCTGCTGGCGCGCCGCGGCGAGGTTCGTCTCCGGATCCTTGATGTCGAGTGAGACGATATCGATGCCGCGCTTGCCGAGCTTGATGCGCAGGATGTCGAGCATCTGCTTCAGCTGGAACTCGACCTGCGCCTGCAGCGTGATGGTGTGGCCCTCGAGTTCGTACTTCGCACCGGTGTCGCGAAAGTCGAAGCGCTGCGCGAGCTCGCGATTCGCCTGGTCCACGGCGTTCGTCAGCTCGTGCAGGTCGATCTCGGAGACGATGTCGAAGGAGGGCATCAGCCTTCCGCCAGCAGTTGTTCGAGCAGCGCGTCGAACTGCGCCGTCAGCGCGTCGTAGTGCGCGCCGGTCGCGGGCCCCGAAAAGCCGGTGTGCACATGGCGCACGCGGCCCGAGCGGTCGAGGAACAGCGTGGTCGGGAAGGCGTAGATCGCGTCGAGCTGCGGCAGCTTCTTCGCGACGTCGTCCCTGTCGGAAACACCGGCGATCAATGTCGTGTACTGGATGCCGAGGTCCGCGCGGAAGAGGCGCGTGGCGGCCGCCGCCGCCTCGAAGTCGCCGAAGTGCTCGAACATGAGCGAGATCACCTCGAGGCCGCGGGCGCGATTGCGCTGGTACCAGGGCGCGAGGAACATCGCTTCGTCGTGGCAGTTCGGGCACCAGCTGCCGGCCAGCGTGATCACGACCACCTTGTCCGCAAAGCGCGGGTCCGAGAGCGACACCGGCTGGCCGTCGAGATCGGGGAACGTGAACTCGAGGCGTTCGGCCGCATTGCGCACGGCGGTGGCGGGTGCGCCTTCGAGTGTCGCTGCCTCGTCGCGGCGCGCGCTGAACGCCTGCTCCCAGGCGAGCCCCGACCAGAACGTGCCGGCGAGCGTGTCATCCGCCGCAAGCTGCGCGCGGTACAGGTAGGCGTGCGCGCCGTCGAACGTCGACAGGTACAGCTCGTTGCCGCGCATCTCGCCCGCGAGATACCGATGATCACCCGTGGGCGTCAGGATCGTACCGGTCACGGCGGCGCCTTCCTGCCGGAACTCGGCAACGCCGGGCGAGGTCTTGCCGTCCGCCTCGGCGAAGGTCACGGCCCAGCGCCCGGACACGCTACCGGCGCTCGCGGCCGGCGTGGCGAAGAAGCGATGCGTGACGCCGCGCTCGGCGATGAACGGGATGACCTGGTTCGCGCCGCCGCGCTTGACCAGCAGCAGTTCGCCGCGCAGCGCGGCGCCTTCGGCTTTCGCGCTGATGCGGTTCTCGTAGCCCGGCATGCGCGCCTCGAGCGTGTCCCCGGCAAGCGTCACATCCTCGACGGCGAGCCGCTCGGCGCCGTTCTGCAGGTAGATGAGGTTGCGATCGCCGAGGCGCACGAGTTCGAAGCCGAACGGCAGCTCGCCGCCCGGCAACTGCAGCGTCGCGCGGTACTGACCGGCCAAGACGGAGTCCTCGACGGGCGGCGCATCAGCCGGCGGGCGCGCGCAGGCCGCAAGTACGACGGATGCCGCGATGAAAAGCGTAGTGCGTGTCATACCGATAGTGGCGCCGTTGGGGCGCCCTCCCAGGCCGGCGCAGGAAAGCCGTCCGCACCGCGCCGCCACGGAACCCACACCAGTGAGATCTCGCCAATGGCAATGTCGCTCTTGCGCGGCGCGATGGATTTGTGTTCGAGCGCGAGCGTGCTGGCGTCGAAGTCGGTCGCCGCCACGGCGAGGGCTGCTTCGCATTCGGCGTCGAGGTCCGCGAGGCGCTGCGTGAGCACGGCCAGGTTGTCCTCGGCGCGTGCGACGTCGGCTTGTTCGCGGCCCACGCGCGAGGCGGTGCGCGCAGCCGTGCCGGCGCGACCCACGGTCGAGGCGCTGAGCGCCTTGCGCCCGAAGAGTGCGCCGAGCACCGCCGAGCCCACCGACACCGCCGTCTGCGTGCGACGCTCGGACAACTGGTCGCGCTCTCGGCCGACGCGCTCCTCGGCGCGCCGCACCTGGTCCGCAAGGCTCGTACGCTTCGCGGCGTAGCGGTCGCGTATCTTCTCCACGGCCGCGTCGCGCCGCTCGCGCGCGGCATGCGCGAGGCGCGCGCGGAAGTCGCCTTCGCTCTCGCCGGGCTGCGACGTCATCGCCAGCGTCTTGCTGGAGTAGATCCCGGCGCGCGCCGATTCGTACAGGCTGGCGGCGAGGGCCTTGCCCCACCGGGCGTAATTCTGCGCACGCAGCGCTGCAGCGGGCAGCGTCGCAAACTGCGCATCCGCTGCGGGCTGGTCTGCGAGTACGCCGGGCGCTGCACCCTCGCCGGCGGGTGGCCATTCCACCTCATCGCCCGAGTCGCTGAATGGCGCGAGCAGCGTGACGGTGCGCCATTCGTCGACTTTCGAGCGGGCGTCGACGAAGTGCAGCTTCGCCGTGCCGAGGATCATGGGCCGATACTCGATCGGGCCGGCGCCGCGCAGGGCAGCGGCAAAGTACTCGCGCACGTCGGCGGGCACGGCGGGGCGGGCGCTGGATGCCGTCGCTCCAGACGCCGCGGCCGAAGATGTCGCGGCCATTGCCGCCGGTGCGGCCGATGCTCCGGCCGGTGTGGCCGGCGCCACCGCAGTGCTGGGGTCGCGCTTGCGATCGGCCATCAGCCGCGAGATCTCTGGCCCGGTGAGCGGTCCGCGCAGGTAGGACAGCGCCCAGCGCGACTGCATCAGCTGCGGCGCATCGTCGTGCACGTTACGCATCAGGAAGACGCGCTGCGTGAGGCTGCCCATCAATCTGTCGAGCGTCGCGCGGCTGCCCGCCGCCCCGCCCGGCAGCGCGCTCTCGAGGCCGTCGAGCACGCGCTGCTTGTCGCGGTCGGTCTGCAGGCGACCGATGAACCAGGTGCCCGTGTTGCCGAGCCCCTTGTAGTCGAGATCGACCGGGTTCTGGGTCGCGAGCACGCAGCCGACACCGAAGGCGCGTGCCTGCTTCAGCAGGGTGAGCATCGGTGGTTTCGAGGGCGGATTCGCCGTCGGCGGGAAGTAGCCGAAGATCTCGTCCATGTAGAGCAGGGCGCGCAGCGAGGAGGTTCCCGACTGGCGGCGCATCCAGCCGATCAGCTCGTTCAGCACGAGTGTGACGACGAACATCCGCTCGGGATCGGACAGGTGAGCGATCGAGATGATGCTGATGCGCGGCTTGCCCTCTGGCGTATACAGCAGACGCTGCGCGTCGAGCGGATCGCCTTCGAGCCATGCCGCGAACCCTGGCGAGGCGAGCAGGTTGTTGAGCGCCATCGCGAGCGCGGTGCGCTCCTTCGCCGGATAGAAAGTCTCGAGATCGAGCGCCCCGACCTTGTCCATCGGCGGCTTCTGCACCGCGGCGATCAGGCGAGCGAGATCGAGCCCGTCACCCGCACGCCAGGCCTGCTCGATGATGCTCGAGAGCAGGATGTGCTCGCGGCTCTGCAGCGGATCGGCGTCGCGTCCGACGAGGCTCAGCAGTCCGCCGACCACGCCGCTCACACGCTCGCGCAGTGAGGTGACATCGGCACGCAGCGCCTCGGCCGGCGCATCGAGCGAGCGCAGTACCGACAACGGCAGGCCGGTGTTGGCACCCGGCGTGTAGATCGCGAGATCGACCCGCGCGCGCAGCGCCGCAATGCGATCGGGCGTCTGGTTCCAGTCGGCGAGGCCCTTGCGCCAGTTGTTCGCGACCACCTTGGCGTAGTCCGGCACCGACTGGCCCTTGCGCGCCGCCTCGGCCGGGTCGATCCACGGCTCGAAGTCGGCCGGTGCCAGCTGCGGGAAGGTCAGCAGCAGGTTCGCGAGATCGCCCTTCGGGTCGATGCAGATCGCGGGCACGCCATCGATGCCGGCTTCCTCCAGCAGCGCGAGGCACAAGCCGGTCTTGCCGCTGCCGGTCATGCCGACGCAGACCGCGTGAGTCGTCAGATCGCGCGAGTCGTACAGCAGCGGCTCGGGCAGGGCCGCCCCGGCCTGCGGATCGTAGGGCCGTCCGAGATAGAAGACGCCGAGCTTCTCGTAGTCGCCGGCCATCTACTTCGCCTTGGGCAATCCGGCCTGCAGGCGTTTCCTGTGCTTGCGCGCAAGTTCGATGAGCCTCGGCGTGAGCCCGATGTCCTCGTAGATCGGATCGCCCTGGTCGTCGGTCGAGATCACCTTGCTGCCGCGCTCGTAGGGCAGCGCCGAGACCATTTCATCGAGCGCGAGGCCGAGCAGCTCGGTGATCATCTGCTCGCGGGTGCGACCCGGGAACAGTTCCGCGAGCGCATCGAGCCGGGCGGCGTCATCGAGCGGCAGCCGCACCGCGTACTCGGTCACCGTGCGCGGCGACATGCCGCCGGTGCGCCAGGCGTCGAGGAGTTCCCTGAAGCCCACGGCCTACTCCAGATTGCGGGTGGTGCGCCGATTGTACCTTTGCGGCGGCGCGTAATCCGCACCGCGGCGCGCGGCCGGTAAGTGTTTCCCGCAGGTCGCGCCCCGGCGGGCAACCGGCATTGACGCTGCGACGGCCGCTCCCCCATACTGAGAACAGATGAAATCCCGCGAATTCACGGCTCATTGCTGGTGGTGGCGACACTCCTGACGGAGTGGGCGCCGACGTGACCGACTAGTCCCCCGGATTTCTCAGGTTTCGATACGCAAGACCCATCTCCGTCGCTGACGGCGATGGGTTTTTGTTTTGCGCGGCTTGCGGCAGGGAATGTGGATGCGGAAGACTTTCGACATAGCAGGTGACCTCGATACGCCGGTCTCGGCGTTCATGAAGCTCGGCGCATTCCGGCCGCGTTTCCTGCTCGAGAGTGTCGAGGGCGGCGAGCGCCTTGGCCGATATTCCTTCATCGGCTTCGGCGACAGCCTGGAGTACCGGCTCGAATCCGATGCGCTGTACGTCGACGGCGTGCGCACGCCGGCGCCCGCGGATCGCGATGCCCTGCTCGCCAGCCTGCGCGCGGCGCTGGCGCGCGCCGCGCGGCCACAGCCCGAGATCGCCCACGTGCCGCTCGCCGGTGGGCTCGTGGGCTATGCCGCCTACGACGTCGTGCGGTATTTCGAACGCCTGCCGGAGCATGCGCAGCCGGTCGCCGGGACACCGCTGATGCATTACGTCGCGCCGCGCTCGATGCTGGTGTTCGATCACCTGACGCGCGGCATCGCGGTGCTGCACGCGGGCTCGGCCGGTGAGCGTGAATCGCTGCGGCGGGAAATCGTGCGCGCACTGCGCGGCGGATTGCCGAACGGGCAGGCGCGCGGCCGTCACAGCGAGCCCGTGCCGTCGCTGACGCGCGAGGCTTACATCGAGGGCGTGCGGCGCGCTAAAGAGGCGATCACCGCGGGCGATGTGTACCAGCTCGTGCTGTCGGCCCGGTTCTCCGGCCGGCACGATCTCGATCCGTTCCAGGTCTACCGCGCACTGCGTTTGATCAATCCCTCGCCGTACCTGTACTACAGCCGGCTCGGTGAGCACACGGTGGTCGGCTCCTCACCCGAGGCGCTGGTCAAGCTCTCCGCGGGTGTCGCCGAGCTGCGGCCGATCGCCGGCACGCGACCCCGCGACGACGACCCGCAGCGGGACGCGGCCAACGAGGCGGCGCTGCGCGCCGACCCGAAGGAGAACGCCGAGCACGTGATGCTGGTCGATCTCGCGCGCAACGACCTGGGCCGCGTGGCGAGCGCCGGCAGCGTGCGCGTCGAACCGTACCGCTCGATCGAACGCTACAGCCATGTGATGCACATGGTGAGCGGCGTGCACGGCACGCTGGCGCCGGGACGCGATGCCTTCGACCTGTTCGCGGCGGCATTTCCTGCCGGCACGCTGGTTGGTGCGCCGAAGGTGCGCGCGATGCAGCTGATCGACGAACTCGAGCCGGTCAGGCGCGGCCTCTACGGCGGAACGATCGGCTACTTCGGCGCGCAGGGCGACATGGACCAGGCCATCACGATCCGCACCCTCGTATTCAACGGCGACGAGTACAGCTTCCAGGCCGGCGCCGGCATCGTCGCGGACAGTGATCCGGACGCCGAATACGACGAGGTTCGCGCCAAGGGCGCGGCGCTCGTGCGTGCACTCGCGCTGGCGGAGGAGGGGCTGTGAGCGCGCGCCTGCTGCTGATCGACAACTACGACTCGTTCACCTACAACCTCGTGCAGGCCTTCATGGTCCTCGGCGCAGAGGTACTCGTCTATCGCAACGACGCGATCGACGTCGAGGCCGCGCGCCGGCTCGAGCCGACACACCTGTGCATCTCGCCGGGCCCGGGCACGCCGCGGGACGCCGGCGTGTCGATCGCGATGATCCGCGCCTTCGCCGGACAGATCCCGGTGTTCGGTGTGTGCCTCGGTCACCAGGCCATCGTCGAGGCCTTCGGTGGCGAGATCGTGCGGGCCGGACGGCTGATGCACGGCAAGACCTCGACGATCGAACATGACGGCCGCGGCCTGTTCGCCGGCCTGCCGCAGCCGTGCACGGTCGGCCGCTATCATTCGCTGATCGCCGCGCCCGACCGGCTCCCCGCCGAGCTCGAGGTGAGTGCGCGTACCGCGCAGGGCGAGATCATGGCCGTGCGCCACCGCAAGTTTGATGTCGAGGGCGTGCAGTTCCATCCCGAGAGCGTGCTGACGCCGGACGGCCCACAGCTGATGGCCAATTTCCTGAAGACCCGCCATGCGTGAACTGCTGCAGAGACTGATCGACCGCGAAGACCTCGACGAGGCGGCTGCCGGCGCGCTGCTGCGCGGCCTGGCCGACACCGCAACGCCGCCCGCGCTCGCCGGCGCTGCGCTCGCCGCGCTGCAGGCGAAGGGCGTGGCGGCCAGCGAGTTGCGCGGCCTGGCGCTCGCGATGCGCTCGCTCGCGCGCCGGCCTGAGATTTCCCCGGGCGCGCCGACGCTCGACATCGTCGGTACCGGAGGCGACCGTTCGGGCAGCGTCAATCTGTCGACGGGCAGTGCACTGCTCGCGGCCGCCTGCGGCCTGCGCGTCGTCAAGCACGGCAACCGTTCGGTCTCGAGCCGCACCGGCAGCGCCGACGTGCTCGAGGCGCTCGGCCTCGCCCTGCCCCTCGATGAGCAGGCGGCGGGCAGCCTGCTCGACCAGTGCGGTTTCACGTTCCTGTTCGCGCCCTACTATCACCCGGCGATGAAGGCCATCGCGCCGGTGCGTGCGGCGCTCGGTGTGCGCACCGCGTTCAATATCCTGGGGCCGCTGGTGAACCCGGCCGAACCGGCGTTCCACCTGATCGGCGCGTACAGCGCGCCGGTCGCGCGGCTGATGGCCGATGCGCTCGCCGGCATGCCGATCGAGCGCGCATTCGTCGTGCATGGCGCGGAGGGCTGGGACGAGCCGACGCCGGTCGGCGAGTTCATGTTGATCGACGTGCGTCCGGGCAGCATCGTCGAGACGATCCGCGATCCGCGCGAGGCCGGCATGGCGCGCTGTGCGGCGGCCGCGCTGGTCGGCGAGGATGCGTCATTCAACGCCGCGGCGCTGCAGCGCACGCTGCAGGGCGAGGAGCGCGGTGCGCTGCGCGATGCGCTGACACTGGGCGCGGGACTCGCGCTCGAACTCGCGGGCAAGGCGCGCAGCCTGGAGGAGGGCATCGCCGCCGCGGCGGCCGCCATCGCCGCCGGCCGCGCCGGCGGCGTGCTCGCGGCACTCGGGGCATCGCGCCGATGAGCGATTTCCTCGCGACGATGGCCGCCGCGAGCCGCGCCCGTGTGCACGCGGCGCTCGCCGCCTGCCCTCTCGATGCGATGGCCGCGCGAGCGCGCAACTCGCCGCCGCCACCGCCGCTCGTGCTGTCGCCCGGGCGCTTCGACATCATCGCCGAGATGAAGCTGCGCTCGCCGGCCGCCGGTGCGCTGCGCGCGGCATCGGCCGACGATATCGCTGCGCGCGTGCGCGATTACGCGCGGGCGGGCGCGGCGGCGGTGTCGGTGCTCACCGAGCCGAGCCGCTTCGACGGTGCACTCGAACATCTCGCGCAGGCCGCGCACGCGCTCGCGCCGGCACGGGTGCCGGCGATGCGCAAGGATTTCCTCGTCGATCCCTACCAGGTCATGGAGGCGCGCGTCGCCGGCGCCGGTGGCGTGCTCGTGATCCTGCGCATGTTGCCGCGCACCGATATCGAGGCGTTGCTGGCTGCCGCCGCGTCGCTCGAACTGTTCGCGCTGCTCGAGGCGTTCGATGAGGCGGACATCGAACTCGCGCACGAGCTGGCGCGCCACGCCGGGGGCAGGCTGCTGGTGGGCCTCAACTGCCGCGATCTCGCGACGCTCCAGGTCGTGCCAGGCAGGCTCGAAGCGCTCGCCCCGCGCCTGCCGGCGCATCTGCCGCGCGTGGCGGAGAGCGGCCTCGATTCGGCGCAGGATGCGGCGCGCATCGCCGCGGCAGGCTACGATCTCGCGCTCGTCGGGAGCGCACTGATGAAGCGGGACGCACCCGGTACGCTGCTGGCCGATATGCTCGCGGCCGGGCGCGCAGCCCGCGGGTCCGTGCCGTGATGTGGGTGAAGATCTGCGGCATGACGACGCCCGCGGCGGTCGACGCGGCAGTCGCCGCGGGTGCCGATGCCATCGGTTTCGTGTTCGCGCCCTCGGTGCGACGGGTCGCACCCGCGCATGCCGCAATGCTTGCGGCCCCGGCGCGGGGTCGCGCGCGATGCGTGGCCGTGATGCAGCATCCGAGCCAGGCCGAAGTGACGGCGATGCTGGCCGAGTTTGCGCCCGACGTGCTGCAGACGGACAGCGAAGACTTCGCGGCGCTCGACCTGCCTGCCTCGCTCGAGCGCCTGCCGGTGCTGCGTGCCGGTCGCGAACTGCCCACGCAGCTGCCGCGCCGCGTACTGTATGAGGGCGCAAGGAGCGGCGCGGGCGAAGTCGCCGACTGGACCCGGGCCGCGCAGCTGTGCGTGCGCAACGTCGAAGTCGTGCTGGCGGGCGGGTTGACGCCGGAGAATGTCGACAGTGCGGTGCGCGCGGTGCGCCCGTTCGGCGTCGATGTGTCGAGTGGCGTCGAGAGCGCACCGGGCGTCAAGAGCGCGGCGAGGATCGCAGGATTCGTGGCGGCGGCGCGAGCCGCCGGCCGGGAGGGCTGACATGACATCGTTGAGTACGCAGGAGCAGGCGCAACTGCTCGCTGATTCCATCGCCGGGAAATTTCCGGATGAGCGTGGGCGTTTCGGCCCGTACGGCGGCCGCTACGTGCCCGAGACCCTGATCCCCGCGATCGAGCGGCTCGAGGCGGGCCTGCGTGCACACCTGCATGCGCCGGATTTCCAGCACGAACTGGCCGATGAGCTGCGCAGCTGGGTCGGCCGGCCGACCGCGCTCACGCACGCGCGCCGCCTCGGCGCGCGCTGGGGCGCCGAGGTATGGCTCAAGCGCGAGGACCTCGCGCACACCGGCGCGCACAAGATCAACAACGCGATCGGCCAGGCGCTGCTGGCCAAGCGCCTCGGCGCCAAGCGCGTCGTCGCGGAGACGGGCGCGGGCCAGCACGGCGTGGCGAGCGCCGCGGCGTGCGCGCGCGTGGGCCTGCCGTGCACGGTGTACATGGGCGCCGTCGACATGGAACGCCAGGCGCCGAACGTCGGGCGCATGCGCCTGCTCGGCGCCCAGGTCGTGCCGGTGACGGAAGGCGACCAGACGCTGCGCGCGGCGGTCGACGAGGCGCTGCGCGACTGGGTCGCCGATCCGCTCGAAACCTATTACCTGCTCGGCTCGGCGATCGGGCCGCATCCCTATCCCTATCTCGTGCGCGAACTGCAGACGGTCATCGGTCGCGAGGCGCGCGCGCAGATCCTCGAGCAGGCCGGCGGCCTGCCGGACGCGCTGATCGCCTGCGTCGGCGGCGGTTCGAACGCGATCGGGATTTTCAAGCCGTTCATCGCCGATGCCTCCGTGGCGATCCTCGGTATCGAGGCCGGGGGCCGCGGCACGGCGCTCGGGGAGAACTCCGCGACGCTCGCGCTCGGTCGGCCCGGCGTGCTGCAGGGCGCCTATTCGGTGCTGCTGCAGGACGAGCACGGCCAGATCCAGGAGACGCATTCGGTTTCGGCGGGTCTCGATTATCCCGGCGTCGGGCCCGAGCACGCGCTGCTGCAGGCCGCGGGGCGTGTCAGCTACGAGTCGGCGAGCGACGACGAGGCGCTCGCCGCGGTCAAGGAGTGCTGCGAGGCCGAGGGCATCCTGCCGGCGATCGAGAGCGCGCATGCGCTCGCCGGTGCGCGTCGCTGGGCGGCGGCACATCCCGGCAAACGCATCCTGATCGGCCTCTCGGGTCGCGGCGACAAGGACATGCCGACCCTGCAGCGCACGCTGATCGCGCAGCTCGAGGCAGCCGCGCACGGGGCGCGGTCGTGACGGCGCCGCAGTCCCTGGCGCCGCACGAGCGCATCAGCGCCGCGATCCGCGCGGCGGCTCCACATGGTCCGGCGCTCGTCGCATTCATGACCGCCGGCTACCCGAAGCGCGAGCGCTTCCGCGAGCAGCTTGCGGCGGTCGCGGGTGCCGCCGACGTCGTCGAGATCGGCGTGCCGTTCACCGATCCGATGGCGGACGGCGTGACCATCCAGCGCTCGAGCCGCGAGGCGCTCGCACAGGGGGTCACGCTCGAGTGGATACTCGAGGAACTCGCCGCCATGCCGGCCCTGCGGGCGCCGCTGCTGCTGATGAGTTACCTCAATCCGCTGCTGTCATTCGGTTTCGAGAAGCTCGCGCAGGCTGCGGAGCGCGCGCGCGTCGCGGGCTTCATCGTGCCCGATCTGCCGTTCGACGAGGGTGGCGAGCTGGCCGAGGCGCTCGCCGCGCGCGGCATCGCGCTCGTGCAGATGGCGACGCCGGTCAGCACGCCCGAGCGCCTGCGCAGGGTCTGCGGCGCAAGCCGCGGTTTCGTCTATGCCGTCACGATGACCGGAACGACCGGCAGGAGTGCCGCCGTGCCCGACGACGTGCTCGGCTACCTGCAGCGCGTGCGGGCCGTGTCGCAGGTGCCGGTATGCGCCGGATTCGGCATCCGCACGCGCGAGCAGGTCGCGCGGCTCGCCGGACATGTCGACGGTGTGGTCGTCGGGTCCGCACTCGTCGAGGTGCTCGAGCGCGGCGAGGATCCCGGGGCCTGGCTGCGCGGACTGCGTCAGGACGGCGAGTGACACATCAGCCCGACCCGCGCCCGACTCTCGGGCTCGCGGCACTGCTCGCCTTCCTGTCGATGGTGAGCCCGTTCGCGCTCGATACTTTCTTTCCGTCATTCCCGGCGATTGCGCAGCAGTTCTCGCTCTCGGCGCTGCAGTTGCAGCAGACGCTCACCGCCTACCTGCTGCCCTATGGCCTCACGATGCTGCTGCACGGGCCGCTGTCGGACGCCTACGGACGCCGGCGCGTGATCCTCATCGGCGTGAGCCTGTTCGCGCTCGCTTCGCTCGCCTGTGCATTCGCGCCGAGCTTCGGCTGGCTGCTCGCGTTTCGCGCGGTGCAGGGCGCCACGGCCGGCGCCGGCATGGTCGTCTCCCGCGCCATCGTGCGTGACCTGTACTCCGGCCACGAGGCGCAGCGGCTGATGTCGCTGATGACGATGCTGTTCGGTTTTGCGCCGGCGATCGCGCCGGTGATCGGCGGCTGGGTGCATGTCGCCTTCGGGTGGCGCGCCGTGTTCATCTTCCTCGTGTTGCTCGGCGCCACGATCACATTCGTCGCCTGGTGGCGCTTGCCGGAGACGCATCCGCCAGAGCGGCGTTTCGCCTTCCAGTTTCGCTCGCTGATCACGATTTCCTGGCGCATCGTCAGCCACCGCGAGTTTCTGTTGCTCGCGCTGTCGACCGCGCTGCACTTCGTTTCGGTGGTCGCCTATATCGGCGCCGCCCCCGCCATCGTGCTCGAGCAGTGGGGGCTCACCGAAACGCAGTTCGCGATGCTGTTCGTACCGCTCATCGGTGGCTTCGTCGCCGGTGCGTTCACTTCGGGACGCATGGCGGGCCGCCTGAGCCCGCACGCACAGACCCGCCTCGGCTTCCTGGTCTCGGCCATCGGCGGGCTGCTCTCGACGCTCGCACTCTGGCTGTTCTCTCCGGTGCCGATCATTGTGCAGCAGGTGCTCATATTCACTGCAGCCTACGGTGTGCAGATCGTGAGTCCGATCATCACGTTGCGCCTGCTCGACCTGTACCCGGACACCCGTGGCGCGGTGTCGTCCGTGCAGTCATTCGTGTCGATCATGGTCGCGGCCTTCACGATGGGGGTGGTGGTGCCGGCGCTGCACGGCTCCCTGCTGCTGCTGGCGCTCGGCTCGCTGGTCGGCGCGCTGGTCGGTTGGTCGCTGTGGCGCATGGCGGACGCGGCGCCGGCAAGGTAGATTCGGCAAAGGGGGGCTTCCCGGAGGTGGCGGGAGGATGGATACGGTCGACTTCATTACGGTGCCGAGTCGTTTTCGCGGCCCGGATCACTCGGCAAACGGCGGCTATTTCGCGGGGCTGGTCTCGGCGCGCTCGGCCTCGCCTGTGACCGTGCGGCTGCTCTCGCCGCCGCCCCTCGATGAGCCGATGCTGATACAGCGCGAAGGCGCGACACTGCGCGTCACCCACGCGGAGACCATCGTCGCCGAGGCGCGCGCCATCGACGGTGGCCTGCCGGCCGCGCCGGAGCCGCCTTCCTACGAGGAGGCGCTGGAGGCATCAAGGCACTACGCGGGCTTCCACACCCACATCTATCCGAATTGCTTCGTGTGCGGCATGCATCGCGAGCGCGGCGACGGCCTGCGCATCTTTCCCGGCGATGCGCGCGATGGCCTGGTGGCCGCGCCCTGGGTGCCGGATGCCTCGCTCGCCGGCGACGACGGCAAGGTCGCCCCCGAGTTCATGTCCGCGGCGCTCGATTGTCCCGGCTACTTCGCCGTGCACCTCGAGCTGCCGTTGCTGCTCGGCGAGTTCACCGTGCACATCGACCGGCGCGTTCACATCGATGAGCCCTGCGTGGTGGTCGGCTGGCGGCTCGGCTCGAGCGGCCGCAAGCACGTGGTCGGTACCGCGCTCTACGACGAGGACGGCCAGCTGTGCGCGCGGGCGCGCGGCCTGTGGATCGAACCGCGGGTCTAGGCGGGTGGCAGGGATGCATCCGGACGTCTCGAAATACAATGACGCGCAGGATCCTGCGGACCGGGAAATCTGCGAGTTGCTCGCCCGGGAAATGGACCGCAATCTCCCTGAAGCCGAAAGCAGGGTATGGCACGGTCATCCGGTGTGGTTCCTGGACGGCAACCCGATCGCCGGCTACAGCCGGCAGAAGCCGGGAATCCGGCTCATGTTCTGGAGCGGTGCGGATTTCGACGAACCGGGATTGAACGTGATCGGCCGGAAGTTCAAGGACGCATCGGTCTTCTTCAATGCGGCTTCCGGGATCAAAAAGCGCGACCTGTCCCGCTGGCTCGCGAAAGCAAGGACGATCCAGTGGGACTACAAGAACGTCGTCAAGCGCAAGGGTCGGCTGGAGAGACTGAAATCACCCCGGTAGGCCACGGTGGCTGCTGAGCCAGGGGACCTCGATGCCGGTGCTTTCGGCCCGACCGTGCATTTCTACAGAAACTGGGGAGAAATCTGCCGAGGGTCGCTGCGCTGCGGAACCGCTATTCTGTGCAGCACGCTATCATTGGCCGTCGCGAAACCGAGATCGCTCACGCGCACTTGAGTGGCGGTCTATTTGAGCGCAAAACGGCGTTTTCTCTCTCCCGATCAGGCCCCGTCCCATGACTTTAGCCCCTCGTCCTGTTCAACAGTCTCTCCCCGCGCTCTGCCCCCTAACTGACGCCATCGAGGCCCTGGCTAGCGCTGGCAGTATTGAAGTACGCGGGGCGATAAACACCCGTCGCGAAGTGGTTGACTTCATTCTCGACCTCGTCGGCTACACGCCTGATCAGCTGTTGACCCAGCGCCGACTCCTCGAGCCCTCGTTCGGGAACGGTGACTTTCTTCTTCCCGCAATTGAACGCCTCCTCCGCTCGTGGGCGGCAAACGATCACTTAGGTGATCCCCTCGCGGCGCTCGCTCCGTGCATCCGAGGTGTCGAGCTACATAAGGAGACCTTTGCGAATACTCACGCGAAGGTGACTGCATTTCTCATTGACCGCGGCATTCAGAGGTCGATTGCTGCGAAGCTCACCGATACGTGGCTCATCCACGGAGATTATCTTCTAGCTGATCTTCCGGCCCCGTTCGACGTTGTGGTCGGTAATCCGCCCTATGTGCGCCAGGAGCTAATCCCCGACGTGCTCCTGCATGAGTATCGACGCCGCTACAGTACGGTCTACGACCGGGCCGACCTCTACATCCCATTTATTGAGCGGTCCCTACGAAGCCTCGTCGACCGCGGTGTCCTCGGCTTCATCTGTGCCGACCGCTGGATGAAGAACCGCTATGGGGGGCCGCTACGAGCACTCGTGGCGAACGACTTCCGGCTCAAGATCTATGTGGACATGACAGACACACCGGCCTTTCATTCCGAGGTCATTGCCTACCCCGCGATCACCGTAATCAGCCGTGAAAAATCCGGTCCGACACGCGTTGCACACCGGCCGCGTATCGCAAAAGATTGCCTCACGACCCTATCCGACAAACTAACCAACGAGCAGATACGGCCTGACTGTGTTGAGGTTCGTGAACTTGCGGGTATCACAACTGATGGCGAGCCGTGGATACTTGAGTCCTCCGATCAGATGGCCCTGGTTCGTCGCCTGGAGCGTGATTTTCCGACGCTCGAAGGCGCCGGCTGCAAAGTCGGGATTGGTGTTGCAACCGGCGCAGATAAGGTCTACATCGGCCAATTTGACGAGCTCGATGTTGAGCCTGACCGGAAGCTGCGCCTTGCAATGACCCGCGACATCGTGACGGGCAGAGTCGACTGGCGCGGGTTTGGTGTGATCAATCCCTTCGCAGACCAGGGCGGCTTGGTAAATCTCGACAACTATCCGCGCTTGAAACGCTATCTCGATACCCATAAGGCCGAAATTCTTGGCCGCCATTGTGCGAAGAAGATTCCGGCGAACTGGTACCGAACTATCGACCGAATAACACCGTCTCTTGCTTGCCGGCCGAAGCTGCTCATTCCCGATATCAAAGGTGAGGCCCAGATTGTCTACGAGGATGGCAATCTCTATCCGCATCACAACCTATATTTCATCATCTCTGACGAGTGGGACCTGCGGGCCTTGCAGGCCGTTCTCCTCTCCGGGATCGCGCGGATTTTTGTATCGATGTACTCAACAAAGATGCGCGGCGGATACCTTCGCTTCCAGGCTCAATATTTGCGCCGAATTCGGGTACCAAACTGGAAGGACGTTCCTGTAGGCGTCCGTCAGGAACTCAAGGAGGCGGCCGACGCTCGCGACGTGGTAGCCTGCGACAGAGCCGTGTTCAAGCTGTATGGCTTGACGCACGGAGAATCCGCAGCTCTAGGGGGGGTGGTTAAGCCGAATGAGTCTGGACCTTCAGGACTACGACCGCAAAGCTAGTGACGCCGTGCGGGCCTTTTGGGCCAACCGGGAGAAGGCACGACAAAAGCAGATCCAGGATGGCAAGATTGACCAAGGCGAGCGCGCGGGGGTGACCGCGGGCAAGAACATGGATGGTTTTGTCGATTTGGTAAGCGACATCGTCAAAGCAAACGGCCTCGCGCACGCCGACATCCATCAGCACCGTCCCTTGCTTGCACTGCCCGGCTACTTTCGTCCTACAAAACTGTGGGACCTGCTCGTTATCTACAAAGGCCACCTCATTGCGGCAATCGAGCTGAAGAGTCAGGTTGGACCTTCGTTCGGCAATAACTTCAACAACCGAACGGAAGAGGCGATCGGCACCGCTCACGATCTATGGACCGCCTATCGCGAAGGTGCGTTTGGAAAACAACCAAGGCCTTTCGTCGGGTGGATGATGCTGGTTGAGGATGCCAAGGCCTCTCGAGTGAGCATCCGTGACAGCTCGCCACATTTCCCAGTGTTTTCGGAATTTCAGGGCGCGTCGTACATCAAACGCTACGATCTGTTATGTCAGCGGCTTACGCAAGAACGGCTCTACTCAACAGCGGCATTAATGACAACGCCGCGGTCCGCTGTGAATGATGGCGAGTTTGGCGCGGAATCAGACATGACTAGCTTCAAGACTTTCGTGACGAGATTGGCCGGGCACATAGCGGCTGAAGGTGCGCGACTCGGCTGAATCCCAGCGGTTCTGCCGAACCCGGCGCGAAAACCAGGGCAATGAGCGGGGCACATTCTGACGACGGCACAGCGCTATGGATCTAACGACGGAACAAATCATTGAACTTTGGTTTCACTACGAAGAAGTGGCGATGCACTTCAACGAGTTGATTATCCAGTATCGATTGCAGCTCATGGGCGGGGTCGGGGCGATCGGTGCGCTGTCGGCTTATCTCATTGGAGACAAAGTCGAAGATAGACAGAGGCGATACCGACTGCGCCTTGTCGCATCTTTGGGCCTGTTTGTCCTTGTACTAGCCGCGGCCTTGTTGGATCTTCTTTACTACAACAAGCTGCTCCTCGCATCGGTCGATGTGCTGATTGATTTCGAAAAAGCCCACCCTCCATTGAACATGAGTACTCGCATCGCAGAGAAGATCGCAGGACAAGGTCTACCTGTAATTTGCGGCGCGTATGGTGTCGTACTTGGGTCGCTTGGCTTGTTCACCCTGTGGTCATGGCGGCAACACAGCAAGTGCACCGAGCGGTCTCTGGGAGACCCAACTGATACCTCCTGCGTAGGCTAGTCAGGTAGTTGCCTACTGCATTTCTGGAAGCGCTCGAAGGTTCGCTTACCCGCGCCGCGCGAAGAACGCACCGACCACTGCCGCGGCGGTGAGCAGCCAGCCCGGCCAGGCCGGGTCGCGCTCCAGCGCGAGCCAGACGATGCCGCCGAGCAGCGCGGCGGCGGCGATCAGCATTGCGTCGCGCCGACGCTGCGAGCCGCGCAGTTCTTCGCGCAGTTCGTCGAGGCCGTCCGCCGCCACTGGCAGGCGCAGCGTGCCGTCCTGGGCGCGTTGCACCGCGCCCTGCACCATGGGAGGCAGCACGCGCAGCATCGCGATCAGGTCCGGAAGATGGGTCCTGATCTCGCCGGCGATGCGCCGCACGCTCACCCGCTCGCGCATCCACTCGCGCAGCACCGGGCTCGCGGTTGCGAACACGTCGAGATCGGGATAGAGCTCGCGTCCCAGACCCTCGACGTTGAGCAGTGTCTTCTGCAGCAGGATCAGCTGCGGCTGGATGCGCATGTCGAAGCGGCGCGAGATCTCGAACAGGCGCAGCAGCACGGTGCCGAACGAGATTTCCTTCAGCGGCTTCCTGAAGATCGGCTCGCACACGGTGCGCACGGCCGATTCCATTTCGTCGATGCGCGTGTCGCGCGGCACCCAGCCGGATTCGACATGCAGTTCGGCGACGCGCCGGTAGTTGCGGTCGAACACCGCGAGGAAGTTCTCGGCGAGGTAGTGCTGGTCGCGAGGGTCGAGCGTGCCGACGATGCCGAAGTCGATCGCCGCATAGCGCGGATTGGCCGGATCATCGGCGAGCACGAAGATGTTGCCCGGGTGCATGTCGGCATGGAAGAAGTTGTGGCGGAATACCTGCGTGAAGAAGATCTCGACGCCGTTGACCGCGAGTTTGCGCAGGTCCGTGCCCTTCGCGCGCAGCTGCGCCATGTCGCTGATCTGGATGCCGTGGATGCGCTCCATCACCATCACGTCGACACGACACAGGTCCCAGTGCACCTCCGGCACATAGAGCAGCGACGAGCCTTCGAAGTTGCGCTTCAGTTGCGCGGCGTTGGCTGCCTCGCGCATCAGGTCGAGTTCGTCGAGGATCGTCTTGCGGTACTCGTCGACGATTTCCCGCGGGCGCAGCCGCGGCGCCAGCGACCAGTAGCGCTGCGCAAGCTCGGCGAGCGCTTCGAGCACCTCGAGGTCGCGCTCGATGACCGCATGCATGCCGGGCCGCAGCACCTTGACGATCACCTCGCGCCCGTCGGCGAGGTGCGCGACGTGCACCTGGGCGATCGACGCGGCGGCCAGCGGGGTCTCGTCGAATGAGGCGAACGCCTCGCCGATCGGCTGACCGTAGGCGCGCTCCACCGCCGCGCGTGCCTCGGCGCCCGGAAACGGCGGCACGCGGTCCTGCAGCTTCGCCAGCTCATCGGCGATGTCCTGCGGCAGCAGGTCGCGGCGCGTGGAGACCGCCTGGCCGAACTTGACGAAGATCGGGCCGAGTTCCTCGAGCGCAAGTCGCAGGCGTTCGCCACGCGAGCCCCCGTGGCGGCGCGCGAACCAGGTCCAGGGCGAGGCTAGCAGCAGGTAGCGCAGCGGGCGATACAGGTGGGTCGCGCGCACGAAGTCGTCGAGCCCGTGGCGCACGAGCACGCGCTGGATCTCGATCAGGCGCGCGAGCACTCGCAGCTTCAAGGCTGATCCCGTCGAACCAGCAGCTCGATGCGCGCCGCGAGCCGGTCGACATCCTCGCGCGTGCGGTCGACGTCGGCGAAGAAGGCGTCGGCCTCCGCGCGCGGCACCAGGTCGGCGTGCTCGTGTGCAAGGTACTCGGCGACGTTGCGGCTGCCGGTCGCGGCCACCTGTCGGCCGAAGTCCAGCACGCCGGCCGCGGCACGTGCGAGACCGTGCGCGGCGGCGTCGCCCACGAGCTGCGAGAGTTCTTCCTCGATGTCGGGACGCAGCAGATGTGCAAGCTCGCGGAAGCGTTGTGCAAGCTGCGCATCGCCGTCGATGCGCACGTCGCCGCGACGGATCACGCCTTCGGCATCGGTACCCAGCAGCGCGAGCAGATTGAGCGGCGTGCCGCCGATTTCGGCGTCGGCCGGCGGCGACGCCTCGCCCTCAGGTCGCGTCTCATGGGTCAGCGTGATGCGCTGGCCATCGGAGGCCAGCACGAGGCGCAATCCGGTGCCCTCGATCGTGAGCGCAGCGCGGCGCCCGGCGAGTTCCTCGCACAGCGCACGCGCCTGCGGCGAGCGCGGCAGGTTGCGGTTGAGAAGCTGCTGCACGGCTGACGTGATCATCGGCGCATCAGTAGCGATAGCCGCGGTGCACGGCCACGATGCCGCCGCTGAGATTGTGGTAGCGGCAACCCTCGAGGCCCGCGCCGCGCATCATGCCGAGCAGTGTCTCCTGGTCGGGGTGCATGCGGATCGACTCGGCGAGATAGCGGTAGCTCGCCTCGTCCTTAGCGACCACGCGTCCGAGCAGCGGCAACAGGCCGAACGAATAGGCGTCGTACAGCGGCTGCAGCGCGTCGATCGGCTTCGAGAACTCGAGCACGATCAATTGCCCGCCAGGCTTCAGCGTGCGGCGCATCGAGGCGAGCGCGGCGGCCTTGTCGGTGACGTTGCGCAGGCCGAAGGCGATCGTGACGCAGTGGAAGCTGCCGTCCGCGAAAGGCAGCTGCTCGGCATTCGCCTGCACGCATTCGATGCCGCGCAGGTGGCCGGCATCTAGCAGGCAGTCGCGACCGTGGGCGAGCATGGCCGCATTGATATCGGTCAAGACGACGAGGCCGCCCGGGCCGACCTGACGCGCAAGGCCGAGCGCGATGTCACCGGTACCGCCCGCTACGTCGAGCGCGTATTGGCCCGGCCGCAGCCCCGTGATCGACAGCGCGAACCGCTTCCAGATGCGGTGCACCCCACCCGACATCAGGTCGTTCATCAGGTCGTAGTTGTCGGCCACCGAGTCGAATACGCCGCGCACGCGCCGCGCCTTGTCTTCGCGGCGCACGCGTTCATAGCCGAAGTCGATGGTCGGGTCGGCGGAAGGCTGGCTCAAGGTCACCTCGCGTGGGCCGGCATTCTAGCGCGCCGCCCCGCCGCAGGATGGATTGCAGCGCCGGAAAGAAGATTTCACCTTTACAAGTTTGTGGAAGTCCGCTAACAATCGGCGCCACTTCAAGTCCGCAAGGACTGTTGAGACGGGGGTCTTAAGGGGCCGGGCACCATGTGCCCGGCCCCTTTTCTTCAGAGTCGCTCGCCGAGCTCGTACAGGTAGTCCCAGGTGTAGAGGCCGCTGTCGTGCCCGTCGTCGAACACGAGACGCACGGCGTACTGGCCGACCGGTTGCACCGCACGAATGCCGACGCCCTCCTTGCCGACGACCTTGACGCGCTGCCCGGGGCCGTGTCCCTGAACTTCGGCCGACGGCGAGTTGACGCGCAGGTACTCGAACGGCAGCTCGAAGCTGCGGCCATCGTCGAAACTCACCTTGAGCAGGCGCGAGTGCTGACGCAGGCGGATTTCCGTACAGATGCGGGCGGCCATGGACGCAGCTTAGCCCTCCGGCGCGCGCGGTATCTATCCCGCTATTGCGGCGAGCGGCCATCGCCTATACTGATTCGACGCCCGCCGATCCTGGCTGCCGCTGCCGCCGTCGACTCGAATGCCACCTACTGACACGTCCCGCCCGGATTACTTTCATCGTGTCGTCGATTGCCAGTGGGCCTGCCCGGCACACACGGACGTCCCCGAATACATCCGGTTGATCGCGCAGGGTCGCTTCACCGACGCCTACATGGTCAATCGCGCGTCGAACGTGTTCCCCGGGATCCTCGGGCGCGTCTGCGATCGTCCCTGTGAGCCGGCCTGCCGTCGCGGACGCGTCGAGGACAAGCCGGTGGCGATCTGTCGCCTGAAGCGCGTCGCCGCCGACCACAAGGACGAATTCCGGGATCGGCTGCCGCAGATTCCGGAGCAGGGCAACGGCAAGCGGATCGCGTGCATCGGCGCCGGGCCGGTGTCGCTCACCGTGGCCAACGACCTGCTGCCGCTCGGCTACCAGGTCACCATCTTCGAGCAGTTCCGCGAGCCTGGCGGGCTGATGCGCACCAACATCCCGTCCTTTCGGCTGCCGCAGACGGTGCTCGACGAGGAGATTGGCGCCATCGTCGACATGGGTGCCGAGCTCAAGCTCAATCACCCGATAAAGAGCATGCGCGCACTGCTCGAGGGCGGCGGCTTCGACGCGGTGTTCGTCGGGTCCGGTGCACCGAAGGGCAAGGAACTGAAACTGCCGGGCCGGGAAGAGGGCGCGGCCAACATCCACATCGGCATCAACTGGCTCGAATCGGTGGCCTTCGGTCACCTGAATGCGATCGGCCGGGAGGTGCTGATCATCGGCGTCGGCAACACGGCGATGGACTGCTGTCGCACCTCGCTGCGCCTCGGCGCCGCGCACGTCAAGGTCATGGCGCGCAAGCCACGCCAGTTCTTCAAGGCCTCGGCGTGGGAACTCGACGACGCAGAGGAAGAGAACGTCGAGATCATCGTCAACCGCTCGCCGAAGCGGTTCGTCATCGAGCAGGGCAGGCTCACGGGCATGCTGTTCGGCGTGATGGAATACGACATCGATGCCGGCGGGCGCATCACCGCCGAGCGCGTCGCCGGCGAGGAATTCCTGCCGGCCGACGATGTGATCCTCGCCATCGGGCAGGAAAACGCATTTCCGTGGATCGAGCGCGACCTCGGCATCGAGTTCGACAAGTGGAGCGTGCCGAAGGTCGATGCGACGACCTTCCAGTCGACGCGACCGGAGGTCTTCTTCGGCGGCGACGCGGCCTTCGGACCGAAGAACATCATCTGGGCGGTCGAGCATGGCCACCAGGCCGCGATTTCGATCCATCGCCACTGCCAGGGCGTGGCGGTCACCGAGCGGCTGGCGCCGGGCGTGAACCTGCAGAGCCGCAAGATGGGCATGCACGAGTGGTCGTACAAGAACGACTACAACCCGGTCGAGCGGCGGCTGATGCCGCATGTGTCGCTCAAGGAACGCTTCAAGAAGCTCAACATCGAGGTCGAGCTCGGCTTCACTGCCGAGCAGGCCGCGGCCGAGGTGCAGCGCTGCCTCAACTGCGACATCCAGACGGTGTTCGAGGCGAAGCTGTGCATCGAGTGCGATGCCTGCATCGACATCTGCCCGACCGACTGCCTGACCATCACCACGGACGGCACCGAGGACGATCTGCGCACGCGGCTGCGGGCGCCGGCCGCGAACCTCGAGCAGGCGCTGTACGTCTCGGCTCCGCTGAAGCAGACCGGCCGGGTGATGGTGAAGGATGAAGACCTCTGCGTGCACTGCGGCTTGTGCGCGGAACGTTGCCCGACAGCCGCCTGGGACATGCAGAAGTCGTACGTGGCGTGGCCGCACGCCAAGGATCAGCCGGAAAAATGCCAGCCCTCACTGCCCAAGATCGCGTAAACGACTTCGTCATCAAGATCGCAACGGTGAACGGCACGGGCTCCGCCAGTGCCAACGCCCTGCTGATGAAGGCGATTTTCCGCAGCGGCGTGCCGGTGATGGGCAAGAATTACTTCCCGTCGAACATCCAGGGACTGCCGACCTGGTACGAGATCCGCGTAACCCGGGATGCGCACACCGCGCGCTCCGGCCGCATCGACCTGATGGTCGCCATGAATGCCGAGACCTACGGCAAGGACATGCGCGAGGTCGACAGCGGCGGTTACCTGATCTACGACTCGACCTGGCCGCGCCCGGCGCTGCTCTCGCGCGAGGACATCACCGTGCTCGGCGTGCCGCTCGCGCGTCTGTGCAACGAACGCTTCAAGGGCGTGCGCACGCGCATCCTGATGAAGAACATCTGCTACGCGGGAGTGCTCGCGGCACTGCTCGACATCGACCTCGAGCGGATGCGGGAGCTGCTCGCCGAGACCTACGCCAAGAAGCCGCAGCTCGCCGACAGCAACATGGAGGCGGTGCAGCTTGGCTACGACTACGCGAAGCAGCATTTCAACTGCCCGCTGCCCCTGCGCGTCGCGCCGCTCGACCGCACGGCCGGCCACATCCTGATCGACGGCAATACCGCGACCGGGCTCGGCGCGATGTTCGCCGGCGCCACGGTGGGCGCCTGGTATCCGATCACGCCTTCCACTTCGGTGATGGACGCGTACAAGGCCTTCTGCGACAAGTGGCGCGTCGATCCGGAGACCGGCCGCAGGAACTTCGCGTTCATCCAGGCCGAGGACGAACTCGCGGCGATCGGCATGGTGCTCGGCGCCTCGTGGAACGGCGCACGTGCGTTCACCGCGACCTCGGGCCCCGGCATCTCGCTGATGAACGAATTCCTCGGGCTCGGCTACTACGCCGAGATCCCCGCCGTGGTGTTCGACGTGCAGCGGGTCGGCCCCTCGACCGGCATGCCGACCCGCACCCAGCAGTGCGACCTGCTGTCCTGCGCCTATGCCTCGCACGGGGACACCAAGCACGTATGCCTGTACCCCGCGAGTCCCGAGGAATGCTTCTACTTCGCCATCGCGGCGTTCGACCTCGCCGAGCGGCTGCAGACGCCGGTCATGGTGCTGTCGGACCTCGATATCGGCATGAACGACTGGATGTGCCCCGAGTTCAAGTGGGATGACTCCTACCGGCCCGACCGCGGCAAGGTGCTGCCGCTCGAGGAAATCGTCAAGCTCGAAAAGTTCTACCGCTACCTCGACAAGGACGACGACGGCATCCCGTACCGCACCCTCCCGGGCGTGCATCCCAAGGCGGCGTATTTCACGCGCGGCTCCGGGCACACGCAGTACGGCGCCTATACCGAGGATTCGGCCGAATACCAGATCGTCGTCGACCGGCTGCTGCGCAAGTTCGGTACCGCGAAGACTCTCGTGCCGAAGCCGGTCATCGAAATGGCCGACAAGCGCACCGATGTCGCGATCGTCGCGGCGGGCAGCAGCGATGGCGCCGTGCGCGAGGCGCTCGTCGTGCTGGCCGGCATGGGCATCCCGGTGAACTACCTGCGCGTGCGCGCGTTCCCGTTCAACGACGAAGTCGAGCGCTTCCTTGCCGAGCACCGTCTTGTGTTCGTCGTCGAGCAGAACCGCGACGCGCAGTTGCGCTCGCTGCTGACGCTCGAGACCCAGGTCGAGAAGTCCAGGCTGCGCTCGCTGCTGCACTACAGCGGCCTGCCGATCTCCTCGAGCTTCATCATCGAAGGTGTGCTGACCGAGGTCGCACCGCGGCCGCTGCGCTCGGTCGCTCCGGTGCACGCCACCGGCACGCCGGCGGAGTGAGCCCATGACCTTCATACCGAAGCCGAAAGTTCGCCACCCGTCGCTGCCGCGCAATGATCTCGGCCTCACGCGCCGCGACTACGAGGGCGTGCTGTCCACGCTGTGCGCGGGCTGCGGCCACGATTCGATCACCGCCGCGCTCACCGAGGCGATCTGGGGGCTGTCGCTCGAGCCGCAGAACATCGCCAAGCTCTCGGGCATCGGCTGTTCGTCGAAGACCACGGCCTATTTCGTCGGCGGCGCGCACGGCTTCAATTCGGTGCACGGGCGCATGCCGGCGATCGCGATGGGTGCGAACGCGGCGAACCGCAAGCTGAGCTACATCGGCGTCTCCGGCGACGGCGACACGCTGTCGATCGGCCTCGGGCAGTTCTGCCACGCGATCCGCCGCAACCTGAACATGCTCTACGTGATCGAGAACAACGGCGTCTACGGCCTCACCAAGGGGCAGTTCTCGGCCTCGGCGGATATCGGCACGAAGGCGAAGAAGGGCGAGAAGAACCTGCAACCGCCGATCGATCCGGTGCAGCTCGCCATGAGCCTCGGCGCCTCGTTCGTCGCGCGCAGTTTCTCGGGCGACAAGCGCCAGCTCGTGCCGCTGATCCAGGCCGGCCTGCGCCATCGCGGCTTCGCGCTGATCGACGTGCTCTCGCCCTGTGTCACCTTCAACGACCACGAGGGCTCGACCAAGAGCTACGCCTACACGCGCGAGCACTACGAGCCGGTGGTCAACGCGGATTTCGTGCCGCTCGAGCGCGAGATCGTCGCCGATTACGCCGAGGGTGAATCCCTGCCGATCGTGATGCACGACGGCAGCCGTATCCTGCTGCGCAAGTTTGCGCAGGATTACGACCCCACGGATCGTGTCGCCGCGAGTGCCTTCATCCAGGCGCGGCAGAAGCAGGGCGAGTTCCTGACCGGCCTGCTCTACATCGACGAGTCGCAGCCGGAGTTCCACGAGGTGAATGGCACGCCGGACGCGCCGCTCAACAGCCTGCCGTTCGCGGCGCTGTCGCCGGGTGCGCAGGGGCTCGCGAAGATCCTGTCGCGATATCGCTGAACGTGCGGCGACGGGCTGCTAGACTCGCCCCGCTTTCACGCACAACCGGAGTCGACAATGGGTAAAGGTGACCCCCGCAGCCGTCGCGGCAAGATCTACCAGGGTTCGTTCGGCAAGACACGGCCCAAGAAGAAGGCGGCGAAGAAGAAGGCCGCAGGCAAATCCACTAGGAAGTAGCCGGGTCCGGCGCGCGGGTGACTTTGCGCGCCGCCACTTCGTGGATCAGTTCGACGGCCGTGCGATCGCACGGCGGCAGCTCGATGTCGGTGGTGTCGAGCGGCGTGATCCGATTTCCCCAGCGCACGAGGTGCGCGCAGAAGGTGAGGCCGCCGCCGAAGGCCGGCATCAGCACCCAGCCGCCCTTCTCGATGCGGCCCGACTCGAGCGCCTCGCACAGTCCGACCGGCACGGTCGCCGAGGACATGTTTCCGTAGCGCTGCACGTTGGTGAACACGCGCTCCATAGGGATGCCGGCGCGCTTCGCCACGGCCTCGATGATCCGCAGGTTCGCCTGGTGGGGCACGGCGAGCTGGATGTCGTCGGGGGTGAGCCCGCGCTTGCCGAGCGCGGCTGCGCTCGCCTCGCTCATGCCGAGCACCGCGCGCTTGAAGATCTCCTGCCCTTCGAACTGCCAGGAGGTGACGCCGTACAGGCGCCCCTGGTTCGCGTAGTTGCCACCCATGCCGTGGATGCGCAGGGTCTCGCGCGCATCGCCGTAACAGCCGAGTTTTTCCGCGAGCAGGCCTTCTTCCGAGTCCGTCGCCTGCAGGACGACCGCAGCGGCACCGTCGCCGAACAGCACCGCGACGTTGCGGTCCGACCAGTCCATGTACGGCGAGATGATCTCGGCGCCGACGACCAGCGCGTTGCTCACGACGCCGTTCCTGATCATCGCCGTGGCGCTCGACAGCCCGTAGAGGAAACTGGTGCAGGCCGTGTTGACGTCCATGGCGGCGCAGCCCTGCGCGCCGATGCGCTGCTGCAGGCCTGAAGCCATGTTCGGCACCTGGTCCTCGAAGCTGCAGGTTCCGAAAACGATCAGTTCGATTTCGCGTCCCGCCATGCCGGCGCAGGCCAGCGCCCGCGCGGCGGCGACGTGGGCGAGCTCGGCCATCGGGACATGCGAGATGCGGCGTTCACGGATGCCGGTGCGGCTCGTGATCCACTCGTCGCTCGTCTCCAGCATGCCCGCAAGGTCCTGATTGGAAAGGACGGCCGGCGGCAGGCACTTGCCCCAGCCGGTGATTGCTGCGTAGGTGGTCATGGCCGCGCAGCATACGTGCCGGGGCCCCGGCGCGCACCTGTCAGTCGTTTCCTACGCGCGCCGCGCCACAGGCTGACTGCCAGGCGGCATGGCGCCGCGTAGCTTCGGACTTGCGAACGCCGGTGCCTTCGCCCCCCGTCGAGTACCGGCCTCCTGGACGCCTTCACGCGAGTGAAGGCGTCTTTTTTCGTGCCGTCGCGGCGTAGGACAGGGCACGCGCAATCCGGCCGCGCGGACGACATCCTCGGCGGGCTGTCCCGCATACGCTCGCCTGCCGTGTCACGACAGGACCCCACGATGAAGTACCAGAGCACCGGCGATGCCTGGCTCGCGATTGCCGTCATCTTCCTGGTCATCGCGATCGTGGCCGCCGTGTTCGGCTTCGGCGGCATCGCGGCGGGCGCGGCCGGGATCGCGAGGATCCTGTTCTTCGTCTTCCTGATCGCCTTCGCCGTGACGCTGCTGGTCGGGCTCTTCAGGCGCGCCTAGTCCCCTCGCACAGCCGCTGCTGCTAGCATGGCGCGTGTGGTTTGCTGGCGGGGTGGCAGGTGACTGAGGGGAACGGGCTGCCGTGGCGCCAATATCGCAGCGTCCATCTCGATTTCTGGGATGGCCTGCGATTGCTGCCCGGCTCGATCTGGCTGCCGATCGTCGCGATCTCGCTCCTCGCCCTCGGCGTGTTCCTGATGAACGAATGGTCGATGGGCCGCATCCGCATCGCCGCCGAGGGCGTCAACCGCACCCTCGGCATGCAGAACGAGGTGATCGCGCTGCGCTCGCAGCTGGTCGACCTCGAGAGCGCGCAGCGGGGATATCTGCTCACCACCAACAGGCGTTACCTGGCTCCCTACGAGGCCGCGCTGCCGGAGCTGCACGTGATCAGCTCCAAGCTGCGCACGCTCGCCGCGGCGGATGCCGAGGTGCTCCAGCACGTCACGCGGCTCGAGGAGCTGCGTGGCATCAAGATCGCGGAGGTGACCGCGTCGATCTCGCTGACGCAGCGCGGTGACCGCGCCAGCGCCATGGCGATCCTGCGCACCGGCGAGGGCCGCAAGGTCATGGACGAGTTCCGCGCCGCCGCCCATGAGCTCCTGCAACTGCTCGACACCCGGCTCGAGGCGCTGCGCGCCGAGCAGGCGCGCAGCCTCGTGCTGTCTCGCTACGCCTTCGCGGCGCTGGCGCTGCTCGCGCTCGCGCTGATCCTGCTGGTGGTGCGCCTGTTCGTCGCCAATTCGCTGCGCCGCGAGGAACAGCGCCACGAGGAGGAGCACGAGCGCCGCAGGCTCGAGGTCGTCATCGAGGACCGCACGCGCGAGCTGTCGAGGCTCACGACCCACCTGCAGAGCGCTTCGGAACAGGAGAAGGCCGATCTCGCGCGCGACCTGCACGACGAACTGGGCGGGCTGCTGACCGCAGCGAAGATGGATCTCGCCTGGCTGCAGGGCCGTTCCATCACGATGGACCCCGAAGTGCGCGAGAAGCTCGACGAGCTGGTGCGCACGGTGACCGAAGCGATGCACCTGAAGCGCCGCGTCGTCGAAAACCTGCGACCGGCGCTGCTCGATCATTTCGGCCTGCCGACCGCGCTCGAGGCCTATTTCGACGAAACCTGCAAGCGTGCGGGGCTCTCGTGCCGCACGTCGATTCCGGAAGACACGGCACCGATTCCGCAGCAGCTCGCGATCGCGCTGTTCCGCGTCGGCCAGGAATCGCTCACCAACATCATCCGCCACGCCAGGGCGAGGAACGTCGAGATGCAGTTCGAGGTGACCGAGTCGGGCTACCACCTCACGGTGAGCGACGACGGCGTCGGCATCGATCCGGAGCGCGCGCGCAGTTCGCACGGCCTCTCCGGCATGCGCCATCGCATCGTGAGCCTGAACGGGTCGTTCGACATCCAGAGTGTCCCGGGGGAGGGGACGCGGCTCGATATCCTGGTGCCGTTCGCGGAAGCCGGAGTACAGGGCTATCAGCTGTCAGCGTGACGATAGTGGGCTTCGAGGAGTGGCCGGACCTGCAGGAACTGCTGCATCTTGTCGAGGAAGTGGTCGGCGCCGACCTCGATGCAGCGCTGGCGAACGGTGGGCAGCGCGTAGTTGGTGAGCACGATGATCAGCGGCTGCCGGCGCGCGGCGTATGAGCGCCGGGCGTGGCGTATCGTCGTGATGCCGCTGCCCTCCCTCAGTTCGACGTCGACGACCAGTGCGTCGTAGTCATTGCCATCGATCAGTGCGGTCGCCTCGCGTTCGGTTTCCGCGGTGCCGGTCACCTGCATCACGCCCGGCACGGTGAGCATGCCTATCATGCGCTCGCGCAGCGGGCGCGAATCCTCGATCAGCAGGATGCGCAGTTCCCCGCCGGGCAGCTCCCGCCGGCCGCCCGTCTGCCCGGCGTTGCGTACGGCTGCACGGCGATCGGCGGTCCCGGTGGCGTGGAGATCGGCAGGCATGGCTACTGCAGGAGGCTGTTCTTGATCGCGTAGTAGGTGATGTCGGCGTTGGTCTTCATGCCCATCTTGTCGAGGATGCGCGAGCGATAGGTGCTGACCGTCTTGACGCTGAGGAACAGCTTGTTCGCGATCTCGGTCACGGTCTTGCCCTCGGCGAGCTTCACGAAGATCTGGAATTCGCGCTCCGACAGCACGCGGTGGCGCGGCTGGTCACCGGTGCCGTCGATGCCGGACAGCAGCAGGTCGGCGAGCTCGGGGCCGACGTAGCGGTTGCCGCGCGCGACCAGCCGCACGGCACGCAGCAGTTCCGACTCCTCGACGCCCTTGCTGATGAAGCCGTTGGCGCCGCCACGCAGCACGTTGATGCCGAACTGCTTCTCCGGATAGCTGCTCAGCACCAGCACGCCGATGCCCTCGTAATGCGAGCGCACGTGCTTCAGCACGTCGAGCCCCGACATATCGGGCAGCGACAGGTCGAGCAGCAGCACGTTGCAGGCGTGTTCCTTGAGCGCGGCGATGACATCCTTGCCCGAGCGGCATTCGGCCGCGACACGCAGGTCGGGCTGCGAGGAAATGATCTGTCTCAGGCCTGCCCGCACGACCTGATGATCGTCCCCGATGATGACATTGACCTGAGGCATTCCCCTCGCCTAGTTGTCGTAAAGCAGCCCGATCACGGCGCGGCGCGCGCGCTTCCAGGTCGAGGTGGTCACCGCGGCCGCGCGCTGGATCTCGCCGCGTGCCGCCGCGATGTGCCAGCGCATGATCCCCGGTACCGCGCTCGTCGCCGCATCGACCGGATACTTTGCGCGAACGCGCGCGAGACTGCTGTAGGAATTCTCCGACATGACCTCAACGGACCTCTGCCCATACCCGCCGGCAGCCAAAATAGCGCCGTGTGCGCGCCTGGCACAGGGCGGGAGGGACGTGTCGCGCGTAGGACGAGGCTGACATGGCACAATGGGCGCCAGGCGCAGCGGAGGCACGCAAGTATGTCCTCGAACGTCGAGAGGGCGCCGGGCGAGAAGCTCACGGTGCAGTTCGAAGCCCGCAAGTGCATCCGTTCGCGGCATTGCGTGCTGGGCGACCCGCGCGTTTTCGTCCCGAACGCAGACGGCGAGCCGAACGTGGAAGGCGAGTGGATCCACCCCGACGCGGCGTCCGTCGACGCGGTGGTCGAAATCGCGCACAAGTGCCCATCGGGCGCGATTACCTACGAGCGGATCGATGGCGGGCCGCAGGAGGCGCCGCCGCCCGTCAATGTCGTGCGGGTGCGCGAGAACGGGCCGCTCGCCTTCCACGCCGAAATGCACTTCTACGGTGGCGGCAGCGCACTGCGCGCGGCGCTGTGCCGCTGCGGTGCTTCGAAGTCGAAACCGTTCTGCGACACGAGCCATGCCGACGCGGGTTTTGCCGCCAGCGGCGAGGCGCCGACCAGGGATTCCCCCGCGCTCGCGGTGTGCAACGGTCCGCTCGAGGTCATCCCGGTCGAGAACGGGCCGCTGCACGTGAAAGGCAATCTCGAAGTGGTGACCGGCACGGGCCGCACCGTGGAGCGCGTTACCGAGTGCTGGCTGTGCCGCTGCGGCGGGTCGGGCGGCAAGCCGTTCTGTGACGGTACCCATCGCAGGATCGGGTTCACGGCCGCGGGGCTGGCGCCCAGGCGCAAGTAGCCTCGCGAGTGCCGATCAGGCGTGCCCGCCGCCGGCGAGGCGTGCAGCCAGCCAGCCGGAGATGTCGTCGATTTCGGCGCGACACACCTCGTGCTGCATTGGATAGGTCTTCCATTCCACCGGGTATCCGAGGCGCTGCAGTGCATCGCGCGACGCCTCGCCGAGCCCGATCGGCAGCACCGGGTCGTACTGCCCGTGGCACATGAGGATGGGGAGATCGCGATTTGCGGCCGACGCCTCGCGCTCGAGACTGGCGTGCAGCGGCAGGTAGGTGGACAGGGCCATGACGCCGCCGAGCCGCGCCGGGTAACGCAGCGCCGCGTGCAGCGCCACGGCGCCGCCCTGCGAGAAGCCGGCGATCACGATGCGCGCGGGCGCGACTCCCCGGTCGATCTCACGCTGGACGAGCTGGTCGACGCGCGCCGCGGAGGCGCGCGTGCCGGCCTCGTCCTGGCGCCCCTCGGTCGACAGCTCGCGGATGTCGTACCACGCGCGCATCGGCAGGCCGCCGTTCAGCGTGACTGGCCGGACCGGCGCATGCGGGAAGCAGAAGCGCACCGCCACGGTGGGCGGCAGCCGCAGCTCCGGCACGATGGGCACGAAGTCGTGCCCGTCGGCGCCCAGTCCGTGCAGCCAGATAACGCTTGCATCGACCGCCGGAACGATGCCGGCGCTCGCCGCTGGGACATCGACGACGACTTCGTCGCCGCTCACAGGATGTACCGCGACAGGTCCTCGTCCTTGGCGAGATTGCCGAGTCGCGCATCGACATAGGCCGCATCCACGGTCACGGTGCTGCCGTGGCGCTCGGTGGCTTCGAAGGAAATCTCCTCGAGGAGCCGCTCCATCACGGTGTGCAGGCGGCGTGCGCCGATGTTCTCGGTACGCTCGTTGACCTGCGCCGCGATCTCCGCGATTCGCCGCACGCCGTCCGCGGCGAATACGAGGCGCACGCCCTCGGTTTCCATCAGCGCGGCGTACTGCGTGGTGAGCGCCGCATCGGGCTCGGTCAGGATGCGCACGAAATCGTCGACGCCGAGCGATGCGAGCTCTACGCGGATCGGCAGGCGGCCCTGCAGCTCGGGAATCAGATCCGAAGGCTTCGACAGGTGGAACGCGCCCGAGGCGATGAACAGCACGTGATCGGTCTTCACGGCGCCGTACCTGGTAGCGACGGTCGAGCCCTCCACGAGCGGCAGCAGGTCGCGCTGCACGCCCTCGCGCGACACGTCGGCGCCGAACGATTCCTGCCGCCGGGTCACCTTGTCGATCTCGTCGATGAAAACGATGCCGTTCTGCTCGGCGTTGGCCACTGCGCGCGCCTTCAGCTCCTCCTCGTTGACGAGCTTGGCCGCTTCCTCGTCGACCAGCAGCTTGAGCGCCTCCTTGATCTTCACCTTGCGCGAATGCGTGCGGCCGCCGGCGAGGTTCTGGAACATCGAGGAAAGCTGCTGCTGCATTTCCTCCATGCCGGGAGGCGCCATGATGTCGACGCCCGCGGGGATCGCGCGCAACTCGATCTCGATCTCGCGATCGTCGAGCTGGCGCTCGCGCAGCATCTTGCGGAACTTCTGGCGCGTCTCGGCATCGCGCGGCACCGGCGGCTCGTCGGTGGAGAAGCCCATGGCGCGCGGCTTGGGCAGCAGCGCATCGAGCACGCGCTCCTCGGCGGCGTCGAGAGCCCGCTCGCGCACCTTCTCGACTTCCTGCTCGCGGGCCATCTTGACCGCGACATCGACCAGGTCCTTGACGATCGAGTCGACGTCGCGGCCGACATAGCCGACTTCGGTGAATTTGGTCGCCTCGATCTTTACGAACGGCGCATTGGCGAGCTTCGCGAGCCGGCGCGCGATCTCGGTCTTGCCGCAACCCGTGGGGCCGATCATCAGGATGTTCTTCGGCGTGATCTCGGGGCGCAGGTCGTCGTCGACCTGCATGCGTCGCCAGCGGTTGCGCAGCGCGATGGCGACGGCACGTTTGGCGTCGCCCTGGCCGACGATGTGCTTGTCGAGCTCGCGCACGATCTGCTGCGGCGTGAGCGCGGCTCCGCCGGGAAGCTTCACTTCGGCGCTCATTACTTCAGTTCCTCGATCACGAAATTGCGGTTGGTGTAGATGCAGATGTCGGCGGCGATGCCGAGCGCGCGCTCGACGATCGTGCGCGCATCGAGTTCGGTGTTCTCGACGAGCGCGCGCGCCGCGGCCTGCGCGAAAGCGCCGCCCGAGCCGATCGCGACGAGGTCGTGTTCGGGCTCGATCACGTCGCCGTTGCCGGAGATCACGAGCAGCTTTTCCCGGTCGCCCACGAGCAGCAGCGCCTCGAGCCGACGCAGGTAGCGGTCCGAACGCCAGTCTTTGGCAATCTCGATCGCCGCGCGGGTCAGGTTGTTGCCGTGCTTCTCGAGCTTGCCCTCGAAGCGCTCGAACAGCGTGAAGGCATCGGCAGTGCCGCCCGCGAAGCCCGCGAGCACCTTGCCGCCGCCGAGCGGACGCACCTTGCGGGCATTGCCCTTCATCACGGTGTTGCCGAGCGTGACCTGGCCATCGCCGCCGACGGCGACGGCACCGTTGCGTCGCACCCCGAGGATGGTGGTGCCGTGGGGATTCCACACTTCGCTCATGGGGAAACCAGCCTACTTCTTGCGCGCGCGCGGATGCGCGGAATCATAGATGCGGGCGAGATGCTGGAAATCAAGGTGCGTGTAGACCTGGGTGGTCGAGATGTCGGCGTGGCCGAGCAATTCCTGCACGCCGCGAAGATCCCTACTGGATTCAAGTAGATGCGTCGCAAACGAATGCCTGAAAAGGTGCGGGTGCACGTGCACTCCGAGCCCCTGCCGGCGCGCCCAGTAGGCGACCCGCAGCTGCACGGCCCGCGGGCCCATGCGTGTGCCATTGCGCCCGACGAACACGGCAGTCTCGCCGGCCCGGGCGAGCGCCGCGCGTTCGCGCAGCCAGCTGCGCAGTGCCGCGAGCGCCGGGCGGCCCACCGGCAGGATGCGGGTCTTGGCACCCTTGCCCAATACACGCACGGTGCGGTCGGCGAGGTCGAGGTCGCCGATGTCGAGCGCCACGATCTCGGCGAGGCGCAGGCCGGACGAGTAGGCGAGCTCCATCAGCGCGCGGTCGCGCAGCGCGAGCGGGTCGGTCGCTTTGACGTTCAGCAGCTGCGTCACCTTGTCGGCATCGAGCGTGCCCGGCAGGCGCTTGCCGGCCTTCGGCGCGCGGACATCGTGCGCGGGGTTCGTGCTGATGGCGCCCTCGCGCACGAGGAAGGTGCAGAACGAGCGCACCGCCGACAGGCGCCGCTGCACGCTGCGCGGCGCGAGGCCCGCGGCGTGCGATCGCGCGGCGAACAGCCTCACATGCTGGCTGTCGAGGCGGGCGGGGTCGGCGATACGCTCGGTCTCGCAGAAGCGCACGAGGGCCGCGAGGTCGCGCGCGTAGTTCGAGTCCGTGTGCGGCGAGAGCCGCCGCTCGGTGGCAAGATGCCGCCGGAAGCGCGCGATCCAGTCAGCGATAGACGACGGCATCCGCGATCAGCTCGCCCATGCGGGCGAGGAACTCGGTACTCATGCCGGGATGGAAGCGCTCCCGGTCGTGGCTGCCGAGTGCCAGCAGGCCAACCGAGCCGTGTTCGCCGAGCGGCACGAGCGCGACCGAGCCGATCTCGGTGGAGTCGGTGCCGAACAGGAACTGGCGCTGTGTGTCGCGCACCTGCCCGCAGCGGGGTTTGCCGCTCGCGAACAGGCCCTCGAACGACTTGAAGTTCGGGTCGTCGGCCGACACGGCGCGCAGGAAGCGCTCGGGCAGTCCCTCGAAGCCGCGTTCGTTGCCGTTCACGAGAATCAGCGTGGCGTGGAAGGCGTCGAAGTCCTCGCGCAGGCTCGCTTCGATCTGGGCAGCCATGTCCTGGCGCGAAGTGGCGCGCAGCAGCCGGCGCGTGAAGCGCTGGATCTTCCCGGTCAGCACATCGTTCGCCCGCGCGACGCGCACGAAATCCGCAAGCTTGCCCTCGAGCTCGGCCTGACGCTCGCGCATCACCTCGACCTGGCGCTCGACCAGCGAAATGGTCGACGCCGAGCGCGCGTGCGGCAGCCGCATGCGCGCGAGGATCGCCTGGTGGCGCTCGAAGAAATCGGGGTTGAGCTGCAGGTAGCGCGCGATCGACTCTTCGTCGATCGTCTCGGTCGGCAGTCCGCGGGCCTCTCTTGTCGTCATGGGTTCTCCGCCCCCCGGGACGCATGCGCGCCGTTCACGTCGACGCTGCCGGTGAAAGATACTTCGGCCGGACCCGTGAGCCAAATATTCTTGCCGGGACCGGGCCAGGTGATCGTGAGTTCCCCGCCCGCGACGCGCACGCTGACGCGTTCATCCAGGCGGCCGTGGCGACGGCCGACGGCGACGGCCGCGCAGGCGCCGGTACCGCAGGCAAGCGTTTCGCCGGTGCCCCGCTCGTGGACCCGCAATATGATGTGGTTGCGATCCACGATCTCCATGAAGCCGACGTTGACGCGCTTCGGGAAGCGCGGATGGTGCTCGATCGCCGGCCCCAGCCGATCGACCGGCGCCGCGGCCGCCGATGCGACGGTCAGCACGGCGTGCGGATTGCCCATCGACACCGCGCCGATCTCGACTTCGCTGCCGCCGACGTCGAGCAGGTACACATGCGCCTCGGTGGAGGCGTCGAACGGCAGCGCCGCCGGATTGAAGTCCGGCACGCCCATGTCGACCGAGACGAGGCCGCCCGCTTCGATGCGGGCCCGGATGAGGCCGCCGGGGCTGTCCATCGCGAGTTCACCATCGCGCGCCTTGCCGCGCTGCGCGAGCAGCGCGGCGATGCAGCGCGCACCGTTGCCGCATTGCTCGACCTCCTGGCCGTCGGCATTGAAGATGCGGTAATAGGTCGCGGTGCCCTCACGGCGCGGGGGCTCGAGCATCAGCGCCTGATCGAAACCGATGCCGGTGTGGCGGTCGGCCAGACGGCGGAGCTCGGCCGCGGACGGCGGCGTGGCGCCGGCGGGCGCGTCGAACACGATGAAGTCGTTGCCGAGACCGTGCATCTTCGTGAAGTCGACGCGCATTGGCGAAGTCGCGCGCTTCAAAGGGCCGCCCGGTCGCGGAACAGGCAGCGATCCATCACCGTGAAAATTCCGGCTGCCTGCGCCCGGCTGGCCGCGGCCTCATCGATCACGCCGTCCTGCAACCAGAGCGCCGGCATGCCGAGGCGGATGCAGTCGTCGACGAGGCCGGCGACGTGCTCGGGGCGGCGGAACACGTCGACGATATCGGGCCTGGTGCCCGCCGGCAGCGCATCGGCGAGGTGATCGAGATCGGGCACCGCACGTTCGCCCAGGATGGTGGTGGCGGCGGGATTGACCGGAATGATCCGGTAACCGTAGCGCTGCAATTGCCGTGCGACGTCGTGGCTGGGCCGCGACGGGTCGGTCGAGAGGCCGACGACGGCGATGGTCCTGGCCGTGCGCAGCAGCTGCTCGATCGCAGCCTGGTCGGGATTGCGGAACATCCGCGTAGTTTACGGCGGATCGAGCAGCGGCGTGACCCCGTGAGCAGCGGCCGATCGCGCGCTCGGCACTGCGCCCATAATGGGCGGATGAGAGTGAGGTTGCTGCCGTCGGCGCGGGAGTTCGATGCGCGGCCGGACGAGCCGGTGCTGGCGGCGGCGCTGCGCGGGCATTTTAACCTGCCGCACAGCTGCAGGAGCGGCCACTGCTCGTCCTGTCGCGCTCGCATCGTCGCGGGGCAGGTGTGGTATCCCGGCGCGCGGCCCCCCGGCCTGACGGCGGAGGAAGAGGCCGCCGGGTTGGCGCTGCTCTGCCAGGCGCGCGCGGCGAGCGATCTCGTGATCGAAGCGCGCGAGATCCGCCGCGTCACCGATGTCGAGATCAAGACTCTGCCGTGTCGCATCGAGACGCGCGAGCGGCTCGCGCCGGATGTGCTGCGATTGCAGCTGCGCCTGCCGGCGGTCGAGCAGTTCCACTTCCTGCCGGGACAGTACCTCGACGTGCTGCTAGACGGTGGCCGGCGGCGCAGCTTTTCGATCGCCTCGCCACCGCACGATGCGGCGCAACTGGAACTGCATGTGCGGCGCGTGCCGGGCGGGGACTTCACCGGGGAGCTCTTTGCACACGACGCGCCGGGCGCGCTGTTGCGCATCGAAGGTCCGATCGGCCAGTTCGTCTACGTGGATGCGCCGGGGCCCGTGGTCTTCGTTGCCGGCGGCACCGGGTTTGCACCGGTGAAGTCGATGCTGCGCCATGCCCTCGAACGCGGTACGCCGCGGGACATCCACTTCTACTGGGGCGCGCGCACGCCGGTCGATCTCTACGAGGAAGCGCTGCTGTACGCATGGGCGGCGCGCCATCCGCGCTTTCACTACACCGGTGTCCTGTCGGAAGCGCCGCCGGATTCAGCCGGCCACGAGTCGGGCTGGGTGCACGAGGCGGTCCTCGCGCATCATCCGGATCTGTCGACTTTCGAGGTGTATGCCGCAGGCCCGCCGGCCATGGTCGAGGCGATACGCGCGCGTTTCCCGGCGCAGGGTCTTGCGCCGCGGCGGCTGCACTTCGATTCCTTCGACTACGCGCCGCGCTGACGCGCGCGCGGCTCAGGCGTAGCGACGCGTGGTGGCGACCAGGCAGGGCGTGGAGCGGCAGGCCGCGTGCAACTGGCGACGTCGCAGTGCCACGCTCGTGGTGTACGACATGGCCACGGCATCGGCGAGCAGCTGGCGCATGCCGATCGCCTGGCGATGCAGATACTCGGCGAGCGCGAGCGACATGCGGATGTGCTGTTGCACCCAGCAGTCGTCGGTGCCGTCCGGCAGCGCGGCGAGCATCGCCTCGGCGAGAACGAGATCGAGACCGAGCTTCTGCGCGTCGGCCTGCCGCCGCGCGGTGCACACTGGTCACCGAATGGCTGCAGGCCGACGAGCAGAAGCTCGGTCTCGATCTC
>DAOQXO010000012.1:0-38933 GCA_035342635.1 Steroidobacteraceae bacterium
GAGCGCGGCTTCCAGCAATCCAAGAACGTCGAGCAGCGCCTCGGGCGCCTGTACACCGACTTCGCGATCGCAATCGCGCTCGTGATGCTGACGCTGGTGCCGCTCGGCTGGCGCGCGGCGGGTATCGTCATGGTGGCGATACCGCTGTCGCTCGCGTTCGGCATCGCGATCCTCTACCTGATCGGCTACTCGCTGAACCAGATTTCGATCGCCGGCTGTGTCGTCGCCCTCGGACTGCTGGTCGACGATTCGATCGTGGTGGTCGAGAACATCGCGCGCCATCTGCGCATGGGACTCGATCGCACTGCCGCGGCGCTCGCGGGCACCCGGCAGATCTTCGTCGCGATCCTCGGCTGCACCGCGACGCTCATCTTCGCCTTCCTGCCGCTGGTCATGCTGCCCGGCACGGCCGGCAAGTTCATCCGCGTGCTGCCGGTGACCGTCATCGCAACGATCACCGGCTCGCTCATCGTGGCGCTGTTCGTGATCCCGTTCCTCGCGAGCCGCCTGCTGCCGCGCGATGCCGCGCAAAGCGGCAACCCGGCGCTCCAGCGCGTGATGGGGGCGATCCATCGCTACTACCGCCCGGCACTGCACTACTGCCTCGCCAGGCCGCGCGCCACCGTACTGGTCTCCATCGGCGGATCGCTCCTGCTGTCGGCCGCGCTGGTGCCGCTGATCGGCTCGAGCCTGTTTCCGAAGGCGGACACGCCGCAGTTCCTGATCCAGGTCGAGGCGCCCGCGGGCGCGAGCCTCGAGGCGACCGACGAGGCCCTGCGCTTCATCGAAGCGAAGCTACGATCGACGCCTGCGGTCAAGGGCTGGTTCACCAACGTCGGCCACGGCAACCCGCAGATCTACTACAACCACATCACGCGGCGCGACGCGGCGAATTTCGGCGAAGTGTTCGTGCAGCTGACGCACTACGACACGCATGAGACGCCGCGTACGCTCGAGGCGCTGCGCACTGCGCTGCGCGACTATCCGGCGGCGCGCATCTACGTGAAGGAGTTCGTCAACGGTCCGCCGATCAGCGCACCGATCGCGGTGCGCGTCGTCGGCCGCGACCTCGAGGCGATCGAGGCGCTCGCCGGGCAGGTGCAGCGACTGATCGAGGCGACGCCCGGCACGCGCGACGTGCAGAACCCGCTCGAGGTGGCGCGCACCAACCTGCGCCTCGCCGTCGACGCGCAGAAGGCGAACCTGCTCGGCGTGCCGACCATCGAGTTCGACCGGGCGGTGCGCCTGTCGGTGGAGGGCCTGCCGGCCGGCAAGTTCAAGGATCCGGACGGCGAGCAGTACGACATCACCGTGCGCACCGCGGTTGGTACGCGCGCGGACCTCGCGAGCCTCGGCGAAGTGCGCGTGCCGTCACTGTCCGGCGCGCTGCTGCCGCTGTCGCAGCTCGCGACGCTGCAGTTCGAGAAGGCGCCGGTCGTGATCCAGCGCTATGACCGCGAGCGCTCGGTGACGATCGATGCCGACGTGCAGGCCGGCTACAACACCGCGAAAGTCACGGCCGACGTGCGCCGCCAGCTCGATGCGATGGACTGGCCGCGCGGCTATCACTACAAGCTCGGCGGCGAGGCCGAGTCGAGCCAGGAGGCCTTCGGCGGCATCGGCATCGCGGTCATCGTCGCGATCTTCGGCATTTTCGCGATCCTGGTACTCGAATTCGGCAACTTCAAGTCGACCCTGATCGTCCTGACCGTCGTGCCGCTCGGCGTGCTCGGCGGGCTGCTGATGCTGCTCGCGACCGGCAATTCCATCTCTTTCACCGCGAGCATCGGCTTCATCGCGCTGATCGGCATCGAGATCAAGAATTCGATTCTGCTGGTCGATTTCACCAACCAGCTGCGTGCGGATGGCGTAGCGCTCGACGAGGCGATCGAGCAGGCCGGCGAGATCCGCTTCCTGCCGATCCTGCTGACGACGCTGACAGCGATCGGCGGCCTGCTGCCGCTCGCCGTGCAGAACATCGGCCTCTACTCGCCGATGGCGTGGGTGATCATCGGCGGCCTGATATCGTCCACGCTGCTCGCGCGGCTCGTGACACCCGTGATGTACAAGCTCGCCCCGCCGGCGATCGCCCCGGCGGGTCAGCCCATCAGGCCGAGCACGAGACCCATGACCGTGTAGGCCACGGTGTGGTGCCCGCCGTTGATCAGGAAGTGGCGCAGGCTGCGGCGCTCGAACAGGTAGTCGACGCCCTTGCCGAACGCGACCCAGAAGAGGCCCGCGGCAAATCCGGCGCCGGCGCCAAACTGCACGCCCGGGCTCGGGCCGAGGAACATGTGGAACACGAGCGTCGACAGCAGGGTCAGCACGAAGGCCGAACCGAGGATCCTGCCCATGTTGCCTTTGGCGAGGTCGGTGTCCGATATGCCGATCTCGCGCTGCCACGCCTTCGCGAACAGCAGCGGGGAATACCACACCGCGCCGACCAGGAATGACGCGATCGCCGCGACGGCGACGGCCAGCCAGTTGATTTCCATCAGCGTACCCCTCGTTGAACGGTTGTCATGCGCTGAAGAGCCAAAATTCACGCTACGCCCGGACCCCGGGGCTGTCAACGCAGGTAGCATTGCGCCGACTTGCCCGCCCGGAGATTCTCTTGCGATCCGTGTTCCTCGACTACGCCACCGTCTCGGCGAACGATCTCGACGCCTCGGGACTCGCGCGCGCCTGCCCGAACCTTGAGTTTTACGATGTCACGCCCCCGGGGGAGGTCGCCGGCCGCATCGCCGGTGCTGCGATCCTGCTGGTCAACAAGGCGCGCATCACGCGCGAGCTGATCGAGGCGACGCCCACCCTGCGCCTGATCGCGCTCGCTGCGACCGGCACCGACAATGTCGACCTCGCCGCGGCCCGCGAGCACGACGTCGCCGTGTGCAACATCCGCGACTACTGCACGCCCTCGGTCGTGCAGCACGTGCTGGGCGCGATCCTCGCACTGACCCATCGCTATGCCGATTACTCGCGCATCGTGACCGACGGCCACTGGGGGGAGAGCCCGCAGTTCACGATGCTCGACTTCCCGATCCGCGAGCTCGGCGGGCGCACGCTCGGCGTCGTCGGCTACGGCACGCTCGGTCGCGCGGTCGCGCGTGCCTGCGAGCAGGCGCTCGGCATGCGGGTGCTCGTCGCGCGCCGCGAAGGCGGCCCCGGCCGCGTCGGTGAGGCGGACACGGACGCCCGCGTGCCGCTCGACGCCCTGCTTCGCGTGGCCGATGTGCTGACGCTGCACTGTCCTCTGACGCCGGCGACGCGCGGCATGATCGGCGCGGCGCAGCTGGCCATGATGAAGCCCGACGCCGTGATCGTGAACACCGCGCGCGGCGCGCTGATCGACGTGCAGGCGCTCGCCGATGCATTGCGTGCGGGCAGGCTCGGCGGCGCGGCCATCGACGTGTTGCCTGAAGAGCCCCCGGTGTCCGGCAGTCCGCTGTTCGCGCCCGACCTGCCGAACCTGATCGTCACGCCGCACACGGCCTGGGCGGCGCGCGAGTCGCGCCAGCGGGCACTCGACCGGATGGCGGAGAACGTGGCGGATTTCCTGGCCGGCGGACAGCTCGGCCGCGTCGTGTAACGGGGTCGCAGCGCGGGGTCGCCGGCGCGGCCTCAGTCGTGCGTGCCGAGGCCCAGTACGATGCCGCGCGCCCACTCGAGCACGGGCGCGACGCGCGGCGAAACGAGGTCGAGCGCTTCGTCGAAAGTCACCCAGCGCCATTCGTGGTGTTCGGGCATGCCCAGGTCGGCATTCACGGGCAGCGTGACGCGCGCAGTGTGCGTCTGCGCGATGTAGTAGCGCGCCACCTTATTGCGGGTGTAGGGACCGGTGTCGCGGTAGAGGTCACCCCAGGTGAACTCGAGGTCGTCGATCGCGGATTCCTCGCGCACTTCGCGGCGCGCGGCGGCGTGCGGCTCCTCGCCGGCCTCGACCATGCCCTTGGGAAAATCCCAGCTTCGATATGCGCGCAGCAGCAGGAACAGCCAGCTGTCCCCGTCGCGGCGCACGACGACCACACCTGCCGACAGGCGTGGCGCCCGGTTCGCGTTCATCGTTGGCGGAGCATATCAGCCCTGGGCCGATTCGAGCACTCCGGCAACGGCGTGGATCACGGCGGCGATCCGCACCGAGCTCTGGATCGTCTCGCGCGTCACGCCATGCTCGCGCAGCTTCTTTTCGTGGGACTGGATGCACAGGCCGCAGCCATTGACCGCGGAGATGGCGAGCGACAGCAGCTCGAAATCGAGCTTGTCGATGCCGGGGTTACCGATGACGTTCATGCGCAGGCGCGCCGGCATGGACTGGTACTCGCCGTCCTCCACGAGGTGCAGGAACCGGTAGTAGATGTTGTTCATGCCCATGATCGCGGCAGCCGCGCGCGCGCCATTGACGTCGGCATCGTCGAGATGCTCGCGGGCGAGCGCCTCGATGTCGCGCGCAAAGGCGGGGTTGCGCGCAGCGACCGCCGTCGCCAGCGCGACCGACCACAACTGCTTGACGCTGAGCCCTGGCGCCCCCTGCGTCGTCAGTACCGAACCGAGGTTCAGCTTCAGGTCGCGGGCGTAGTCGGGGATGGCGTCACGAATGGTGTCGAGGCTCATGGTGCGTCTCCGGGTGCAGCGAATCCGTCAACAGGGAGGTTGGGCGGGGGCGAAAGACCCGGGGGGCTGGTCTTCCGCGTCCGCCCTCACTCATCAGGCAGCCTTCAGGGTTTCCTCGCCCTTCTGCCAGTTGCAGGGGCACAGTTCATCGGTCTGCAGCGCGTCGAGCACGCGCAGCACTTCGTCCGGGCTGCGGCCGACGTCGAGGTCGGTCACGTAGACGAAGCGGATCACGCCCTCCGGATCGACGATGTAGGTCGCGCGCTGCGCCACGCCGACAGCCGGGTCGATGATGCCGAGCTCGCCCGACAGCTCACGCTTGAGGTCGGAGAGCATCGGGAACGGCAGGTCCTTCAGCTCTTCCTTTTCCCTGCGCCAGGCGAGGTGGACGAACTCGTTGTCGATCGAGACGCCGAGCAACTGCGCGTCGCGCGCCTTGAATTCCTTGTCGAGCTTGCCGAAGGCGGCAATCTCGGTCGGGCACACGAAAGTGAAGTCCTTCGGCCAGAAGAACACCACCTGCCACTTGCCCGTGAAACTGTCGTTCGTGAACGGCTTGAACGCGGTCGCGACGTCGTTCGAGACGACGCCGGTCAGCGAATACTGCGGAAACTTCTGCCCGATACCCAACATGGTCTGCTGCTCCGTTTATTGCCAAAGGACGGCGCCATTCTTGGTGACGCCGAGCCATACATCCAATGAATTGATTCAATAATTGTGATAGCCTGCCTCTATCGATGAACCGCCTGAAGCTGAAGGACCTCACCTATCTCGTCGCGCTCGCCGACCAGCGGCACTTCGGCCGCGCGGCCGAGGCCTGCAACGTGAGCCAGCCCACCCTGTCGGCGCAGCTGAAGAAGCTCGAGGCGGGCCTCCGGGTGCAGCTGGTCGAGCGCGGCAGCCGGCGCGTCGCGCTCACCGCCGCCGGTCAGCGCATCGTCGAGCGCGCGCGCGCGATGCTCGAGGCGGGCGATGACATCCTCGAGATCGCGCGCAGCTTCAGCGATCCGCTGGCCGGCCGGCTGCGCCTCGCGGTGCTGCCGACCATCGGGCCTTACCTGCTGCCGCGCGTCACTCGGCGCCTGCGCAAGGCGCTGCCGCGACTCGAGCTGATGCTCTACGAATACCAGACCGCGCCGATGCTCGAGCGCCTGCGGGGCGGGGAGATCGACGCCGGCATCCTCGCCCTGCCGGTCGACCTCGACGGGCTCGAGGCGAGGCCGCTCTATGACGAGCCGTTCGTGCTGCTCGCGCCCACCGGGCATCGCCTGGCGCGCGGCGGAAGCGTGCGCACCAGCGATCTCGCCGGCGAGACCGTGCTGCTGCTCGATGACGGCCACTGCCTGCGCGACCAGGCGCTCGACGTGTGCAGTCGCGTCGGCATGCACGAGAAGCAGGATTTTCGCGCGACGAGCCTCGAAACGCTGCGGCAGATGGTCGCCGCCGGTGTCGGCATCACGCTGCTGCCCGAACTCGCCACGCGCGGCGCCTATGCGGCCGCGCGGGGCACCGTCGCACGTCCGTTCGCCAGGCCGGCGCCGGTGCGCACGATCGGCATCGTGTGGCGCAGGAGCAGTGCGCGCCGCGCGGCCATCCAGGCGGTCGCGGACATCATCGGGGCACACGCGCTGGCATAATCCCTCTGTGACCGACACCCACCCCGCCGCGACCCACGTCACGCCGTACGATCGTCTCGAATCGCACGACGTCGCCATTGAGCGGCTGCTGGTGAGCGGCGAGCAACGCGAGACGCTCATCGACTACTTCGGCGCCGCAGCCTATGTGGAACTCTCGGTGCTCGCGCGCCGCGCGGCGGAGACCGCGCGGCGGCGCGGCCCGCGCGTGCACATCCTGCCCGGCATCATGGGCTCGCAGCTCGGGCGCCCGCGCGGCCATGGCCTGCCGCACGACATTCTCTGGCTCGATCCGATCGACGTCGCGATCGGTCGCCTGCGGGAGATCACGCTGCGCCCGCACTCGCCGGTGCGCGCGATGGGCGTGATCTTGTACAACTTCCTCTTGCTGAAGCTGCGGCTCGCGGTGGCAGGCTTCGCGCCGCGATTCTTCGATTACGACTGGCGGCGCAGCGTCATCGACCTCGGTCGCGCATTTGCCGAGCGCCTCGATGAAGACGGCAGCCGCGACGCTCACGTCGTCGCGCACAGCATGGGCGGGCTCGTGGCGCGCGCCGCGCTCGCGCTGCCCGGTGAGGCACGCATCGGGCGAGTCGTGATGCTCGGCACGCCGAACTCGGGGTCCTTCGCGCCGGTGCAGGCGCTGCGCGGCACCTATGCGGTCGTGCGCAAGCTCGCCACGCTCGATCAGGTGCACAGCGCGGAAACACTGGCGAGCGAGGTCTACTCGACCTTCCCGGGCCTGTATGAGCTGCTGCCCGCGGAAGGCACCACCGCCATCGACCTGTTCGACGCATCCGCGTGGCCCGCTGCCGGGCCACGGCCCGATGCCGATCTGCTCGCCGGTGCGCGCAGCGCGCTGCGCGGCCTCGCCGACCCCGATCCGCGCATGACGCTGATCGCCGGCCACGCCCGCCCGACCGTCACCGGCGTGCGCCGCACCGCGCGCGACTTCGAGTACCTGGTCACGCGCGACGGCGACGGCACGGTGCCGCTCGCGCACGCCGAACTGCCCGGCGTGCGCACCTACTATGTCCGCGAGGGGCACAGCGAGCTCACCAGCAATGCGACGGTCGCCGCGGCCATCATCGACATCCTGCGCAGCGGCCGCACGCGACGCCTGTCGTCGCAGCGGCCGGCGCCGACGCGGGTGGCGGCGCGCATCGACGATGCCGCGCTGCGCCGCACGCACCGGCGCAAGATCGACTGGCACGCGCTCACGCACGACGAGCGCCGCAATTTCCTCGCGACGCTGAACGATCCGCCGAAACTGCCGTTGCGGGCCACGCCTGCACGCCGCGACGCGAAGAGCGCAGGTGCGAAACACGCCGGTGCGAAGCCGGCGCGCGGCGCGCTCGAGATCGTGATCACGCGCGGCGACATCCAGGACGCCGACGCCGCCGCGCTGGCGGTCGGCGTATACCGCGGCGTGCGACCCGCCGGCGCAGCGGCGGCCATCGACCTGCGACTCGATGGCGCGATCGCCGAGCTCGCGTCGCGGCGCATGCTGTCGGGCGATGCCGGGCAGATCACTGCGCTGCCCGCCGCGGGCCGCCTGCCCCACGCGCAGCACGCCGTGCTGGTCGGCCTCGGGCGCTTCGCCGATCTCGATGCCGCCGCCATCGAGCGCGCGGCCGGCAGCGTCGCGCGCTACTGCGGGCTTGCGCACATCGCCTCGCTCGCCACTGTGCCATGGGGTGCGGGCTCCGGGCTGCCGACGACCCTGTCGTTCGCGGCGCAGCTGCGCGGTTACCTGCGACACCGCGCAGCGCCCGGGCACCATCTCGAGCGCATCGTGTTCTCGGTCCGTGACGCGGCCGAACATCGCGCCATCACGCAGCTCGCCGCCACGCTCGCGCGCGAAGTGGACCCGGACGGCCGCCAGCTGTTCGTGCGATCGGTCGCGGCGCGCCCTGCCGCGCGCGCGCCACGCAAGGCGGCGGCACTGGCGCCACGTCTCGCGCACCTGCTCGTCGAGCGCACCGCCCAGGGCAGCCGCACCGACAGCTGGCGCGCCGCAGTGCTCACCGCCGGCCAGCATGCCGCGGTCATCGCCGAGACGATCGATATCGCGCGCGCGCAGGTCGGCGCGCTGCTGCGCGAGCTCGACACCGGGCGCCTCACCGCAGCGCGCGTCGCGGGCATCGGCGCGCGCCTCGCAAAGCTCGCGCTGCACAGGAACGTGCGCGGGGCACTGGAGCTGACCCGCAACGAACCGCTGGTCGTCGTCAACGACGCCGAGACGAGCCGCCTGCCGTGGGAGATGCTGGCGCTCGGCGAGTGGTCGCCGGCGATCGGCGCCGGCCTGTCGCGGCGGCTGTCGGCGCCGGACCTCAGCGTCGCGCGCTTCAGCGCGCAGCGGCGCGCCGATCGCACGCTCACCGTTCTGCTGGTCGCGGATCCCACCGAGGACCTGCCCGGCGCCGCACGCGAGGGTGCGCGCGTGCGCGACATCTTCCGCGGCCTCGCGGATGCGCGACTCACGATGATCACCGGCAAGGCGGCGACGCGCGCGCGCGTGCTGGCCGAGTTCGAGTCAGGCGACTACGACGTCGTGCACTACGCGGGGCACGCAGCCTTCGACCCGCGCACTCCGGCGGCGAGCGGCCTGCACGTCAGCGACGGGGTCATCACCGGCGGCGACCTCGACTCGCTCGCCCAGTTGCCCGCGCTCGTGTTCTTCAACGCCTGCGAATCGGCGCGCGTGCGCGGCGCGAAGACGACCGGCCGCGCGACCTCGCTCGCCGCCGGCACGAGCGTCGCGCAGGCCTGGCTGCAGGCAGGCATCGCGAATTTCATCGGTACTTACTGGCCGGTCGCCGACCAGGCGGCGGAGACCTGCGCGGGGACTTTCTACACCGCACTCGTCGGCGGCGATCCGATCGGCGCCGCCCTGCTCGCGGCACGCCATGCCGTGCGCGCCCAGCGCTCGCCCGACTGGGCCGACTACCTGCACTACGGCGATCCGCTGTTCGCCCTCAAGACGGCGCCTTGAGCGCCTCCACAATGCGCATGCGCTGGCTCGCGTCAGGCAGGCGCCCGCGACCCGCCGCCAGGTTGTCGCGCTGGTTCGCCACCTTGCCGGTCGCCGGGATCACGCAGTTGACGGCCGGATGCGCGAGCACGTACTTGAGAAACACCTGGCCCCAGCTCGTGGCGTCGAACTCGGCGGCCCACTCCGGCAGCGGACGACCACGCACGATCGCGAAAATCCTGCCGTCCTCGAACGCACGATTGACGATCACCGCAACACCGCGGTCGGCCGCGAGCGGCAACAGCCGCTGCTCGGCATCACGTGTCACCGCCGAGTAGTTCAGTTGCACGAAATCGAGCTTCTCGCGCCCGATGACCTCGGCGAGATCGGCCTGGCCCGCCACGGTGTAATGCGTGATGCCCATGTAGCGCACCCGGCCCTCGGCCTTCCAGGCCCGCAGCGTCGCGAGCTGCGTGTCGAGATCGCGCAGGTTGTGCACCTGGATCAGGTCGAGCGGCTCGTGCTTCAGCAGGCGTGCCGACTGCTCCATCTGCGCGATGCCCGCCGCGGCGCCGTCCGCCCAGACCTTGGTCGCCATGAAGCATTGCTTCTGCTGCCGCGCTGAGAGCAGGTCGTCGAGCACACGCTCGGCGCTCGAATACATGGGCGAGGTGTCGATCAGCCGGCCGCCGCCCTCGAAGAACGCATCGATCACTTTCCTGAGCGGCGCACGCGCCGCCGCGTCGGTGCCGACCTCCATCGGACCCGAAGTGCCGAGGCCGATCACCGGCAGCGCCTCGCCGCTCGAGGGGATGCGGCGGGTGATCAGCCCCGTCGTTGCCGGCGCACCGGTTGCCGTGGCATCCGTTCCCGGCACGGTGTCCGCCGCGAAGGCGCGCGCGCTTCCTGCGGCCGCGACGCCCGCGGCGGCGCTGGCGGCCGCAACGATCGCGTTACCCAACAGGTGTCTGCGATTCATGAGCTCGTCCCTCGGGCCCGGAATTGCGCGCCCTTCCGGTGACTCTATCAACTTGCAGGCAGACTCGTCGATGGGAGCCGGGGACTGCTGCTCGTCAGGAGTTGGTTGGATCGAGCGGCTCGTCAGTGAATCTCTCGTAGAGCTGCCGTAGTCGTCGCTTGCCAATGCGAAACTGACTACGTGCCTTCACCTTCGATTTCTTGGTGCTCGCATCGACGACCTTCGAGCCCGGATCAAAGGCAACTGCGCCATCGACGAGCGCGCGCAGAAATCTCACAAACTCCGTCCCTTCGCCAAGCGAGGCCGGACTCAGATAGCGATAGCGTGCGCCTGCCGCTTCCTTCTCATAGGGAACATAGGCAGCGGCTGCGTGCTTGCGGCCCCAGTGTTCAAGCAGCCTGCTGAAGGACCAACCGGCACTCTCTGAACCATTCGGTGCAATGAGATACACGCCACCGCCGACATCAACGATCTTTCCGGAGGCGATATCAAAGCCCCGAACGGCCAAGGTCTGGCCGGTCGCCCGGCACAATTCACCAACCCGGTGCAGGCCGGTGAAATAGAGAGTGTCTCCCCCGGCCTGATGACCGAACTTGCGCACGAATTCCTCTGCACCATGCTTGCCATAGAAGCCTGAGTCCGGCTCGGGCGTCATCAGGGTAATTCTGTCCGAACCGCAAGCCTTCAGTTCCCAGCCGAGAAAATCGGGCTGCGCCTTGCTGTTGGGGACGATTCCAAACAGCGCCTCGAGCGTGTAGCCGGCACCGTTGCGTGCAATGTAAGGCTGAGCCACGCGCTGCGCGTTCAAGCGACGCGAGGCATGCCATCCCGCGGCATGAATTTCCCGGAGGCGGGCGAGCAGTGCACTTCGCGCATCGTTCCCCTGCAATGGAATGTCGAGGAATACGCCTCGTTGCCTCGGCCGCCAGCGCATTGCCTGGTTCTCGAACTCCTCCGCAATCGCTGAACCCGCAGGGGCAAGGAAAGCGATCAGGTGACGATCGGGGTGATTCGCAAGAAAGAGGATCCGGCCATCGGGAGCATTGTCGAACTTGCGCCGCTCACGCGGGACGGGCTGCAAGAACGCCGCGGGCGCCCTGGCGCAGCCGCGCAAGAAGCCGGAGAGGCGCACTTCCGGGTAGTCGGGATACAGGATGAGCTGCGCTCCGGAGGCCGGCGCTGTGCGACCTGCTTCGTCGAGCCACAACAGCTTGAGCGGTGCCTTCATATTCGGTCGTTTCGCCGATGCGTCGCTCGCGACCTCGCCGAAAGGCAGCATGTTCAATGCATCCAGGCTGCCGCCCAAGTAGATCTGTTGTTTGCTGTTGTCATTCTCCGCAAGGCGCTTGCAGAAAGTATGTGTGGCGCCCAGGTCCCGGAATGCATCGAACAGAGCTTCAAGCGTGCGTATGGTCATCGCAGCCGCGAGCCCCGGATCTCCGCGTACCTGCGACGCCCCATGATCCACGCTGACGCCCGGGATACAGCCTTTTCTGAGGCATCGCGCCCGAGGCCCTTGAAAGCACATTCCCAGATCACGAGTTGACGCCAGCCGGCTTCGTGAACTGCGCGAGTCACCTCCGCGTCACGACGTCGATTCGCGCGGATTTTGTCACTCCAGAACTTGCGTCTGGTGCCCGGCATCCGGAAGAGATGACAGTCGTGCCCATGCCAGAAACAGCCATGCACGAAGATGGCCGCGCGATACCTAGGCAGCACCAGATCGGGACGACCTGCAGGCTGCGCTGCATGCAGCCGGAACCGGAACCCCAGCCGATGAAGCCCGCTGCGAATGATCCTTTCCGGTCGGGTATTGCGGGCGCGAATACCGGACATCATCCGGCTCCGGGTCGCCGCGTCTACCACATCAACCAAAATTCGCGGCCTTGCGTGCGCTGTAGAAAAGATCCTGCGAGGCTTCACCGGTAATCCAGGGCTTCATGTGCTGCGCAACTGCGCGCACAACCGGCACAACGACCGCATTTCCGAACTGCTTGTAGGCTTGGGTATCCGAGACAGGAATGCGAAACGGTGACCGCCCGGCCGCATCGAAACCCATGAGCCGCGCGCATTCGCGCGGTGTCAGCCGTCGCGGTGGCTTGCCCTTCTGCCTGACGAGTATTTCGGATCCGTCTTTGTAATAGCGCGCGGACAGTGTGCGGGTCACATCCTGCGGACCCACAAGTCCGAATCCAAAGCCGTTACCCTTCTGTCGATGCTTCTCGGCATAGTTCTGCAAGTACCGCCACAGATGCTCCGTGAGCGTGTATTTCGGCAGTACTTTTCCGCGCGGACCTGCGATATAGCCGATCCTGGGATCGTCTATGTCCTCGGTGCCATCTTCAGGATGCAGAACACTCTCGAGGCGAGGACCCTTTGCCGGATCCGGCGCGACAAAATCGTCGAAGGTGAATCCGGTCTGGTCACGGAACCCCACGATGAATATGCGCTCGCGATGCTGGGGCACCCATGAACGCGCATCAATCACACGCGCATCAATGTGATAGCCGAGCTCTTTCGTGAGTGCTTTCGCGATCACACGAAACGTATTGCCGCGATCATGGCTCACCAAGTTCTTCACATTCTCCAGCAGAAATGCCTTCGGCCGATGGTGCTCGATGATGCGCGCGACATCGAAAAACAATGTCCCCTGCGCGTCACAACGGAAACCATGCGGCCTGCCGAGCGCGTTTTTCTTCGACACTCCGGCAATCGAGAAAGGTTGACAGGGAAAACCGGCAACCAGAACGTCGTGCTCGGGTATCGCGGACGCGGCGACGGTGCGGATGTCGCCTCCGATTTCATGCGTATCGTCAGGAAAATTGGCGCGATAGGTCGCCTGCGAATATTTATTCCATTCGTTCGTATAGACGCAGCGCCCACCAGCGCTTTCGAAGCCCAAGCGCATGCCGCCGATGCCCGCAAACAGGTCGATGAATCTGAACTCGGTTGAGGGCGGCGACGCGACCTCCCTTACCGAAAGATTCCGCAAAATCTCGAGCGCAGCCTTTCTTGGCACCTGATCGCCGCGGTCCCAGCGGTACACCGTGCTTTCCGAAAAGCCCACGGCCTCTGCGGCCATTGCGATTGAAAGGCCAGCACGCTGGCGGAGGTGGTAAAACTCACTCAAGGAGGTGCTCCGCGGGGTCATTTTTTGTCACTATGCCAACGTGTGGCCCAGAGTGCAATCTGTAAAACCATGGCGAACGCCCGGATATCGGCTCGTCAGGGATGCGGGATAGGTCGCGCCGCGGGACTCGATGCGACGCCTCCCCGAGGCCGCCCTGTCAAAATGCGAGCAGAATCGGGCAGTTTGACCGGTTGTTGACACCGCTGCGCCGCGGGCACCTTGCGCGGGCCGGGGCAGTCACCTCAGGCAGCGCGACGCGGCGCAATGCCGCGCCTCAGATCAGCGCCGCGTCCACCTCCGCGACCGACGCACCGCCATGCTGCACGATACGTGCAAGGCTGTCGGCGGTCGGCAGAACCTGCGCGGCATAGAAGCGCGCCGTGGCGAGCTTGCCGCGATAGAAATCGGCATCGGCGGCCCCCGCGGCCAGCTTGTTCGCCGCAATCGCTGCCGACCTGGCGTGCATCCACCCGCCGAGCACCGTGCCGGCAAGCTCGAGGTAGGGCACCGCCACCGACAGCGCGAGGTCCTGCGCACTGCCGAGCTGCGCGAGCAGCGCCTGCGTGGCCTGCGACAGCTCCGCGACGCCTTCGAGCGCCGCCCGCTTCGCGACCTGCACGGCAGCGTCGCTCGAGTCGATCGCCTCGAGTTCGCGCGCGACGTCGGCGAGCAGCGCCGCCATCGCGGCGCCGCGGTCGCGACCGATCTTGCGGCCGATGAGGTCGTTCGCCTGGATGCCCGTCGTGCCTTCGTAGATTGTGGTGATGCGCACGTCGCGATAGGCCTGCGCGGCGCCCGTCTCCTCGATGAAGCCCATGCCGCCGTGCACCTGGACGCCGAGTGAGGCGGCCCTGATGCCACCCTCGGTGCTCCAGGCCTTCACGATCGGGATCAGCAGGTCGCCGCGTGCCTGCGCCGCGGCGCGCGCCGCCTCGTCCGAGTGGGCCGCGGCGATGTCGAGCTGGGCTGCGGTGTAGATGGCCAGCGCGCGCATCGCTTCGGTGTTGGACTTGATCGTGAGCAGCATCCGCTTGATGTCGGGATGGTGGATGATCGACGCCGGGCCACTCGTCGCGGCTACCGGCGGGCGCCCCTGCACGCGCGTGCGGGCCCACTCCGCGGCCTGCTGGCAGGCGCGTTCCGCCACGGCATAGCCCTCGAGCCCGACCGACAGGCGCGCGGCATTCATCATGATGAACATGTACTCGAGGCCACGGTTGGCCTCGCCGACCAGGTAGCCCACCGCCCCATCGCGCGCACCGTACTGCAGCACGCAGGTCGGGCTCGCATGGATGCCGAGCTTGTGCTCGATCGAGATGCACTGCACGTCGTTGCGCGCACCGATCGCACCATCGTCACCCACCATGAACTTGGGCACGATGAACAGCGAGATGCCCCTGGTGCCCGGCGGCGCGCCGTCGATGCGCGCGAGCACCATGTGGATGATGTTCGACGTGAAATCGTGGTCGCCCCAGGTGATGAAGATCTTCTGGCCGAAGAGCCGGTAGTGGTCGCCGTCCGGGGCCGCGCGCGTGCGGATCTGGCCGAGGTCGGAACCGGCCTGCGGCTCGGTCAGGTTCATCGTGCCGGTCCACTCGCCGCTCACCATTTTCGGCAGAAAGCGCTGCTTCTGCGCATCGCTGCCGCACAGCTCGAGCGCTTCGATCGCGCCTTGGGTCAGCATCGGGCAGAGCTTGAAGGCGAGATTCGCGCTCGCCCACAGCTCCTGCACCGCGGTCCCGAGCATGCGCGGCATGCCTTGGCCGCCGTACTCGGGATCCCCCGAGAGCTGGTTCCAGCCGCCCGCGGTGAAGGCCTCGTAGGCGGCCTTGAATCCCGGCGTGGTCACCACCCCGTCGGGAGTCCACTTCGCGCCCTGCTGGTCGCCGGCGCGGTACAGGGGATCGAGAACTTCTTCGGCTAATTTGCCGGCTTCTTCGAGGATCGAGCTGGCAAGTTCGGCGGAATAGTCGGTATGTCGCGGGCAGCTCGCGAGCGCGCCCTCACCGATCAGGTCATTCAGTACAAACTGCAGGTCTTTGAGAGGCGCTCGATACATACCAGTTCCTTGAGCTCACGGATGGTGCTGTGCGGGACCTGCATTGTAAGCCCGCGAGCCGCGCGCCGAGCGCCGAGGACCGGTCAGCCGGTCGCGAGCGCAGGGATCACGTTTGCGGCCAAGAACTCGACATACACCTGCACACGCCTGTCGGTGGCGAGCGTTGCCGGGTAGATCGCGCACAGCGGCATGGTGGCCGGCAGCGACCAGTCGGGCAGCACCCGCACGAGCTTGCCGGTGACGAGCCCCTGGCGACAGAGGAACTCCGGCAGCAGGCCGATGCCGAGGCCTGCCGCGGTCGAGGCATGCAGCACTGCGGGATCGTTCACCGCAAGCTTGGGATGCACGCTGACCTCTTCCCGCTGCGAAGTCCCGCGGTGCAGGTGCACGCGATACTCGGGCCCCGTGGCGGCGGGCGTCAGCAGCGCGTGCCGCGCGAGGTCCGCGGGCTTCGCGGGCGTGCCGTGCGCCTGCAGGTAAGCCGGCGTCGCGCACAGCACTGCCGGCGGCGCGCCGAGTTCCCGGCACACGAAGCGCGCATCGTCGATGGCGCCCACACGCACGGCAACGTCCCAGTCCGTCCCGTTCTCGAGATCCACCGCCTGCATCACGACGTCGAGCTGCACGTCGGGAAAGCGCTCGAGAAAGCGCGGCACGATCGGCGCGACCAGCACCCGGCCGTAGGTGGGATCGGCCATCACGCGCAGCGGCCCGCCGCGCACCGCGATGGCACTGGCCGCCGCGGCGCGCACGGCATCCGCCTCATCGACGATGCGACGGCAATGCGGATAGAGCAGTCGCCCGACGGGCGTCAGATGGATACGCCGCGTCGTGCGCTCGAGCAGACGAACGCCGAGCGCCGCTTCGAGTTCGGCGATTGCCCGACTGGCCGCGGCCTTCGGTACCCCGAGCGCTCGCGCGGCCGCCGAAAAGCCGTTAAGGTCCACGATCCTTGCGAACAGCGCCATCTGCGCCGGCATCCAGATTGTGCTCATGGGCATTACTCCACCGGCAACCAGGGCAGTCATTGTTTCACTAGTAGGATGTAGTATGCGCCTCCGCAAGCTCGGTACACAGGGTCTCGAGGTTTCGGCCATCGGTCTCGGGGCCATGGGCATGGCGGGCGTCGCCGGCATGGCCGACATGTATGGCGCGGTCGACGAGGCCGAGGCGATCGCGACCCTGCAGCGGGCAATCGACATCGGCGTCAACTTCATCGACACCGCCGAGGTGTACGGCCCGTACACCAACGAGTCGCTCGTCGGCCGCGCACTCGCGGGGCGCCGCGACCGCGCCATCATCGCGACCAAATTCGGCTTTCGCCTCGATGGCGGCAATCGCCTCGGCGTCGACGGCAGTCCCGCCAACGTGCGCCGCGCGATCGACGGTTCGCTCGAGCGCCTCGGTGTCGATCACATCGACCTGTGGTACCAGCATCGCCGTGACCGCGACGTGCCGATCGAGGACACGGTCGGCGCGATGGCCGAGCAGGTGCGTGCCGGCAAGGTGCGCTACCTGGGCCTGTCGGAAGTCGGCGCCGAGACGCTGCGCCGGGCACACGCCGTGCACCCGATCAGCGCGTTGCAGAGCGAGTACTCGCTGTGGGAGCGCAATATCGAGGACGAGGTGATCGGCGTCTGCCGCGCGCTCGGCATCGGCATCGTGCCGTACAGCCCGCTCGGCCGCGGCTTTCTCGCCGGCAAACTGCCGGATCCGGCGACGCTGCCGTCCGGCGATTACCGGCGCAGATTCGATCCGCGCTTCGAGCCGGACAACTACGCTCGCAACCTCGCCATCGTGCGGGAGGTCGAGCGGATCGCGACTGGCCACGGCGCCACCGCGGCGCAGGTCGCGCTCGCCTGGCTGCTGCACCAGGGCGATGACATCGTGCCGATCCCGGGCACCAAGCGGCGCAAGTACCTGGAGGAAAACGCGGCGGCTGCCGATCTCGCACTCGAGGCGGCGGACCTCGCGGCGCTGAAGGCGCTGCAGCCCGCAGCCGGCCCGCGCTACACCGAGACGGCGATGGCGTCCATCGAACGCTGAATATGACAAATCCGGCCGTGCGCGCTCACGACAGAACGCGAGCGCGATCACGGCGCGCGTGTGCCGTTCCTGCGAACCTTGGCCGGCGGCTGACTGCCGCACTGCTGCAGCCTTTCCGGGGACACACACGAACATGTTCAAGCTGAGACGCGCCAAGCCCGCCGCGCGGGCGAAAGTCGAACGGCCCCTGGCCGAACGTGAGCGCGTCACACCGGAGGTCCTGGGCCGCGAATTGCGCGAGGCATTGCGCCAGATCCGGGTGCACTCGATTTCGATCCACAACGACGAGTGCGATGCGCTGTGGCTCAGCGAGGGTGTCCTCGGCCCCGACGAGCATTCGGTGGCACTCGAGGCGATGGGCGCCTTCGGCCTCGAAACGTCCCGTCAGTACGCCGACTTCGACCTCGGCGACGGACGCGGCGCCGTGTGCTATCCCGCGCGCTCACCGTATGGTGAAGTGCTGGGCCTCGCCATGGTGATTGCCGACACCAAATCAATCGAGAACGGCAACGGCGAACGGCTCGCCACGCCCGAAGTGCGTGCGATCCTGCAGCGCCTAACGGTCGTGCTCAGGCCGCCTTCTGCCACGCAGACACAACCGATCGCGCGGCCCGACGCCCTCGCGATCGCCGCCGCCGGCACCGCTTCGGCTCCCGCGGCCACCGTCGCCCTCTCGCCGGTCGTTACGGTCCGGCCGGCGGCGGTGGTCGCTCCCCCTGCCCGCGAGGCCACGCCGCCCGCACCGGCGCCCGCGCCCGCGGCGGCCCAGGTGCCGGTGGTCGATCCCGCGGCCAGCGATTGCGATATGCCGGTGATCGAGTTTTCCTTCAACGACCTGGCCGAAGACCTGGCCGACGAACCGGTCGTCGCCCCCGCTGCGACCCCAGCGCCCGCCGCCCGGCCGGCGGACACCTCGGCCGATGCGACGCTCTATGTGCCGCAGGCGACCGTGCGCGAAGTGGCGCTGCACGTGCAGCAGCTGCACAAGCTGCGCTCGGGCGGCCGCACGCGCCGCTTCGAGGTGCTGCTGCGCGCGCGCAGTCACCCCGACGCCGATGCGATGACCGACACGGTCGCCGAAATGCTCGCGTCGCAGGGCACGACGAGCACGATGGACCGCTACATCACGGGCGAGCTGCTCACCTGGCTCGCCTCGCACACCGAAGTATGGGAGCGCGAACCGGCGAGCTTCTCGGTCAACGTGACGCTCTCGACGCTGACCGACGAGCAGTTCCTGCCCTATGTCTCGAGCCGGCTCGCGGAAGCGCGCGTCGCCCCGGAGGTCCTCGGTTTCGAGGTGCCCGAGCGCGCCTTCATCGAGCATCGCGCGCTCGCGGAGCGCTTCGTCAGGGTCTGCGAGAAGCTCGGCTGTTTCGTCGTGCTCGACGATTTCACGCTGCACTCGGAAGCGCTGCCCTTCCTCGCCTCCCCGGCGATGCGCCTCGTGAAGATCGATGCGCGCCTGACCTCGGCCGCGCTCAAGGAGAAGCTGCCGCAGGCGATCGTCATCGCGATCTCCCAGGCCGCCAAGGTGCTGGGCGTACATTGCGTCGCCAAGCGCGTCGAGTCCCAGGTGGGCCGGCAGTGGCTGTCGGCCATTGGCATCGACTTCGCCCAGGGGTTCCTGCTGGAGAAGCCGCAGCCCCTCGACGACCTCGCCCTGCAGGCCGTCAAGGCCGCCAGCGAGGGCTGAACCGCCCGGCCCGGACCCGCCCCGGCCCGATGTGCGACGAAGCGAGGGCCGGGCACGACGTCCCGATACTCCCGGGGCGACGAGTCGCATAAAGTCCACGCCATGAGTGTTGCAATGCCCACTGCGGCTGCGCCAGAGGCCGCGACACGCCTCCTCGGTGGCCTGCGCATATCGCGAAACACCCTGTTCTGGTGCCTGCACGCCGCCGGATGGTTCGCGTATGGCTGCGTGCAGTACCTCGGCTCACTGATCTACGAAAAGGAGACGGGCTACCAGCTCGTGATCCTCTCGGCGGCGATCGCCGGCTTCGTCGTCTCGATGCCGCTGCGCTACATCTATCGGATGCTGTGGCGCCAGTCGCCGCGCGCGATCCTGCTCGGCATCCTGGCCACCTCCTACCTGACCGCGCTCGTGTGGCGGCTGTGCGTCAACTTCGCGTACGAGCGGTTCATGCCGGAGATGGACTGGGAGATAACCCACTGGTACCAGTACTTCGGCGGCGCCAACCAGGGCACCTACCTGATGCTGTGCTGGTCGGCGTTCTACTTCGGCATCAAGTACTACGAAATGCTGCAACTGCAGCGCGAGGCCACGCTGCGCTCGGCCGCCCTCGCGCAGGAGGCCCAGCTGCGGATGCTGCGCTACCAGCTCAACCCGCACTTCCTTTTCAACACGCTGAACGCCATCTCCACGCTGATCCTGGACAACCAGAACCGCACGGCGAACCAAGCGGTCACCCGCCTGTCTGATTTCCTGCGCTACACGCTCGACCAGGACCCGATGAAGAAGGTCACTGTGCGCCAGGAACTGGATGCCCTGAACATGTACCTCTCGACAGAACAGCTGCGCTTCAACGACCGCCTGCGCATCGAGTTCGCGTTCGAGGAGCCGGCCCTGGAAGCGCTGGTGCCCAGCCTGCTGCTGCAGCCGCTGATCGAGAATGCGGTCAAGTACGCCGTTTCTCCCCGCGAGGGCGGCGGCACGATCAGGGTCGAAGGGCGCGTGCGCGGCGCCATGCTCGAGCTCACCGTCGCCGACGACGGCCCGGGCGCCCGAACCTCGAGCGCGCTCATCGAGGGCCGCGGCGTGGGCCTGCGCAATACGCGCGAGCGCCTGCACGTCCTCTACGGCGATACCCACCGGTTCGCGGCGATCAATGCCCACCCCGGCGTGCGCATCGAGATCGCCCTGCCCTTAGAGAAGGCATCGATACCATGACCAACTCACAGATCCGCACGCTGATCGTCGACGATGAGGCGCTGTCGCGCCGGGGCCTCGAGATTCGCCTGCGCACGGCCGGCGACTTCGATGTCATCGGCCAATGCACCAACGGTCGCGAGGCGATCGACGCGGTGCGCAACCAGCAGCCCGACCTCGTGTTCCTCGACATCCAGATGCCCGGCCTGTCCGGCTTCGACGTGCTGGCGCAACTGCCCACCGACTCGCTGCCGATGGTCGTGTTCGTCACCGCCTACGACCAGTACGCGATCCGCGCCTTCGAGGCGCGCGCGGTGGACTACCTGCTCAAGCCCGTCGACGAGTCGCGGTTCGCCGCCGCGATAGAGCACATCCGCGAACTGCGCCAGCAGCGCAACGCCGCCTCGCAACGCGACCGGCTGGTCGAACTGCTGGCCGACGTATCGGGCACGGGCGAGATCGACGCCGAGGGCCTGCTGGCGAGGGGCGCGGCGGCGCATGCGGCGGAACGCAATACCGTGCTGCCGATCCGCGAGGGGCGCGAGACGGTCCGCCTCGACACCAAGTCGATCGACTGGATCGACGCCGCAGGCGACTACATGTGCATCCATGCCGGGCCCCGCACGCACATCCTGCGCGGCACGATGAAGGAACTCGAGGACGTGCTCGACCCGCGCCACTTCCAGCGCGTGCACCGCTCCACCATCGTGAACCTGGCGCGTGTGAAGACGCTGCGCTCGCACATGAACGGCGAGTACTTCCTGACGCTCGACGGCGGCCACGAACTGAAGCTCTCGCGCACCTACCGCGACAAGGTCGAATACTTCCTCAAGGGACCGCCGCGGCTGAACTGAGCGGGCGCGGCGGCAGGTAGGTGGCGTACCAGTCGAGGTAGCGCTGCAGCCGGTCGACCCGCAGGCTCGGCCGGCCGAGGCCATGCTTCTGACCCGGGTAGATGACGAGCCGGGTCGGCACGCCGACGCGCCGCAATGCCTGGTACATCTGCTCGGTCGCGGCGAGCGGCACGTTGAAGTCGTCCTCGCCGCATAGAAACAGCGTCGGCGTGCGGATCCGGTCGGCGTGCAGGAACGGGTACGACAACCGCAGCCACAGGTCGGTGTTCTGCCACGGCAGGCCGAGCTCGGCTTCCCATTCGCGCAGGTACTGATCGAGCCCAAAGCCACCGAGCATGTTCGACATGCCGGCGCCGCTGGTCGCCGCCTTGAAACGCGTATCCGCGGCGATCACGTAGTTGGTCAGGATCGAGCCGTAGCTCCAGCCACCGACCCCGAGGCGCGCCGGGTCGGCAAGCCCATCGGCGAGCGCGCGGTCGGTGATCGCGAGCACGTCGGGTACGTCGGCGGCGCCCCAGTTGGCGAACAGCGCGCGCTGGTAGGCATAGCCGCGCCCGCTGCTGCCGCGTGGATTCGGCGCGAGCACCGCGTAGCCGTGCGCGGCGAACAGCTGCAGCTGCAGGTCGAACTCGTGCTGGAACTGCGACACCGGGCCCCCATGCAGGCGCAGCAGCGTCGGATGGCGCGTACCGGCCGGCCGGCCCCGCGGCTCGTAGACGAGCGCATGGATCTCGAGGCCGTCCGCGCTCTGCGCCGTCGTCGTGCGCGCGGTGACGAGATCGACACCGGCGAGCCAGGCGTCGTTGTGATGCGAGATGCGCCGCAGGCGGCCGCGTTCGAGCGCCACGAGTTCGCCGGGTTGCGCACTCGTACCGTGCACCATCACGACGCGGCCGCGGACACCCACGTCGTATTCGCTGACGACACTGCCCGGCGCGGTGAGCCGCTCGATGCGACCGTCGGCGAGACGCACGCGCGCGAGCACCATGCTCATGTCGTCCTCGAGGCGGAAGTAGAGCCAGCGCCCGTCGGCCGACCAGCGCGGCTCGAGCGTGTTGCGATCGAGCACCGCGCTCGGGAGCCGCGCCGCGGCGGGGGCCTCGCGCGCGCCGGCCGGCACCTCGATCACGGCCGCCTGCAGCAGGCCGTACCAGATGTCCGCGGGTGCGCCGCCGGCGAGGTACGCGATCCGGCGCCCATCGGGGCTGTAGCGCGGCGGTCCGCTCAGCCAGTCCTCTTCGGGGTCACCGTCCGTGCCCGGATGGGTGGTGAGCTGGCGAGCGCCAGCGCCCGGCTGCGGCGCCACGACATACAGGTCCCAGTTGCCGTGCGCATCGGGCGCCTCGCCGCGCTTGCTGACGAACACGATCTGCGTGCCGTCCGGTGACCAGGCGGGCTGCACATCGTCGAAGGCGCCGTCGGTGAGCTGCTGCGTGGCGCCGCTTTCCACGTCCAGCAGGTACAGGTGCGAGCGTTCCTCGCGCAGATAGCCCGCCGCATCGGACTTGAACCACAGCCGGTCGATTACGATCGGCGCGGGCAGGTCTTCGTCCCCGTCCTCGTAGCGCGGCAGGCGCGCGCTGAACACGATGCGGCGGCCGTCGGGCGACCACGCAAAGTCGGTGATCGCGGTCTCGAACCGGCTGCGCTGCTGCGCCTCGCCGCCGGCCATCTCGAGCACCCAGATCTGATCGCCCGCCTTCTCGTCGACACGGTCGCTCAGGAACGCGAGCCGCCGACCATCCGGACTCCAGCGCGGGCTGTGCTCGCTCGAGGTGCTGCGCGTCACCTGGATCACCTGGCTGCCGTCGTAGCGTGCAAGCCAGATGTCGGTCTGGTCCGCGTCCGCGTCGCGATCGGTCGTACTCACCGTGTAGGCGATCCACTCGCCATCCGGCGAGAGGCTGGGGCTCGCGAGCTCCTGCAGCTTGTAGACGTCCTCGGCGACGATGCCGCGCGCCGCGGCACTCGCGCAGGGCAGCGCCGCGATCGCGGCGACGACGACTAGAAGTCGGCGGCCGGCGTGGCGCGGCGGCGCGCCGGACTGTAGAACGGACCCTCGACGACGGTACAGCGCGCCATGAACCGGCTCCATTTGAGTTCCTTCTGGTAATAGATCTCGGCCCAGAGCTCGCCACCCGGCGCGCCATGCGGCATTTCCACGCTGGCGAGCGCGATATTCGCCTTCGCCGCGGGCGACCACATCGCCGAGGTCACCACGCCGACATTCCTGCGCCGCCGGTCATAGAGGTAGGCGTCCTTCGCGGGCTTGTTGCCCTCGACGTCGAGTCTCACCAGCCGATGGCGCGAACCGCGCGCCTGTTCGGCGAGCAGCGCGCGCCGGCCCGTGAAATGCGGCTTGCCGAAGTCCACCAGCCAGGCGAGGTCCAGCTCGAACGGCGAGCGCGTGCGGCCCGCGCGCACGGCCCGGTCGGCCGGCAGAAAATCGACCCCCGCCTGAATGAAGCCCGCCTCGATGCGGCTCATCTCGAGCGCATGCGTGCCCATCGGCTTGATGCCGACCGGCGCCCCGACGTCGAACAGGCGGTCCCACAGTGCGATCCCGAGTTCCGGGTCGATCCAGAGCTCGTAGCCGAGGTCGCCGGTGAAGCCGGTGCGCGAGACGGTCAGTTCTCCGCCCTCGAAGGCGAAGCTCCGGATGCCGAAGGGCGTGAGCGTCTCGATGCCCGCGAGGCCGAGGCGCTTCAGCACCGCGCAGCTCGTCGGGCCCTGCAGCGCGAGCGCCGCGACGTCGTGCGTCTCCTCCTGGATCGCCACGTCGAAGCCGAGCGCCGAGGCATGCAGCCAGTCGAGCTGGCGCTCCTGCGAGCACAGCCGATACACACCATCGCGCAGGTGGAAGATCGTGCCGTCGTCGACCACCTGGCCGGCGTCGTCGCACCACACCGTGTAACCCACGCGGCCGGGCTTCAGCTTCGCCACGTCGCGGGTGACCAGCCGGTTCATGAACGCGAGCGCATCGGGCCCCGTGATGAGGTGCTTGGTCATCGGCGACAGATCGAACACCGTGCAGGCGTTGCGCAGCGCCGTGTACTCGAGCGAGACGTCGAAGTAGGCGTCGGCGACCGTGTAGTCGCGCCAGCGATGCCACACGTTCAGCGTGTTTGCCGCCGCGGTGCGCGTGTGGAACGGGGTCGGGAAGACCGCCTGCCGGTAATGTTCACGTGGAATCGTCACGCGCGACTCCTCGCGAGCACCACGCGCGCGGCGTTGCGGCCGGCCGCGCCGATCACGCCACCGCCCGGATGACTGCCGGCCCCGCACAGATAGAGCCCCGGCACCGGCGCCCTGTAGTACGCGGCGCCCGGCACGGGACGCAACATCATGTACTGGTCGAGCGCGAGTTCGCCGTGGTGCCAGTGCCCGCCGTGGATGCGATAGTCGTTCTCGATGTCGAGCGGCGTCAGCAGCTCCGCGGCGACGATCTGGCTGCGCAGGGCGGGCGCGTGGCGCGCGAGCACGCCGAGCGTCGCCTCGAGGAAGGGCGCACGGCCGGCAGCCCAGCCGACCGCGAGATCGCGCGGTGCGTATTGCACGATCGCCGACAGTACGTGCTGTCCCGGGGGCGCGAGGCCCGGGTCGTGCATCGAGGGCACGGTGATCTCGAGCACCGGCTGCGAGGAGTATTCGCGGTACTTCGCCGGGTTGAACGCCGCTTCGATGTAGCCGAGGTCGGGGGCGATGACCAGCCGCTCGCCGAGCAGTTCGGCGGGCACGCCGCGAAAATCGGGCGGGCCAGACAGCGCAAGGTGCAGCTTCGCCGCGCAGCCCGTCGAACGGATGTGCGCCACGCGGCGCGCGAACTCGGCGTCGAGATGGCGCGCGCCGAGCAGTCCGAGGAAAGTGGTCTGGGGATCGACATTCGATACCACCGTCGCCGCAGCGATCTGCTCGCCACTCTGCAGCACGACGCCGGTGACCCGCTCCCCGTCCAGCATGAACGACGCGACCGGGCTCGCCACGCGAATCTCGGCGCCCGCTGCGCGCGCGGCCACCGCGAGCGCACCGGTCACCGCACCCATGCCGCCCCGCGGCAACCCGCGGGCGCCGGCGCGCTGCAGGCTCGTGAAGAAGGTCTGGCCCGAGCGTGGACCGAGGCGCGCACCGAGCACGCCGTCGAGCGCGAGCGCGCCCTTGAGCTGCGCGCTGTCGAAACGATCCTCGAGCAGGTCGTACAGGTTCATCGTGCCGACGCGGAGCAGCTCCCGCATGTCCGCGCGGCCGAGCAGGCGGACATCGAGCGCGAATCTCGCAAGCCACGGTAAGGGGCTTTCGGTATTCCGGTTTTTCGCACTCCGGCCGAACAGCCGCAATACCGAAAACCCGGCACCGAACCCGTGCTGCTTCGCGAGCAGCGCGGCGAAGCGCCGCTGGCGCCGCACGTAGTCGACGAGGCCCGCACGGTCGGCGGATGAGACATCGCCGGCCAGCACGTTCGCGCCGTCGAGCACGAGCGGTGCGCTCTCACCGAGCGCGACGGTGAGCAGCTCGCGCCTGGCATAAGCCAGCCCGTGCTGCGCGAGTCGCAGCTCGCGCTCGATGCGCGGATCGAGCGCATGCAGCAGATGCGCCACCGACGAGACCCTGAAGCCGGGCGCGAACTCGCGCGTCACCGCGGCACCGCCGACCTGGTCCGCCGCCTCGAGCACCAGCACCTTGCGGCCGGCGCGCGCGAGGTACGCCGCGCACACGAGGCCGTTGTGCCCGCCACCGACGATGACGATGCGATCGGCGCCTTCAGTCATCGCTCCACCCCTCGGGCACGGTCGACGGCCGCCGCAGGTCGCGCAGGATCTCGCGCGCCGCATTCGCGCCGGGCGCCGCCATCACGCCGCCGCCGGGATGGGTCGCCGAGCCGCACATGTACATGCCGCGTACCGGGCCGCGGTACTGCGCGTAGCCCGGGAACGGCCGGTTGAAGAACAGCTGGTCGAAGGTGAGCTCGCCCTGGAAGATGTTGCCTTCGGTGAGCCCGACCTCGTTCTCGAGCTCCTGCGGCGTGCGCACTTCGGCGTGCAGCACGAGACTCCTGAAATCGGGGCTGTAGCGGGCGATCTGGTCGAACACCGTCTCGCGAAACGCCGCGCGATCGGCATCGGTCCAGTCGCGACCTTCGACCTCGCGCGGCACGTACTGCACGAACACCGACATGAAATGCTTGCCCGGCGGCGCCATGGTCGGGTCGGTGAGCGACGGAATCAGCAGGTCGAGGTACGGATCCTTCGACCAGGTGCCCGCCTTCCAGTCGTCATAGGCGCGCTCGAAGCGCTCCAGCGTGTCGAGGAAATGCATGTCGCCCGCGATCAGCGGATTGCCATGGCCGAGCGCCGGGAAGCTCGGCAACCCGTCGAGCGCGATGTTCAGCTTGCCGGAGGAGCCGCGGATCCTGAACTCGCGCGCCTTGCGCACGACGTCGGCGTCGAGATCGCCGGCGTCGAACAGCTTCAGGAAAGTCCGCTTCGGATCGAGGCTCGAGATGACGGTATCGGCGTAGATCTCGTCGCCATTGTGCAGCACGACGCCCTTCGTCTCGCCGCCACGCACGATGATCCGCGCCACCGGCGCGTCGACCCTGATCTGCCCGCCCGCGCCGCGCAGCGCACCCGCGATCGCATTCGACACGGCCCCCATTCCGCCGCGGGCAAAGCCCCACGAGCCGATCTGCCCGTCGACGTCGCCCATATAGTGGTGCAGCAGCACATAGGCGGTGCCGGGCGAGTGCACGCCGAGTGCCGTGCCGATGATGCCGCTGCCCGCGTGATGCGCCTTGATCAGGTCCGACTCGAAGTACTCGTTGAGGTAATCCGCGATGCTCATCGAATAGAAGCGGATCGTGTCGCCCATCGTCGTCTCGCCGAGCCTCGCGAACTCGCGGGCGATGTGCGCGAGCTCGCGCAGATCGCGCCAGCGCAGCGAGGTCGGATCCGGCGGCGTGCGCAGCAGCAGCGAGCGGATGAAACGCGTCTGGCGCATCGTGTCGCGCGAATAGCGCAGATACGCGTCGGCATCGCGCTCGTTGTGGCGCGCGTACTCGCGGCGGCGCACGTCCTTGTCGGCATAGCCGCCGATGAAATTGCCATCGCGCGTGAAGGTGAGCCCTCCCCCATAGGGCGCGACCTGCAGGCCGTGGCGCGCGAGATCGAGCCCGCGGTAGATCTCCGGACGCAGCAGGCTGCAGACATACGAGCAATTCGAGTAGAGCCAGCCGGGATGCAGCTCGCGGCTCACCGCCGCACCGCCGATCCACGGATTGCGTTCGAGCACCAGTACCTTGAGGCCCGCTTTTGCGAGGAAGGCGGCCGTGGTGAGGCCGTTATGGCCGGCACCGATGACGATGACGTCGTGGCGGTTCATGCAGCGGCGCGCGAGGTCACAGCAGCGCGGCCAGCTGGTCGGCGTACCAGCGATCGAACAGGTGCACGCAGTCCTCCGAGGACTGGTACGGCCCCGGCCGGTAACCACGCGAACCGACGCCGGCCTGCGCACGCTCGCACAGCGCCCAGTCCTGGCGGTTCGTCACATCCCAGAACTGCACGACATCCGACGGATCGAAACTGTCGGCGGCAACGGCCTCGGCGGTGAACAGCCACTCGCACACGACATGCGTCCGGTCCGGTGCGACGGGCCAGGCGGTATGCACCAGCACGTAGTCGGGATGCGGCGAGAGCAGCATGTTCGGATAGATGATGTAGTAGTGCACATAGCGGGTGTCGTCGTGCGAGAGGCCGGGAATAGTCGGCAGCGTGCTGCGCCCGCTCATCGACATCGTCTCGACGCCGTCGCGCAGGCGCATCGGGCCACCGTTGAAGCAGGCACCGATTTCCTGGCCGCGATCCGCGCGGCTGATCTGCTCGCTGATGCGCGCGAGCTGCGGGTGCGCGCCAGCGCAGTGGTAGCACTCACTGTAATTCTCGCAGATCAGCTTCCAGTTGGCGGCGACGTCGTACTCGATGCGCTTGCCACGCACGAGCTCGCCCATGCGGAAGCGCCCGAGGTCGGGCAGGTCGGCGAGATGCTTCGCGAGCGGCACCGCCGCCGGATCGAGGTTCAGGAAGATGAAGCCCTCGTGGAAACCGATGCGCACCGGCGAGAGCGAATGCTCCGACTTGCAGAAATCCTCGCCCATGCGGGGCGCCACGTGCAGGCTGCCGTCGAGCTCGTAGCTCCAGGCGTGGTAGGGGCACAGCACGCGCACGAGGCCATGGCCCTCGCGCTCATCGAGCAGGCGCGCACCGCGATGACGGCACACGTTGTAGAACGCGCGGATCGCGCCATCGGCGGCGCGCACGACGATGATCGAGTCTCCGCCGATTTCCTTCAGCATGTAATCGCCGGCCGCCGGCAGGTCCGCTTCACGGCCGACGCACAGCCACTGGCGCGCGAATATGCCACGCTGCTCGAGGCGCAGCACCTCGGCGGATACATAGACCTCGCCCGGCAAGGTGCGGGCCCCGGCGAATGCCCCGCGCGTGCGATCGAGATCCGAAGCGCGCGGCAGGGACTGCGCGACGTCGATGGACATGGATGACCCCCGGGAGAACGGGGCCATTGTACCCGCCGGCCGTGGCGCTTGGGCACCGGCTGCGTGGTGCGCTCAAGGCCGCTTGAACAGCAGCCCACCCTTGACCACCACCGACACGTCCTGCAGCCGCCGGATGTCAGCGAGCGGGTCGCCCTCGACCGCAATCACGTCGCCGAAGTGACCCGGTGTCAGCTCGCCCACGCGATCCGACCAGCCCATGTAGCGCGCCGCGACCGAAGTGGCGGACTTGATCGCTTCCATCGGCGTCATGCCGCGCTCGACCATGATCGGAAACTGCCGCGCATTCAGGCCATGCGGATAGACGCCGGCATCGGTGCCATAGACGATCGCCACGCCGGCCGCATGCGCGCGCGTGAAGCCCCGGCGCTGCGCCTCGGTGGTCTCGGCGTTCTTCTGCAGGAACTCCTCGGGCCAGCCCTGCCGGCGGCCTTCCGTGTCGATGTAATCGCCGTTGTAGACGTCCATCGAAAGCGCGACGTCGCGCGCCCTGGCGAGCGCGATACCTTCGTCGTCGATCAGCGAGGCGTGCTCGATCGTGTCGGCGCCGGCGAGGATCGCCTCCTTGATCGAGCGCGCTCCATGGGCATGCGCGGCCACCTTGCGTGCCGCCGCGTGCGCAACTTCGGTTGCGACACCGAGCTCCGCGGGCGTCATCTCGGGCTCGCCGGGTACGCCGCCGAAGGCCAGCACGGCGCCGGACGCTATCACTTTCACCAGGTCGGCCCCGCCATCGACGGCCGCCTGCGCCCGGGCCCGAAACTCCTCCGGGCCGCGCGCCACGCCCATGCGCACCGCGACTGGAATCTGCTCTTCGGGCACCTCGGGCAACAGCAGGTCGCCACCGCCGCCGGGAATCGTCAGGTAGTAGCCCGCGACCTGCATGCGTGGCCCGGCCACCTCCCCGGCATCGATCGCATCGCGCAGCGCGCGATCGGTCCAGCCGACATAGACGCCGACGTTGCGCACCGTCGTGAAGCCGGCGAGCAGCGTCGCTTCTGCGAACTCGCGCGAGATCGCGAGCTGCTCGTCCCGCGTGCGCCGGAAGTACACGGTGAGGTCGGCGGTGTCGTCGGGCCGCTCGGTGATGTGGGTGTGCATGTCGATCAGGCCCGGCAGGCAGGTGTGCGTCGGGAGATCGAGCGCCGCGACACCGCGCGGAACGCTGCGCCCTGGTGTCACGCTGGCGATGCGCCCGTTCCGGACCAGGAGCGTCACGTCCGACCGGGGTGCGTCACCGACGCCGTCGATCATCGCCCCACAGTACAGCGCCAGCGTGCCGGAATCGGCCACGTAGGCCCGGTCGATGTCCTGCAGTTCCGGATCGAGGGAGGCCGAGCAGGCGCCGAGCACGGCCGCGCCACAGGCCAGGAGCACGGATTTCATGGGCCGGCATTATGCGCCCCCTGCTGCGTCGGGCGGGTGGCGGGTGTAGCCCGGATGCAACAGGTTTGACAAAGCGTTCGCGTGGGATTCTGATTGCCGTTGCGTGTCCTCACCCTGCACCAGACAACGGAATGTCTAACTCACCGGAGCAGGTCGGCGCGCTCGACGTCGCGCTGGCCAACACCGCGCGCCTTCTCCAGACGGATCCACGGCTCGCGGAACGGCAGGCAGACGAGATCCTGGCTGTGCTCCCCGGCCATCCCGGCGCCGAATTGATGCTCGCCATCGCCGCCCGCTGCCAGGGTCGCACGGCGCAGGCGATCGCGACGCTGGAAACGCTGGCTCGGGCGCACCCGGACTGGTGCGACGCCCACTGGCAACTCGGGCTCGCCTGCGTGCAGGCACAGGAGACCGATGCCGCCATCGCGGCCTTGCGCCGCGCCGTGGCCCTGAAGCCCGACCTGCCAGATGCCTGGCGGCTGCTCGCCGACCAGCTCACCCTGGCCGGCGATGTGGTCGCCGCCGACGAGGCCTATGCCCGGCACATCCGCCACTCCACGCGCGACCCGCGGCTGCTGCGGCCGGCCACCGCATTGTGCGAGGGACGCCTGCCGCAGGCGGAGCGCGACCTGCGCACGCACCTCAAGGCATTCCCGACGGATCTCGCGGCGATCCGCATGCTCGCCGAAGTCGGCGCCCGGCTCGGCCGCTACGGCGATGCCGAGGCACTGCTGCGCCGCTGCCTCGAACTTGCGCCGAGCTTCCTCGCCGCGCGGCACAACCTCGCCGTCGTGCTGCAGAAGGAGGCGAAGTTCGCCGCGGCGCTTGCCGAGGTCGAGCTGCTGCTCGAGGCGGAGCCGGCCAACCCCGGCTACCGCAATCTCGCGGCATCGGTCGCGGCGCGGCTCGGCGACATGCAGCGCTCGATCGAGCTCTACAGCGAGGTGCTGCGCGAATTTCCCCGCCAGCCCAAGATCTGGATGAGTTACGGGCATACGCTGAAATCGGCCGGCCGCCAGGACGAGGCGATCGCCGCTTATCGTCGCGCGGTCGAACTCGTCCCGCAGTTCGGCGAGGCGTACTGGAGCCTCGCGAACCTGAAGACGTTCCGCTTCAGCGGCATCGACATCGAACTCATGCGCCAGCAGCTCGCCGTCCCCGGGCTGCGGGCCGAAGACCGCTTCCACCTCGATTTCGCGCTCGGCAAGGCCCTCGAAGACGCCGGCGAGTACGCCGCGTCATTCGAACACTACGCCTCCGGCAACCGCATCCGCCGCCGCGGCATCACCTGGTCCGCCGAGGAGAACACCGACCAGTTGCGCCGCAGCCGCGCGCTGTTCACCCGCGAATTCTTCGCGGCCCGCGAGGGCTGGGGTGCGCCGGCGCGTGACCCGATCTTCATCGTTGGCCTGCCGCGCGCCGGCTCCACGCTGCTCGAACAGATCCTCGCCAGCCATTCGCAGGTCGAGGGCACCGCGGAACTGCCGGACATCACGCAGATCGCGCGCGAACTCGGCGGGCGCAAGCGCCGCACGGAAGTCTCGCGCTACCCGGAAATCCTGGCCGACCTGGATGCCGACGAGTGCCGCGCGCTCGGCGAGCGCTACCTCGCCCAGACGCGAGCCCAGCGCCGGACCGATGCGCCGATCTTCATCGACAAGATGCCGAACAACTTCCTGCATCTCGGGCTCATCCACCTCATCCTGCCGAATGCGCGCATCGTCGACGCGCGCCGGCATCCGCTCGCTTGCTGCTTTTCGGTGTTCAAGCAGCATTTCGCTCGCGGCCAGGGCTTCAGCTACGACCTCGGCGAGGTCGGCCGCTACTACCGCGACTACGTCGAACTGCTCGATCACTTCGACACGGTGTTGCCCGGCCGGGTGCATCGCGTGTTCTACGAACGGGTGGTCGACGACACCGAGGGCGAGGTGCGACGCCTGCTCGCCTATTGCGGCCTGCCGTTCGAGCCGGCCTGCCTGCGCTTCCACGAGAACACGCGCACCGTGCGTACCGCGAGCTCCGAGCAGGTACGGCGCCCCATCTACCGCGACGGCGTCGACCAGTGGCGCCATTACGCCGCGTGGCTTGCGCCGCTCGAGGCGGCACTGGGCCATGCACTGACCGATTATCCGTACCCGTAGAACCCAAGGAAAAGCCAGGGGGAATCATGACCAGAAGCAGACGCAGGAAGCTCGACAGGGAGAGCGCCCGCGCGCGCGCGGCGGGCATGTACGGCGTCAGCGCCGTCTCCGCGGCCGTGATGGCAGCAGTGGCGCCCGCGCAGGCACAGACATCGGGCGGCCTCGAAGAGGTGATCGTCACCGCGCAGAAACGCGAGGAGAGCCTGCAGAACGTGCCACTCAGCATCCAGGCGATCGGCACCGAGAAACTCGAGCAACTACACGTGACGCGCTTCGACGACTACGTGAAGTACCTGCCGAGCGTCGCATACCAGTCCATCGGCCCGGGCGCGACCGCGGTGTACTTCCGCGGCGTGGCGAGCGGCGAGAACTCGAACCACTCCGGCCCGGTGCCGAGCGTCGGTATCTATCTGGACGAGCAGCCGATCACGACGATCCAGGGTTCGCTCGACGTGCGCATCTATGACGTCGCGCGCGTCGAGGCGCTGGCAGGCCCGCAGGGCACGCTGTACGGCGCGAGTTCCCAGGCCGGCACGATCCGCATCATCACCAACAAGCCCGACCCGTCCGCATTCGCCGCGGGATTCGACCTCGAAGGCACGACCGTCGACGGCGGCAGCGAGGGCTACTCCGCGGAAGGCTTCGTCAACCTGCCGATCAATGACCGGGCAGCGCTGCGGCTGGTCGGCTGGTACGCGCAGGACCCGGGCTACATCGACAACGTGCTGCTCGAGCGCACCTTCCCGACCTGGGGCGGCACGATCGACAACTCCGCGCTGGTCGAGGAGGACCAGAACGAACTCGAGACCTACGGCGCGCGCGCGGCGCTCAGGATCGACCTCAACGACAGCTGGACGATCACGCCGCAGCTGATGGCGCAGGAGCAGAACACGAAGGGCAGCTTTCTCGTCGACAAGAACGGCGCGGACCTCAGCTACAGCGCCTTCAAGCCGGTGGGCGCGAAGGACAACTGGTACCAGGCCGCGCTGACCATCGAGGGCAAGCTCGCGAACCTCGACTTCGTGTACGCGGGCTCCTACCTCGATCGCAAGGTCGACACCGACAACGAGTACAACGACTACTCGTACTACTACGACGTGCTGCACGGCTACGGCGCCTACTGGTACGACAACAACGGCGATTTCATCGACCCGTCGCAGTACTTCATCGGCGAGGACACGTTCACCAAGCAGAGCCACGAGATCCGCCTGTCTTCCTCGCAGGACAATCGTGTCTACTTCGTTGCCGGGCTCTTCTACCAACTGCAGAAGCACGGCATCGAACAGAACTACAAGATCGACGGCCTCGCGGACGCCCTGACGGTCACCGGCTGGCCGGACACGATCTGGCTGACGCAGCAGGAGCGCAGAGACGAGGACTACGCGGCCTTCGGCGAGGTCACGTTCAACGTCAACGACAGGCTCTCGCTGACCGGCGGCGTGCGCTTCTTCGAGGCGGAAAGCTCGCTGAAGGGCTTCTTCGGCTTTTCCGCGGGTTACAGCAGCGGCACGGGCGAGGCCGTGTGCTTCGATCCGGTGGGCATCAACGGTGCGCCGTGCACCAACCTCGACAAGGAAACCGACGAATCCGGCGAAACGATCAAACTGAACGCCACGTACCGGGTCACCGAAGACAAGCTGTTCTACGTGACCTACTCGGAGGGCTTCCGGCCGGGCGGCATCAACCGGCGCGGTAACCTGCCGCCCTACGAGGCGGACTACCTGGAGAACTACGAGTTCGGCTGGAAGACCACCTGGGCCGACGGTCGCTTCCGTTTCAACGGCGCCCTGTTCCAGCAGGACTGGGACGACATCCAGTTCTCCTATCTCGGCAGCAATGGCCTCACCGAAATCAGGAATGCCGGCAAGGCGCAGATCCGCGGGCTCGAGGCCGACGTGAGCTGGGCCGTGACGCCGGCGCTGCGCCTGACCGGCGGCCTCGCCTACATCGACGGCGAACTGAAAGAGGATTACTGCATCGATGCGAGCGCCTGCCCGCCGCCGGACGCGTCCAGGGGGACGCAGCTGCCGGTCACGCCCGAGTGGAAGGGCAATGCCATTGCGCGCTACCAGTTCACGCTCGGCACCTTCGACAGCTTCGTGCAGGGTTCAGTCGTGTACAACGGGGAAGCCTGGTCCGACCTGCGTGATGCCGACCGGGCGGTGCTCGGCAAGCAGGATGCCTACACGATTGCCGACTTCTCCGCGGGCATCGCCCGCGGCCCATGGGGCCTCGAACTGTTCGTGAACAATGTGTTCGACGAGCGCGCCGACCTGTTTACGACCAGCCAGTGCAGCATCCTCGGTCCGGATGGGCTGCCCTTGTGCGGGCTGCGGCCGTATTCGTACGTGGCGCAACCACGCACGATCGGCCTGCGCTACTCGCACAAGTTCTAGTTCAGGGGGGGAAGGTTGACGGGTGGGAGGGGCGCGGGAAACCGGCCCTTCCCACCCGTTCAACTCAACTGGCGCAGTTCCTTCTTGAGGACCTTGCCACCGGCATTGCGCGGCAGTTCGGCCAGCGCGCGGAATTCCTTCGGCACCTTGTAGCCCGCGAGCCGTTCGCGGCACCAGGCCTCGAGTTCGTCGCTGCCGGCATGTCGCTCCCGCCGCAGGACGAAGTACGCACACAGCCGCTCGCCCCAGTGTTCATCGGGCACGCCGATCACCGCTGCTTCGTGCACGGCGGGATGCGCCTGCAGCACCTCCTCGATCTCGCGCGGGTACACGTTGAGCCCGCCCGAGACCACCATGTCCTTGCGACGATCGACGATGTAGTAATGACCGTCGGCGTCGCGCCGCGCGAGATCGCCGGCCGTCAGCCAGCCGTCCCGCCACACCGCGGCGGTCTCCTCCGGCTGGTTGTAGTAGCCGTTGAACAGGTACGGCGAGCGTGAATACAGCTCACCCACCTCACCCTCCGCGACATCCCGGCCAGCCTGATCGAGCAAGCGCACTTCGTTGAGCGCGAACGGCAGGCCGACGCAGCGCGGCTTCTCGAGCTGGTACTGCGGGCGCAGATTCGTGACGATGCCGGCCTCGGTCGAGCCATAGGTCTCGTGCAGCAGACCCGGCCCCCAGTAGCCGACGATCTTCTCCTTGAGCACCTGCGGCAACGCGGCTGCATTCGACATGATCGTGCGCAGCGCGCGTGCCTTGCCGCGATGGCGCTCGAGCACCCCAGGCCCGAGCCCGAAGATCGAGGAGTAGTGGGTGGGCACCATGAAGACGCCGGTGAACTCGCCCTCCGCCAGCTTGCCGACGACGAGCTCGGCATCGAACTTCGGCAGGATCTCGACCGTCCCGCCGAAATACACCGAACACATGATGAATGCGAAGCCCGCGCCGTGCGCCATCGGCGCGATGCCGAGCTGCAGGTCGTCCGGGCCGTAGCAGCCGTATTCCATCGCCATCGCGTGGAATGTCAGCGTGCGCGAACGGTGCGAGATGAGGATACCCTTGGGCCGGCCGGTCGTGCCGGATGTGTAGACAAGCGTGAACGGATCGGTCTCGGCAACCGGCGCGCCCGCAGCCGACAGCATTGGCGTGAATGCAGGATCCGCCGCGCGCAGCCAGGCCTCGTACTCCTCGCCGAGCACGATCACGTGCTCGACCAGCGGCAGCGCCGATCGATCGACCGTGCCGAGGTTCGCCTCGTGCACGAACAGCACGCGCGCTCCACAGTCATTGGCGGCCGCGGTGACCTCCGCGGTCGCGGAACGCGCACTCAGTGTCGCGACGACGCCGCCGGCGTCGGCGACGCCGCAGATCAGCTCCGGGTACTCGATGCAGTTCGGCGCGAGCACGATGGCGCGATCGCCCGGCCGGAAGCCCAGTGCGGCAAGGCGCGCGCCGACGCGGTTCACGCGCCCGAGCAACTCGGCATAGGTCCGACGTTGCTGCGCGCAGATGAGCGCGACCTTCGACGGCGTGCGCGCGGCCGAGACCCGCAACCCCCCCGACAGTAGCAGTCCTGGGCCGATCATCGCCTGAAATCCCGTCCGTCGTTTCCTATGGTGTCTCGACTTACGGTGGCATCGGGCTCAGACTCCTGTCAATCAAGTTCGGAATTTCGTACCGATGTTCCAGATATGCGGTTTTTGGGAGTCGCACTGATGCCGCTCGAGCTCGGCCCGCAACCCTTTTGCGTCGCCAACGGCGGACTGCGCGATCGCTTCGATGCACGCCGTGCCGAAGTCGAGGCGCGTTTCCGCATGGTCCTCGACGGCGCGCGCTCGCTATGAAACGGATCGCGATCCTCGGCAGTGGCACGCCCTGCGCAGCCGGCGCCCCGGCGCATCTTTCGGCGATGACTCCGCCCGGCATCGAGCTCGTGCCCTGGCCGCTGCCGATATCCGCCTTCCCGCACACACCCTTCGATCATGTGCTCGTGGCCGCAAGCCACGCAGCCGCGGCCGCCGAGGCGCTCGCCGGCGGCGCCGATGCACTGTACATCGATACCTTCGGCGACTACGCGATCAACGCCATGCGCGCCCTCGGCGATGCGCCCGTGATCGGCGCCGGCGAGGCAACGCTGCACGCGGCGACGCTCGTGGCGCGGCGCTTCTCGATCGTGACGGTGTGGCCACGCTCGATGCGCTTCATCTACGACGAGCGACTGGCGGCGAGCGGACTTGCGGCGCGCTGCGCGTCGATCCGCCAACTCGGCGAGCCGGTCGACGTCATGGCGCGCCTGCAGGGCGGGGACGGGAACGTGACGGCGCGCATCGTCGAGGCGTGCCGCGAGGCCATCGAACACGACGGCGCCGAAGCCATTGCGCTCGGCTGCACGTGCATGGCACCGGTGCACGCCGCGGTAGCCCAAGCCATCGATGCCCCGGTGCTGTGTTGCTCGCGCACCGGGTATGCCATGGCGATCGCGGCGGTCCTCGGCGGCTGGCCATCGAGCGCGCTCGCCTGGCCGCGCGTACCGCGCCAGCGCGTCGAACGACTGCTGGCACTTGCGAGCGGCAGCGGCGCGGCGCAGGCCGGCGGGGACGACGCCTGCCCGGTGTGCCCCACCACCCCGGAGGGCTGAGCGTACGCGAGTTCGAGCGGGAGTACGCGCGCGACATCCTCGCCGCGATACGCAGGTATCGTGCGCGGGTGCGCGTCAACGCGCCGGTGGCTTGCCGGGCACCGGAGGATCGCCGCTCAGCAGCAGTCTGAGGATCGACGGGCGCATCAGCTTGCCGATCATCCGGCGCAGTTCGGAGGGCCGAAGCGTAGTCTCGCAAGGCAGCATGCCGGCCACCCCGCTCATCTGCAGCAGGCCGTCCTTTGCGGCGAGTTCATCGATCCGCACGTCCAGTTTCATCGCCGGGGTGACCACGCGCATCTAGGCGACCCTCTTCATCTTCCAGGGGTCCAGCATAACTGCGCTGCGCCCCGCCGCGCGACCGGAAATCATCGCTTCGGTGAGGTAGGAGCCGTTCTGGTACAGGTGCGAGATCATCGAGCCGAGCTCGCCGGCCTCGTGCAGCCGCGCAATCGGCTGGCCGCGCGGGTCGAGTACCTGCGAGAGGATGTTGCGCTTTGCCCCGCCGCTCGTGCACACGATCGCCAGATCGATCCTGACGGCGTAGTACGGCGGCGTGACGAGCGGCTGCAGTGAGTGGGCGGGCCGCCCGAAGTCCGTGTCCTCGCCGCGCTCGCAGGCCGCGTTGAAGCGCGCGACCTCGGCCGCCACGCGCGCCGGATCGCGGCCGATCTTCGCGGCGAGCGCCTCGATCGAGTCGGCCTTCACGATCCAGCCCTTGTCCACCTCAACGCTGTTGTCATCGCTCCATTCGTAGCCCTCGACCACGGTGTTCCAGCTCATCGCGTGCGTGACGAGGCAGTTGTGCTCGCGCACGTTTTCGTCGAACAGCATGTGCACGGGGCCCGCGCGCCAGTGCGGGGTGTCGACCCAGTGGCCGTGGTGTCGCTCCTTGTAGTGCGTGTGATAGAGCTCGGCGCCCTCGTTGTAGAAGCGCCGATCTTCGGCGCCGATCTCGATCCAGCTGAAGGTCTGCCAGAAATGGCGGCGCATGAAGATGGTCGGGAACTCGGGCACTTTGATGCCGGGCCAGATGCCGCCCGACTGGCCGAAATTGCGCATGTGCCACAGCTCCGCACCGGCCTTCTGCAGGACGCGCACGCCATCGCCCGTGTTGGCCGGCGTGCCGAGCGGCCAGGCTTCCGCGAGCCCGTAGTAGTTGCGCTGCATCTCCATGTCGGCCTCGTAGCCACCGACCGCCACGATCACGCCGCGCCGTGCGCGAATCGCGCGCCGCATGCCGCGCGTCTCGACGATCGCGCCGAACACTTCGAGCGTATCGGGGTCCTGCACCAGGTCGACGAGCGGCGACTCGAACACGTGGCGGACGCGGGGGCGCTTCTCGACACAGGTGCGCATCGTGATCCACACGCCGCTCGGGATCGGCTTCACGAACGCGTTGTACGCCACCGCGTCCTCGGCGCCGAACTCGGGAAACTCGTACACCGCCTCGCCCGAGCTCCAGCCGCTGCCTTTCACGAGCTGGGTGTTGCCCGCCTCGGCGACGCGCGCCTCGATGTATTCCTCGAGTCCCGCCATCTGTCGCGCCCACTCGCGCAGCATGTCATCGGGCGGCGGGTTGGTCGCGCTCATCGCCTTCTGGTAGCGGTAAAGCGCCTCCGCGTTGTGCG